>CAZZZM010000055.1:0-13938 GCA_964658465.1 uncultured Nakamurella sp.
TACAGCCGCCCGTCCACCGTCGTCTTCGTCGCCCCCTCGGCGGCGGTCCGCGCCACGGCGGCCTGCAGCATCGGCAGGATGTCCTCGGCCTTCTCGGCGACGAGGTAGTCCAACTCGGTCGCCGACCAGATGAAGCCGTGCAGCGCCACCAGCGGCCGCCAGAAGCCGCCGATGTCGGCGATCAGCACCGGCTTGGTATGGCGGGCGAGCTGGACCCAGGTCATCTGCTCGACCAACTCCTCCAGCGTGCCGATCCCGCCGGGCAGCGCCACGAAGGCGTCGGCGCGCTCGAACATCAACATCTTACGCGTGTGCATGTCGGGCACGACCACGTGCTCCTGCGCCTCGCGCAGGGTCTCGTCGCGATCGGTGAGGAAGTCGGGGATGATGCCGGTCACCCGGCCGCCGGCATCGAGAACGGCATGCGCCAACCGGCCCATCAGGCCGCGGCCGCCGCCGCCGTAGACGAGCCCGACATCGGCCGCCGCGAGCGCCCTCCCGAGCGTCACCGCAGCCCGTTCGAAGGCGGGATCGGCGCCTGAGGCCGAGCCGCAATAGACGCAGACGTTGGCGATGCGCGGCGTGATCTCTTGTTGCACGTCCTGTCCTCTCAGCGGCCGGCTCGCGCCGAACTTTTGTGGCGAATTTGCGGTCTCCGACGAATTGCAGAGCCGCGGGCCTATCGCGCGCGATTTCTAGGCCCTAAGACATATCGAAATATGACCGCGCGCACATGTCGAACAGCGCGCTGCCGTGGGAGAAAGGTGTGACGAGAACCAGGGTCGCAGCCCTCGTATTGATACCACTTGCGATCATCATCGGCCTCCTCGGCGGCCGCTACTGGCACGTCACGCATTCTCCGAAGCCGCAGGTCGCGACGCTTGCGGACCAGCCGGTCACCGCCGCCCCGGCGCCCATCACTACTCCGCCTGACACGAGCTCGGCTCCCGCGCAGCCGGCGCCTCAGGTCGCGACCCGCGATCCAGCCGCGGCCGCCGCGCCCTCGCCGAGGACCGATGCGCCCCGCTCGTCTGCCGACGCGCCCGCTGATAGGTCCGCCAAGGCGCCCGCCGGGACGTCCGCCGCAAATCCTTCCACGTCGCCCGCGCCCGACGACACGTCGCCCTCCTTCGACGTCGTCCGCGTCGAGCCGCAAGGCGACGCCGTCGTCGCCGGCAAGGGCGCGCCGAACGCCAAGGTCGCGCTGCTGTCCGGCGGCAAGGTCGTCGGCGAGGCGAAGAGCGACGCCAACGGCCAATTCGTGATCCTGCCCCAGCGTCTCGCGCCGGGCGACCACGCGCTCACCTTGCGACAGATGCCAGACGGCGCGCCGGCGCGCGAGTCGAAGCAGAGCGTCGCCGTGTCGGTCCCGAAGCTGGGCAAGGACAGGGGCAAGCCCCTGGTCGCGTTGGCCGAGCCCGGCAAGGCGACGAAGCTGTTGTCGCCGCTTCCGGGCGCGTCCGGCGGCGCCGCGACCCCGGCCGAGCCGGCCGGCAAGGTCATCATCCGCTCGGCGGAGCTCGAAAACGGCAGCGGCGTCTATGTCTCGGGCGCCGCGCCGGCCGGCACGTCGGTGCACGTCTATCTCAACAACTCGCATATCGCCGACGTCGTGGCCGGCGCCGACGGGGATTGGAGCGTCCGCGTTAAGCACGGTTTGACCGGTGGCCATTATAGCGTGCGCGCCGATGCGGCGGGGCCCAACGGCAAGGTCACCGCGCGCGCCGAGGTGCCGTTCGACGTGCCCGTGCTGATGGCACAGACGGCCAAGCCGGCGGTCGCGCCGCCCGCGTCTGCCGCCGCCGCCCCGACCAAGCCCGGCCCAGCCGCGCACTCCCCGGAAGGCGCCGCGCCGACGAGCCCAGAGTCGCGCGAGCCCGCGACGAACGACGCCGCGGCCTCCGCATCGTCGAGCCCGGCACCCTCGCGCGAGACCGCGACGAGCGACGTCGGCGGCCCCGCGTCGTCGAGCCCGTCGCCGTCGCACGGGGCCGCACCGACCGATGCCGGCGCCTCCGCATCGTCGAGCCCGGCGCCGTTGGGCAAGACTTCGACGAACGATGCTGCGCCCGCCGCATCGCCGAGCCTCGGGGCAACGGCGACGGCGCCCGCTCCGAGCGGTTCGGCGTCGTCGAGCGCGTCGACGGCCGATGCGACGACGCCTTCGTCGTCGTCGACGCAAGGGTCCAACGCGACGATCGAGTCCATCGCCACCGCGCTGGTGACGCGCGGCGACAATCTGTGGAACATCAGCCGCTACCGGCTCGGCGACGGGCTGCGCTACACGCAGATCTACGCCGCGAACCTCAACCAGATCCGCGACCCGAACCTGATCTACCCCGGCCAGGTGTTCGTCGTCCCGACCGACCGCTGACCGTCGCGCTGCCGATGGGCGCGAGCGCGCTTGCGCGGGGTCGTTCCTGCGCTTAATCGCACCTCATGCCGCAGGTATTCCCATGAGCGAGGCCGAGAAGACCGGCCTCACCTACGCCGACGCGGGCGTCGACATCGATGCCGGCAACGCGCTCGTCGACCGCATCAAGCCGCTGGTGCGCGCGACGCGCCGGCCGGGCGCCGACGCGGAGATCGGCGGCTTCGGCGGCCTGTTCGACCTCAAGGCGGCCGGCTTCAAAGACCCGATCCTCGTCGCCGCCAACGATGGCGTCGGCTCGAAGGTGAAGATTGCGATCGAGACCGGGCGCCATGCGACGATCGGCATCGACCTCGTCGCGATGTGCGTGAACGACCTCGTCGTACAGGGCGCCGAGCCGCTCTTCTTCCTCGACTATTTCGCCACCGGCAAGCTCGAGCCGGCGGTGGGCGCGGCGATCGTCGAAGGCATCGCGGAGGGCTGCCGGATGGCCGGCTGCGCGCTGATCGGCGGCGAGACGGCCGAGATGCCGGGCCTCTACGCGAACCGCGACTACGATCTCGCCGGCTTTTCCGTCGGCGCCGCCGAACGCGGCACGCTGCTGCCGCGCGCCGACGTGGCGCCCGGCGACGTGATCCTCGGCCTGCCCTCCTCCGGCGTGCATTCGAACGGCTATTCGCTGGTCCGCCGCATCGTCGCGGATGCCGACCTCGGCTGGGACGCGCCCGCCCCCTTCGCGACCGCCCGCGACCTCGCGGACGTGCTGCTCGAGCCGACGCGCATCTACGTGAAGCCGCTGCTGGCCGCCCTGCGCGCCACCGCCGGCATCAAGGCGCTGGCGCACATCACCGGCGGCGGATTTCCCGACAACATTCCACGCGTGCTGCCCGAGCATACGACGGCGGAGATCGATCTCGACGCGATCGCCGTGCCGCCGGTGTTTGGTTGGCTCGCCGCGCAGGGCCGCGTCGCCGAGGCCGAGATGCTGCGCACCTTTAACTGCGGGATCGGCATGATCGTCGTCGTAGCCGCCGATGCGGTCGAGGCCGTGACGGCGAGCCTCGCGCTGGCCGGCGAGGCGCCTGTCGCGCTGGGCCGTCTCGTCCCCGCCGAGGACTTGCGCGTCAAGTTTCGCGGGCGGCTGAAGCTTTGAGCCGGCGCCGCACGGCGATCCTCATCTCGGGGCGCGGCTCGAACATGGCCGCGCTGATCGACGCCGCCCGCGACCCCGAATTTCCTGCCGAGATCGCGCTCGTCCTCTCGAACCGTCCCGAGGCCGCCGGGCTCGCCGCCGCCCGCGACGCGGGCATCGCCGTCGCCGCCGTCGACCACAAGATCTACGCCGGCCGCGAGGAGTTCGAGCGCGCCATGCAGGCGTTGCTCGACATCCACCGCATCGACCTCGTCTGCATGGCGGGCTTCATGCGTCTGGTGACCCCCTGGTTCGTCGCCCAGTGGGAGGGGCGGATGATCAACATCCACCCGGCGCTGCTGCCGTCCTTCCGCGGCCTGCACACGCACGAGCGGGCGCTGCAGGCCGGCGTGAAGGTGCACGGCTGCACCGTGCATTTCGTCGTGCCGCAGATGGACGAGGGCGCGATCATCGCGCAGGCGGCGGTGCCGGTGCTCGACGCCGACACGGCCGAGAGCCTCGGCCGCCGCGTGCTGGCGCAGGAGCACGCGATCTACCCCGCCGCCCTCGCCCGCGTCGCTCGTGGCGGCCTGCACGTGAAGGGCAACCGCGTCTTCGACGCCGAGCCGGCCGCCGAGGCGCCCGCGCTGGTGGTGCCGGCCGTTTGACGGCGACGTCTTCGCCAGCAGGTCCCGGCGGGTTGCGAATGTCGCGGCAACCAACGCGCGGGCCCGCGACTTCGTCGACGACTCAGCGACGGGAAAGCCGCCGACCTTGACCGACCGACCCGGCGAAAGCCCCTACGCCCTGCTTCGCCCGCACTGGCGGCTCGTCCTCGCCGCCTTCCTCGGCTGGTTCCTCGATGCCTTCGACCAGGTCGCGCTGATCCTGCTGCTGCCGCAGATCGGGCAGCACTTCGGCGCCTCGCTGACCGCGATGGGTTTCGTCATCACCGCGCAGAGCGTCGGCCGCATCTTCGGCAACATCGGCTGGGGCTGGCTCGCCGACCGCTACGGCCGCAAGCTGACCTTCATGCTCGGCGTCGTCTGGTTCGCGGCCTTCTCCGGGCTCACCGGGCTTGCCTGGAGCTACGGCGCGCTGGTCGTCATCCAGCTCTTCTTCGGCATCGGCTTCGGCGGCGAGTGGACGGCCTCGGCGGCGCTGCTGATGGAGAGCGTGCCGGAAAAGGCGCGCGAAGTCGCCTCCTCGCTGATGATGGCCGGCTACGAGTTCGGCTTCCTCGCCGCCGCCGGCGCGCAGGCGCTGCTGGTGCCCTATTTCGGCTGGCGCTCGCTGTTCTTCGTCGGCATCGCGCCGGCGCTGCTGGCGATCTTCATCCGCGTCGGCATCAAGGAGAGCCCGGTGTGGCTGCGCCTGCAGCGCGAGAAGGCGGCGGGACCGACCATGGGGGCCCAGCGCCCCCGCTTCCGGCTCGATGCGGCGGCGGTGCAGGCCTGCGCCTTCATGGCGGTCGTGCAGTTCCTGGCGGCGTCGGTCTACGATTTCTACCCGACCCTGCTCGAGAAGGTGCACGGCTGGAACAAGACGCAGGTGTTCGGGGCGATCGCCGCCTATTCGATCGGCTCGATCCTCGGCAAGCTCGGCGCAGGCCGCACGGCCGCCCGCATCGGCGATCGCGCCACCATCCTCGTCCTCCTCGCCGTCACGGCGCTCGTGCTGGTGCCGTTCACGCGGGCGGTGGCAGGGCCGGCGGTGATCGCCACCGCGTTCGTTATCGGCGCCTCGAATTCCGGCGTCTTCGCGCTCGTCCCGCATTTCCTGTCGCTGCGCTTCGCCAGCTCGGTCCGCTCGTTCGGCATGGGCATCGCCTACGCGCTGGCCGCCGCGGCGCAGGGAGTGGCGACGACGGCCCTGCCGGCGAGCGAGCGCGGCCTCGGACTCGGCACGGCGATCATCGTGTTCGTCGGCGCCAGCGCGCTCTGCGCGGCGGTCGTCGTCTCGCTGCAGCCGCGCGTCCTGCCCGGCCGCGACATGGATGAAGGCGCGCACGCGTGACGTAAGCGCGGTAAGGTGCGGGGATGAGCGCCCTTGTCCCCCGCCTCGCGTCCATCGTCGGCGCCGCCCATCTGCTCACCGCGCCCGACGACATCGCACCCTATCTGCACGAGCCGCGCGACAAATACGCGGGTCGCGCGCTCTGCGTGGTGCGCCCAGCCTCGCGCGACGAGGTCGCCGCGATCCTGGCGCTCTGCCACGCCACCGCGACGCCGCTGGTGCCGCAGGGTGGCAACACCGGCCTCGTCGGCGGTCAGACGCCCGACGATGCCCATGCCGTCGTTCTGTCGACGACGCGGCTCGCGGCGCTGCGCGATCTCGACCCCGTCTCGAACACGATGACCGTCGAGGCCGGGATGACTCTGCAGGCGGCGCGCGAGGCGGCCGACAAGGCCGATCGGCTGTTCCCGTTGTGGATCGCGGCCGGCGGCTCCTGCACGATCGGCGGCAACCTCGCGACCAACGCCGGCGGCCTCAACGTGATCGCCCACGGCAACGCGCGCGAGCTCGTCAACGGGATCGAGGTGGTGCTCGCCGACGGGCGCGTGCTGTCGGGCCTGAGCAAGCTCAAGAAGGACAACACCGGCTACGACCTGAAGAACCTGTTCATCGGCTCGGAGGGCACGCTCGGCATCATCACCGCCGCCGTGCTGCGGCTGGCGCCGAAGCCGCGCGCGACGGCCACCGCCTTCGTCGGCCTGCGCGACCCGCAGGCGGCGCTCGACCTTCTCGATCTCGCCCGCGGCCGCGCCGCCGGCGGCATCGAGGCCTTCGAGCTGATCCCGCGGATCGCCATCGACTTTGTGCTTGAGGCCTTCGGCGGTCACGAGCCGCTCGCCGACCGGCATCCTTGGTACGCGATGATCGAGCTGACTTCGTTCGAGGAGAACGGGCTCGACGCGCGGCTGCTCGCGCTGCTCGAGGAGGGCGCCGATCGCGGCCTCGTCGCCGACGCGGCGGTCGCCGCCTCGCTCGACCAGCGCGAGAAGCTGTGGGCGCTGCGCGAAAACATTTCAGACGCCCAGAAGCATTTCGGCGGCTCGATCAAGCATGACGTCTCGGTCCCGATCGCCAGCGTGCCCGCGTTCCTTGCCGCCGTCGTGCCGGTAATCGAGGCGGTGGTGCCGGGCGCCAGGCTCTGTGCCTTCGGCCATCTCGGCGACGGCAACATCCATTGCAACGTCCAGCAGCCGATCGGCGGCGACAAGGCCGCCTTCCTGGCGCGCTGGGAGGACATGTCCGCCGCGGTGCACGGGCTCGTGCAGAAGTTCGGCGGCTCGATCTCGGCCGAGCACGGCATCGGCCGGATGAAGCGCGACCTGCTCCCCGGCGTGAAGGACCCGGTGGCGCTCGACGTGATGCGGGCGATCAAGGCGACGCTCGACCCGAAGGGCATCCTCAACCCGGGCAAGGTGCTGTGAGCGCGCCGCCGATCTTCGACGACGTCTTCCGCGCGAAGCTCGAAGACCTGATCGCCTGGCGCCGCGACGTCCGCCGCTTCCGGCGCGCACCGGTCGATCCCGCCCTCGTCGATCGCCTGCTCGATCTCGCGCAGCTCGCCCCCTCGGTCGGCAACAGCCAGCCGTGGCGCTGGGTCTCCGTCGCCAGCGCGCCGGCCCGCGCCGCCGTGCGCGACAGCTTCGCGCGCTGCAACGCCGATGCGCTCGCCGCGCTCGAGGGCGAGCGCGCGCAGGTGTATGCGCGGCTCAAGCTCGAAGGCCTTGAGGCGGCACCGGTGCAGCTCGCCGTCTTCTGCGACCACGCGACGGCGCAGGGCCACGGCCTGGGCTGCCGCACCATGCCGGAGGCGCTCGACCATTCCGTCGCCGCGATGGTGGGCACGCTGTGGCTCGCCGCCCGCGCGCAGGGACTCGGGGTCGGCTGGGTGTCGATCCTCGACCGTGCCGAGGTCGCGCGGGCGCTCGACGTCGATGCCGGCTGGGGCCTCGTCGCCTACCTCTGTCTCGGCTGGCCGGTAGAGGAGCACATCGACCCGGAGCTCGAGCGCCACGGCTGGCAGGCGCGCGACGCGGCGAGCCGGCAGGTCCTCGAGCGGTGAGGCGAGCGATCGTCTCAGGCCGGCGCGCCGGCGCTCACGTGAAGCGCGACACAGAGAGCCCTGATCGTTCAGGATGAATGGTCGGAGTGGCGGGATTCGAACCCACGACCCCTTGTCCCCCAGACAAGTGCGCTAACCGGGCTGCGCTACACTCCGACTCCGGGCCTTATAGAGAACGGCCGTGGCGTCCGCAACGCTTGCCGGCGCCATCGCAACGTCATCGCGGCCGGCGCAGCGCCTGCAGAATGCGCGCGCATTCGTCGATGGTGGCGAGCGCCTCGCGCAGCGCGCCGAGGTCGCGGTGGCCGAGCCTCGTCGTGTCGAGCCGGGCGCCCGCCTCGAGCGCGGCGCGGATCGAGTCCGGCAGCGTCTCGGCCTCCGCCGGGACCGGCGCCGCAGCGACGGCAAGCTCGCCGTCGGGGTCGCGGTCGGCGGGATCGATCGCCGCGAGGTCGACCGGCATCGGCAGGCTGCCTTCGCGCACCGCGCGCGTGCCCTGCTCCTTGATGAGCTTCTGCACGCCCTTGATCGTAAAGCCCTCCTCGTAGAGGAGCTGGCGGATCGTCTTCAGCAGCACGACGTCGACGGGGCGGTAATAGCGACGGCCGCCGGCGCGCTTCAGCGGCTTCACCTGGGGAAAGCGCGTCTCCCAGAAGCGCAGCACGTGCTGCGGCAGCGCGAGCTCCTCGGCCACCTCGCTGATCGTGCGGAATGCGTCGACGCTCTTTTCCATGCCGCCTCAGCCCCCTGGCGGCGGACTTTGAACCATTTTCTGAGGCCTGCCTACCGCCCCGCCGATGTCCCGCGCGGCTTTCCACGTTGCGGACGGCCTAGAGATCGTCCTCCGGGATCGCCTCGCCGTTCATGTGCGCCTTGAGCACGTTCGACGCTTTGAAGACGAGCACGCGCCTCTGCATGATCGGCACCTCGACGCCGGTCTTCGGGTTGCGCCCGATGCGCTCGCCCTTGTCGCGCACGACGAAGGAGCCGAAGGACGACAGCTTCACCGTCTCGCCCATCGCGAGGTGATCGGTCATCTCGTCGAGCACCATCTCGACGAGATGCGCGGATTCCTTTCGCGACAGCCCGACGCGCCGGTACACGGCCTCGGCAAGGCCGACGCGCGTGACGGTCTGCGTCGGCCCGCTCGCAAGCTTCTGCGGCGGTTTGGACAAGACATCCGCTTTCGTCATGAGGCCTTCTCGAACGTTCGGCCGCGTCACGTGCGGCACCCCGGGGTACGCGGCACGGCGGCGAAAATTTCACGATTTCCGTCGTGCAGGCAAGGCCTTGACAGCTCTCGGACGGGGGTCTTTCGACTACCACCTGATGAGGGCTGAGCCCCAGGTGAAGCCGCCGCCCATCGCCTCGATCATCACCAGATCGCCGTCCTTGATGCGCCCGTCCGTCCGCGCCTCGCACAGCGCCAGCGGGATCGAGGCGGCCGAGGTATTGGCGTGGCGGTCGACCGTGACGACGGTCTTTTCGCGGGCGATGCCGAGCTTGTCGGCGGCGGCGTCGATGATGCGGCGGTTGGCCTGGTGGGGCACGAACCAGTCGAGGTCGTCCGGCGTCGTGCCGGTCGCGGCGAAGGCGTCCTCGACGACGTCCGCCACCATGCCGACGGCGTGCCGGAAGACCTCCTTGCCGGCCATGCGCAGGTGGCCCGTCGTGCCGGTGGTCGAGGGTCCGCCGTCGACGAAAAGCTTGTCGCGGTAGCGTCCGTCGGAGCGCAAGTGCGAGGTGAGCACGCCGCGATCCTGGTTCGTGCCCTCGCTCTCCTGGGCTTCGAGCACGATCCCGGCGGCCCCGTCGCCGAACAGCACGCAGGTCGTGCGATCCTCCCAGTCGAGCAGGCGCGAGAAGGTCTCGGCGCCGATCACCAGCGCCCGCCGGTGCGAGCCGGACGTCAGGAACTTGTCCGCCGTCGCCACCGCGAAGACGAACCCGGAGCAGACCGCCTGCACGTCGAAGGCGGCGCCATGGTTCATGCCGAGGCCGGCCTGGATCTGCGTCGCGACCGAGGGGAACGTGTAGTCCGGCGTCGAGGTCGCCACGACGACGAGGTCGATGTCGGCGGCGGTCAGCCGCGCGTCGCGCAAGGCCGCCTCGGCGGCGCGCAGGCCGAGCACCGAGGTCGTCTCGCCGTCGGCCGCGATGTGCCGCCGCTCGATCCCGGTGCGCTGGACGATCCACTCGTTGGTCGTCTCGACGCGCGCAGCGAGGTCGGCGTTGGTGACGACGTTCTCGGGCAGGTAGGCGCCAATCCCAGCAACGACGGAGCGCAGGCGGCGCGTGGCGGGTTGGGTCACGGTTCGCTGGTCCTGACGGGTTCCGGCGGGGCGCTCGGGGGCGGCGCGTCCGGTGCCGGGGCATCGGCCGCGGCGGTCTTTTCGATCAGGGCGAGCGCGATCATGTCGCGAATCTTGCCGAGAAGCTCATCGCGCACCATGGCATAGCCGAGGTCGATCGCGCCAGCCGTGCCGATGGCGTCCATGCCGCCGTGGCTCTTGATAACGATGCCGTCAAGCCCGAGGAAGACGCCGCCGTTGACGTTGCGCACGTCCATCTTCGAGCGCAGCTCGTCGAAGGCCGGCTTGGCGAGCAGGTAGCCGAGCTTGGCGCGCAGCGAGCTCTTCATGGCGCCGCGGATGTAGCTGCCGATCTGCTTGGCGGTGCCCTCGGCGGTCTTGAGCGCGATGTTGCCGGTGAAGCCTTCGGTCACCACGACGTCGACGGTGCCGTGGCCGAGGTCGTCGCCCTCGACGAAGCCGTGGTAGGCGAGGCTCGGCAGGTTCGCCTCGCGCAGCATGCGGGAGGCCGCCTTGACCTCCTCGAGCCCCTTGATCTCCTCGGTGCCGACGTTGAGCAGGCCGACCGAGGGACGCTCGATGCCGAGCACGATGCTCGCCATCGCCGCCCCCATGATGGCGAGCTCGACGAGCGAGCGCGCGTCGGTGCCGATGGACGCGCCGACGTCGAGCACGATCGAGCGGCCGCGCAGCGTCGGCCAGATCGCGGCGATCGCCGGGCGGTCGATGTCGTGCATCGTGCGCAGGCAGATCTTGGCCATCGCCATCAGCGCGCCGGTGTTGCCGGCCGAGACCACGACATCGGCGTCGCCGCGCTTCACGGCTTCGATCGCCAGCCACATCGAGGACGTGCGGCGGCCGGAGCGCAAGGCCTGGCTCGGCTTGTCCGTCATCTTCACGGCGACGTCGGTGTGATGCACGCTCGACGCGGCGGCTAGCCGCGGTCGCGACGCGAGGAGCGGCGCGATCTCGGGCTCGCGTCCGAAGAACAGGAACTTGGCGTCGGGGTGGCGCTTCAGCGCGTGCTCGGCGCCGTCGACGATCACCGGCGGCCCGTGGTCGCCGCCCATCGCGTCGATCGCGATGCGGATCTCGCGCCGGAACGGTTCGCGCGTCATGATCTGTCGACCGTCACGAAGAATCCTTGAGGCGCCGCAGAGCGGCGAACGGAGACCCGCCAGCATCGTCCTTATCGCCGACTAACACGTCGGTGAAATGAACGCCGGGTTTGCGCGGGTAGAGATCGAGAGAAAGCGTCAAAAATTCGAGGGCGACGGCGCCGAGATCGATCTTGCCGTCGACGATCGGGTCGGCGGGATCCTCCTGGTCGTCGCTGCCAGGCACCACGACGGGCCGCGGCGGCGGCGTGTCGCGCGCTGCCGGCTCCCGTCTACGGGAGCGCGTCAGGGCGGCTGGCAATTCGAGCGGCCGCGCCTGCGGCGCGAACGTCAGCTCGATCTCGCGGGTGATCGTGCTGTCGAACGGCTCCAGGCTGACGACACACACCTGCGTGATCGCCGCATACAACATGCCCTCGACCGTCACGCGTCCGCCGGCGCGCATATCGAGACGCAGACGCGCCTGCAGCGCGCCGAGCGCGACGAGCCCGAGGTCCGCGGCGATTGCCGCGCGCTCCTCGCCGTTCGCCTCGACCGTCATATCGAGGCCGCCGTCGGGAATGGTGTTCACGTCGACCGGCCGCGAGAACGGCCCCGGGTCGGGCCGGGACGCGACGTCGTCCCGCACAGGTCTCCTGCTCATTGCGTCCTCCTCACGACCGCCCGCCGGGGGCGGCCACGGCCGGGAGAGCGGGGAACGGCAGTTCGCCGTCGACGAATCCCTCGAGCGGGTGGCGCGCCAAAGCCTCGACGCTGGCCAAGACATACCGCGCGAGGCCCTGCGTGTCGCGGGCCCCGACGTTGCGCGCGAGCGAGGCGACGAGCGCGTCCTCGCCGCCGCTCTGCAACGCCTCCGCATAGGCGCGGCTGCGGCCGAGGAACGCCTCGGCGAGCGCGCGCATCCGCTTCGGCACGACCGTGTCGCCGACTCCCATCTCGCGCAGCGTCCGGTCGAAATGCGCGAACAACGTATCCGTGAGGTCCTGCGCCAGCGCCGGCCCCGGCGGTTCGCACGCCTGCAGCCGTCGCAACACCAGCGCACCGTGCAGCGTGAGGCTCTCGAAGCGCCCCTCGAACGTGTCCGGCACGCCGAGATCGGCATAGAGCGCGGGCTGTCGCGAGGCGGCCACGACGGCCGCATAGAGCCGTTGCACGACGGCATCGTTCGGCGCGCGGCGGAAGAGACCGAGGATCATCCCGAGCCTTGAATCACAGGGTTTTGGGGCGCGCCGGACGCGGCGCCACCGTCCTGCGCCGGGCGGCACCGCTCCTTGCTTTCGTCACAAGCGGGGGTTAGGCATCGCCTTCGCCGAACGCAAGAGAAAGTTGCCGAAGCTTTGCTTGTGCTGCCTGGGGGGCGTGGCGCCGTGCTGACCACCACATCGAGAGTCGCCGCGATGCAAGTAGAGCGTGCAACCACTTACGTCCGTCGTGTCTCCTGGCCGTTCGGCCGGCTCGCGGCGATCGCCTTCGTCGCCTTGAGCCTCGGCGGCTGCCTCGGCTACGACGGCGACATCCAGCATGGCTACCAGCTCGACCCGGCCGCCGTGAACGACGTCAAGCCGGGCCAGACGGCCGAACAGGTGCTGGTCACCATGGGCACGCCCTCGACGACCTCCACGGTCGGCGGCAGCGCCTGGTACTACATCCAGCAGAAGACGGAGCGTTCCGTCGCCTTCATGCCGTCCAAGATCACCGAGCGGCACATCTACGCGGTCTATTTCGACAAGCAGAAGCGCGTCACCCGCATCGCCAACTACGGAATGCAGGACGGCCGCGTCATCGACTACGCCCCCGGCGCGACGCCGACGGTCGGCGCCGACAACAACTTCCTCAAGGGCATCTTCCTCAACTTCAACCCGCTGCAGAGCATGATGCAGAACTGAGCGGGCACTCCTCCTCCGCGACGCGGGGGAGGATCAGAACGGCGGCTCGTAGCTCTTGATCTCGATGCCGAAGCCGGACAGGCCGACATAGGTCAGCGGCGACGTCGTGCGCAGCCTGATCGAGTTGATCCCGAGATCGCGCAGGATCTGCGCGCCGAGCCCCACGTCGCGCCATTCCTGCACGCGCTGCGCCTCCGCCGACGGCGGCGCGTCCGGCCAGCCCGATCGCGCGGGCACGCCGGCGGCGCCGTCGCGCAGGTAGATGAAGACGCCCCTGCCCTCCTCGCGGAACCGCGCGAAGACCTTCTTCACCTCTTTGCCGCCGCGGATCACGTCGGCGATGATGTCGACGCGATGCAGCCGCGTCGGCACGTCCTCGCCGTCGCCGATGTCGCCGTGCACGAAGGCGAAGTGCTGCACCTCGTCGAACGGGGTGACGTAGGCGTAGCCGGTCAGCGTGCAGCCGTCGGCCTCGACCGGGAAGGTCGCGACGCGCTCGACGAGCTTCTCGCGGGCCTGGCGGTAGGCGATGATGTCGGCGACCGAGATGCGCTGCAGCTTGTGCTCTTCGGCGAAGCGGTTGATCTGCTCGCCGACCATCACGGTGCCGTCGTCGTTGGCGAGCTCGCAGATGACGCCGACCGGCGGCAGGTCGGCGAGCTTGCAGAGATCGACCGCGGCCTCGGTGTGGCCGGAGCGCATGAGCACGCCGCCCTCGCGGGCGATCAGCGGGAAGACGTGGCCCGGCCGCACGAAGTCGGACGCGCCCATGTTGCCGTTGGCGAGCGCGCGCACCGTGTTGGTGCGCTGCTCGGCCGAGATGCCGGTGGTGAGGCCGTGGCGCACGTCGACGCTGACGGTGAAGGCGGTGCCGAGCGGGGCGTCGTTCGACGCCACCATCGGCGCGAGATTGAGCCGACGCGCCTCGTCCGGCGTCACCGGGGCGCAGACGATGCCGCAGCAGTGACGGACGATGAACGCCATCTTCTCGGGCGTGCAGAGCGCGGCGGCGACGACGATGTCGCCTTCGTTCTCGCGGTCGTC
>CAZZZM010000056.1:0-8675 GCA_964658465.1 uncultured Nakamurella sp.
AAGGCAACGCGTCCAGCACTTCCCAGAAGTCGATGTCGTAGCAGGCCCCGATCGTCGCGAGCCGTTCCGCGCTTTCGTCGCATCCCGTGACCGCCTCGATCAGGAGTCGGAACTTCGCGCAAGCCCAGTAGGCGGCGCGGCCATCGCGACAGACGAAGAAGCGGATCAGGGAGCGATGCAGACGAGCATCGTCGAAAATCCCGAAAATGACCTCGGCGACGTAGCTGCACAGCTCTTCCGCCTTCATGCTCATGATGAGCTGCGGATCGACCATGAGAACGTTGCGATCGAGGTAGCGCAGGGCGGAGCGCGCCTGCGCCAGCTTCGCGAGCCAGGGATCGTCTTCCAGCGCGCCGGTAACGCGCGCCTGCCTGCCGACTCCGACCATGGCGCTCCGCCGTTGCAACAGCTCACGGTTTTCAAGCGCGAAGGCGACGAACCGCTCGGCGTACGAGGCACACGTCCAGGTACGGGCGAAGGCACGACCGGCACGGCCGATTGTCGGCAGTCGCTTCTGGTCGATGACGAGCGCTTCGAGGGCCGCGCGTATGTCGTCGGGACCGGCGTGGGCCGGCAGCTTGATCGCGGCTTCGTCCGGGACCTCGGCGTAGCAACCACTGTCGAGGACGATCACGGGCCGCCCGCTTTCGAGCTGTTCGATCAGCGAGGCCGACGACCCCTCCGTGTTCGGCCTGCGAAGATTCATGAACAGATCGGCGTCCTGCATGATCTCGGCGAGGCGCTTTTCCGAAACCTCGGGTTCGAAACGCACCATGCCGGCAAGCCTTTCCGTAGCGACGAAGTCTTGCAGGCCTCTCAGATAGTCCCAGTCGCCGACGAAGCCGGCGATCGTGTAGCAAAGTCGCTTTCTGAGCAGCGCCGACGAGGCGATCGCGCTCAGCACGAGATCGATGCATTTCGTCGCCTGGATGTGCCCGAACGACACGATGTGAATGGTCGACTTGCTTCCCGCCACGCGCGCCCATGCCTCGGACGTGTCGACGTCGGGGCACGGCTTCTGATCGTACGGCATTCCAAGCCGGAGGATCGGACCGGAGAAGCTGCGCGCGACGTGGGCCTCGGCGTAGCGCGAATGCACGACGAGCGCCGATCCGAGGGCGAGGATGGCTTCGCTCATGGGCTGCGACGCGCTGGCCTCGCTGTCCCAGGGCGCGTATCTGATCCTGCCGGTCCGGCTGGTGATGCGGGACCTTGCGAGGTAGGAACCGCTGCCTTGGTCGCCGAACTTCATCAGCAAGGCGGCGAACGAGGCGAAGCTGCCACCGTAGTGCATCGAACGGTCAGCGAGATAATGCTGGTAGACGTAGTCGTGGCACACCACGATGCCCGGATGGCTGCGCAGGAGCCTGAAGATCGTCTCGTGATGCTCGGTATTGTTGCCGATGTTGTAGACGAGCAGATCGAAGAGCCCGAGGACGTTGCGGAAGCTGTCGGTATCTTCGATCCTCACGCTTCGGCACGGCGCGTCGTGCAGCCTAGCGTGGTCGGGATAGAGCAGCGTCAGATCGATCGGCTCTCCGTCGACCGACGTCGGGAAATGTTTGGCCACGGCATAAGAAAAGGTTCCGACCCCCGAGGCCGGCGTCAGCGGCGACAGCCACCCGATGCGATACGTCATGGCTCCTCCTGATCGCCGGGCACGGCGCGGCAGCTGACGGCGATGCCGGATGACGGCGCGTTCGACGCGGGATCGGTGCCGTCGGGCATCACCCCCACGTGCTCCTCCATTGGTCGGCGTCGATCCTGAAATGCTGGTTGCGGGCCAACGGCAGTGCCTCGGCCGAGAGCACGTCGAGCAAGCGGTACTCGTCACCACGGTCGCCGGGGACGTTGCCGATGTGGTCGGCGACGATGCGCGTGGTCGCCATCACGTCGTGGTTTGTGCCGAAACCGGCGACCGGCGAGATCGAGGCGCTCGTCTTCGGTCCCATGATGATGCTGTCGCCGTGATAGTGGAGAAGCAGATAGCTTCGCAGGTCGATGCTGCGCTCCGGCACGATGTCCTCGTCGATCCACTTCGTATCGGAGAAGCGGAGATCGAGGCGGGTCGCGACGCGCGGAAAGATCGGGGTGCGCCATCGGCGCTGCGGCTCCGCCTCCCGCCTCGCCATTCTTTCGCACGCCCCGCCGTCGGCGATGCCGATGAGCGAAAGGATCTGGCGCAGCACGTGAATGTAGATCTTCAGGGACGGATGATCCGAGATCAGGAACAGTCGATCATATCGGTAGTGGTCGGAAATGAAGTCCGCGACACGGATCGGCATGTCGTGCTTCTGCTCGGCAGCGAGAAGCATCGCGTGCGATCGGCGGAAGGTCTCGTCGATCGTCGCGTTGTCGGGATAGGCGTCGATGGCCCACTCGAGGAAACGCTCGAAGCTGTCGAACGACGCGGCGGCGTCGACGAGGCCGCCATAGTGCCATTGGAAGCGGTTCTTGAACGTCGATTTCGTCGCACCGGGACAATAGCCGTGCCACTCGAGCCAAGGATAGCAGAACGCCTCGACCCTCTTCGCACGACAGGCCTCGACGAGATGGTTGGTGTTATACTCGCCTTTGTTCTCGATCGGCGAATAGAGCACGACGTCGAACTGGCTTAGGCGTTCATATGGAAACGGCTGGCCGCTACCGATGAGATCGAAATTGACGAGGAGCGTCGCTTCGACCGCGTCGCCGAAATAGGCCGCAAGGAGGTCGCGCAACACCAGGGCGTGACACCCACCGTACAGCAAAACCTTACGTAACGGCACTTTCATGCTCTCTCTATTCGTCAGCGACCACTAAAGTTTTCCACAATAAACGACACAATGTCGCAGATAGACCGCAGATAGACAGCATCGCCAGCGACATCGGTATTTGCAACGACAAATCCGGCAACGTCAATACCCGCGCACAATGTGACGTAACGTCATTTTCACTATACATGACGCTACGTCATTACGAGAGTTGTCGCTTTACATTTCTGTCTTCTTAATTGAAAACGACACCAGTCGGCAATGCGCTTGATAAATCCTACCGAGTCTCGGTCTCTTAGCTATAGTGAGGGCGACCCCTATGCAGGCGGTATCGAACAGCGTCGCGCAAGTCCGCGGCAACAGCACAGGTGCCGCAATGAAGAAGGTGGCCGTCTTTGCAAGCGAAAGCCGCTCGAACGCGCTGCACAAGGAAAGCCTCATCTACGACAGCATCGACAGCGCCCTGAAAACCATGCCCGACGTCGCGTGGGAGCGGCGTGATCTATCCGGCCTCGCGGAGTCCCCGTCGCGGCCGGGCCTCAGCGAGGTGCGGTCGCACGAAAAGATCGTCGCCCTCGGGCGGGCCGCCCACACCGTCCTCGCCGACTATAGCAAGCAGACCCTGGTCGCCGGCAGCGATGCCGAGCTCTTGGAAGAGGACGTCGAGCGCCTCGTCTGGTCCTGCGTGAACACCTTGAAGATCGTCGCCCTGGGGCGCGCCGCCTGGCGCTCCATCCAGATGCTGCCCGTCGGCGAGCGCCGCTATTACGATCTGCCGCCCCTGCGGATGGCGGCGCGGCAGGCCAACGGCCATCCGATCGAGGACGTCGGCAAGGAGGTCCTCGTCATCAATCACGAGAGCGACGATTTCCGCGCCAAGCAGGTCGCCGAAGCGTTGGCCCGCGACGGCTATCAGGTGCAACGCACCGGCCGTGACGGCGACGACGACGGCGATCTCGACAACGGCGCCTGGTCGGCCGACGCGGCGATCCACGTTCATGTCGGCTGCCACGACAGCAACGTTCAGGAGATGCGTCTTCTCGACACGTGGCACAGCCGCCGCTACGCGATCGTCTACCTCCCCCGCCGACTGGCGCAATGCCCGCCCGCCAACACGCTCATGGTGCAGCCGGAGGTCAACGGCTTCGTCTGCGACACGCCGGACAAGGTGCTCGCCGCCTGTACCGACATCCGCACAGATCCGGTGCTCCGCAAGAAGATGCTGCATGCCGGCGCTGCCGCCGCGATGCCGCTCGCGCGAGCGTGGACCGACATCGCCGCGGACCTGATCGCCTAGTCGACGCGACCCCGGTCGCGCCTCGCGCTACCGACCTCCTGGTACCGCCACCCCGGCTCGAACGGGGGACCTCTAGATCCACAATCTAGCGCTCTAACCAACTGAGCTATGGCGGCTTGGAAGGCGGCGGACCCTAGAAGCTCGATATTGCGATTGCAAGACCGCAGAAGCCTCAAAGGTCGCGACGGGCGACGAGCATGTAGTTGCAGCCCATATCGGCGGAAAGCGCCCACCGGTCGCTCAATGGATTGTAGGAGACGCCGGCCGCGTCGAAGGGGGTGAGGCCGGCGCGACGCAGGTGGCGGCGAAACTCATCCGGCGTGACGAACTGGTGCCAATCGTGCGTGCCGCGCGGCAGCCAGCGCAGCACGTATTCGGCGCCGACGATCGCCAGCGCCCAGCTCTTCAAGGTGCGGTTCAAGGTGGCGCCGAACATCAGGCCGCCGGGGCGCACCATCGCGCCGGCGTCGCGCACGAAGCCGGCGACGTCGCGCACGTGCTCGACGACCTCCATGATCAGCACCGCGTCGAATCGCTCGCCGGTCGCGGCCAGCGTCTCGACCGTGGTCGCGCGGTAATCGATCGCGAGTCCGGCGGCCTGCGCGTGGCGGGCCGCCGCCCCGATGTTGTTGAGCGCCGGATCGATGCCGACGACCTCAGCGCCGAGCCGCGCCAGGCTTTCGGAGAGGATGCCGCCGCCAGAGCCGACATCGAGGATGCGCTTGCCGGCGAGCGGCGCGGCCGCCTCGTCCGGCGCAGCGTCGGCGAGCAGCCGGGTGATCCAGGCGACGCGGACGGGATTGAACTTGTGGAGCGCACCCATCGGTCCGTCGGGGTCCCACCAATCGTCGCCGAGCCGCTCGTATTTGGCGAGGTCGTCCTCGTCGATGGTCGTCCGCGCGAAATCCGCCATGCCGTCTCCCCAGCCACGCCGCGCATCCTATCACCGACGAGGGAAACATGCGCGACGCCTCATCGACAGCGGCCGCCGCGCCGACGGCTCCAGGTGGCGCTAACACAGCCTAAAGTCGTAGCGGCGGAAAAAGCACACCGCGGCCGGCATTTTGGCCGCACCCGTGAACAAGCCGGCAACCGGGCCACGGGATCGATTCTCAAATCCGGGCGGCGTCGGTAAGGTGTGCCGATTCGGGGCGCGACGGAATGGCGGGGCAAGGAGAATGCGGCTGCGGCAGGGGGGTGCCGGGTACGCGCGCATGCGTTTTGTTGCGGGCACGAGGCTCGTCGCGGGAACGGGGCTGGCGGCGGTTGCGCCGTCGGCGGCCGAGGCCGCGCTCTCCGAGCGCCTGAGCTTTCTCAGCGGCGCCGGCACCAGCCACGACGCGTTCCTGCTGCCGCTTCTTGCCGGATCGGTGCTGGTCACCGCGACGGTCGCGCTGCTGCACCTGAGCAGCCGAAGGCGCGCCGCCCAGCGCGAGACGTCGCTGACGCTGGCGCTGAGCGAGGTCCGCGCCGATCTCGACCGCGCCCAAACCTTTCTCGCGGCGGAACCGCAGATCACCATCGCCTGGGGGCTCAACTCGAACGAGCCCTACATCGAGGGCGATCCGGCGCTCGTCAGCGACGTGCCGATCCTGCGCCGCGTGCTCGGCTTCGGCTTCTGGCTGCCGCCGGAGCAGGCGCAGCAGCTCGACGGCCACGTCGCGCGGCTGCGCGAGCGGGGCGAGGGTTTCCGGATGCCGGTGGTGAGCCTCGGCGGCCGTCACCTCGAGACGGAAGGCCGCGCCGTCGCCGGGCGCGCCGTGGTCCGTATCCGCGACGTCTCCGGCGACCGGCTCGAGGCGAGCCGCCTGCGCGAGGCGCTGGTGCGGACCTCGAACGAGCTCGACGCGCTGCGCGGCCTGCTCGACCAGGTCCGCTATCCCGCCTGGGCCCGCGACGCGCTGGGCCGGCTCGTTTGGGTCAACACGGCCTATGTGCGCGCCGTCGAGGCGAAGGACATGCGCGACGTGGTGACCCGTGGCGTCGAGCTGCTCGAGAGCCCGGCGCGGGAGGCTGCGGCGCACAGCCGCGCGCAGCTGCAGGTCTTTCGCGAGCGCGCGGCGGCGGTGCTGGCCGGATGGCGCTCGAGCCTCGACGTCGTCGAGGTGCCGCGCGAGGACAGCGCGATGGGCATCGCCTTCGACACCTCCGAGCTCGAGGCCGTCCGCGAGGATCTCCGGCAGGCGCTCACGGCGCATGCGCGCACGCTCAACCAGCTGACCACCGCCGTCGTCAGCTTCGATCGCCGCAAGCAGCTCGTCTTCTACAACGAGGCCTACCGCCTGCTCTTCGGCCTAGACGAGCCGTTCCTCGAGACACGCCCCAGCGAGCCGGACATCCTCGATCGCCTCCGCGCCCGGCGCATGCTGCCGGAACAAGCCAACTACCGCGCCTGGAAGGAAGGGCACCTCGCCCGCTATCAGTCGCCGGAAACGCCCCTGCCGGAGATCTGGTACCTGCCGGACACCCGCGCGCTGCAGATGGTCATCAACCCGAACCCGCAGGGCGGCATCACCTACCTCTTCGAGGACCTGACCGAACGCTACCAGCTCGAGCAGGGCTACAAGCAGCTGATGCGCGTGCAGACGGAGACGTTCGACACGCTGAAGGAAGGCGTCGCGGTGTTCGGCCAGGACGGCCGGCTCAAATTGTCGAACGCGGCGTTCGCCAACCTGTGGCGCATCGAGCCCGGCGAGCTGGCGGTGCAGCCGGAGCGCGGCGGCGACCGCCAGCCGCATATCGACCGGGTCGCCGAGCTCTGCAGCCGCCTCGCGCCCGAGAGCGAGCCGTGGGATGCGCTGCGCGCCAACGTGACGGGCCTGCATGATCGCCGTCACGGCATCGAGCTGCGAATCCCCCGCCGCGACGGGACCGTCGTCGACGGCACGACGGCGCCGCTGCCCGACGGCTCGACGCTGATCACCTTCACCGACACGACGGCGAGCGTGAACGTCGAGCGCGCGCTGACCGAACGCAACAAGGCGCTGATCGAGACCGAGCAGCTGCGCAACGACTTCGTCCACCACGTCAGCTACGAGCTGCGCTCGCCGCTCACCAACATCATCGGCTTCATCCAGCTGCTCGGCGACGGCACCGTCGGCCCGCTCAACCCGAAGCAGAGCGAGTACGTCGGCTACGTGATGAAGTCGTCGGCGGCACTGCTCGCGATCATCAACGACATTCTCGATCTCGCGACGATCGACACCGGCGTGCTCGAGCTGCAGCTGAAGCGCATCGACGTGCTGGAGACGATCCGCGGCGCGGCCGAGGGCGTGCAGGACCGGCTCGCCGACGCCTCCCTCAACCTGCAGATCGTCGCGCTGCCGGAGATCGGCACCTTCAAGGCCGACGCCAAGCGGGTCCGCCAGGTGCTGTTCAACCTCCTGTCCAACGCGATCGGCTTCTCGGCGCCGGGCCAGACGGTGACGCTGGCCGCGCTGCGGCGGGGCGACGAGATCGTCTTCAAGGTCTCGGACCAGGGCCGCGGCATCCCGGCCGAAGTCATCGCGCACGTCTTCGACCGCTTCCATTCGAGCACGATCGGCTCGCGGCACCGCGGCGTCGGCCTCGGCCTCTCGATCGTCAAGAGCTTCGTCGAGCTGCACGGCGGCCGGGTGCTGATCGATTCGGCGCCGGGCGAGGGGACGACGGTCACTTGCATCTTCCCGACTCATGATGAGAAGCTTGTGAGCGCCGGGGAGACCGGGAAGCCTGAGCAGGCCAAGGAGTGATTTGATGGCCGTCGAGGCGTTGCAGGAACCGCGCGCGGGCTCGCCGTGGTTGGTCGACGTCGCCGACGAGGCGGCGACGATCTCGCTTGCCGCCGACATCGCCTCGCTCGTCAAGGCCGGCGATCTCGTCACCCTGTCCGGCGACCTCGGCTCCGGCAAGACGACCTTCGCGCGCGCCCTCATCCGCAATCTCGTCGGCGAGCCCGATCTCGAGGTGCCGAGCCCGACCTTCACCCTCCTCCAGGTCTACGAGAGCGCGGTGAAGGACGGCTGCCAGTTCCCGATCGTCCACGCCGACCTGTTCCGCATCAAGGAGCCGTCCGAGCTCGCGGAGCTCGGTTGGGAGGAGGCGGCCGACGGGGCGCTCGTCCTCGTCGAATGGCCGGAGAGGGCCGGCGGCGGCCTCGCCGGCGATCGGCTCGACATCGCCTTCCACCCTGCGCCGGACGGCCGCACCGACGCGCGCGTCATCTCGGTGACGGGGGTCGGCGGCTTCGAGTCGCGCCTCACCCTGTCGCGGGCGATCCGCAAGCTGTTCGAGCGGAGCGGCTTCGTCGACGCCAAGCGCACGTTCATGATGGGCGACGCCTCGACGCGCGCCTACGAGCGCCTGGCCAAGCCTGACGGAACGCAGGCGATCCTCATGATCTCGCCGCCCCGCCCCGACGGGCCTTCGATCCGCTTCGGCAAGCCCTACAGCGCGATCGCACATCTGGCCGAGGACATCCGGCCCTATCTCGCGATCGACGCGGGCCTGCGCGCGGCCGGCTTCTCGGCCCCGGAGATCTATGCCCACGATGCCGAGGTCGGGCTGGCGATCATCGAGGACCTCGGCGCCGAGCTGCTCGTCGACGAGACCGGGATCATCGTCGAGCGCTACGACGAGGCCGTGGC
>CAZZZM010000056.1:8775-13798 GCA_964658465.1 uncultured Nakamurella sp.
TGGACGCTGCGCGACTACCATTCGCCGAACCTGCTTTGGCTCCCGGCGCGCGCCGGGCTTGCGCGGGTCGGCATCATCGACTTCCAGGATTGCGTGATCGGCCACCCGGCCTACGACGTCGCGTCGCTGCTGCAGGATGCGCGCGTCACCGTGCCCGCCGACGTCGAGGTGCGCCTGCTCACGCATTACGCGAAGGCGCGGCGCGCCGCCGACCCGACCTTCGACATGGCCGGCTTCGCGAGGGCCTACGCGATCCTCGGCGCGCAGCGCGCTACGAAAATTTTAGGAATTTTCGCAAGGCTCGATAAACGGGACCTCAAGCCGCAATATCTGGTTCACATCCCCCGGATACGAACCTACCTGCGGAAGAATCTCGCGCACCCGGCACTGGCGGAGCTGAAGACGTGGGTCGAGCAGAACGTGCCGAGCATCCTGACGGTCGACAGCTGAGCGTGCCGCGCGACGCGCTCGCCGCCCTTGCCCGCCTGGCCCGCGAGGCGCCCGGGACCGGTGCGACGAACGCCCCGCTCTCGCCCTCGACCGCGATGGTCTTCGCGGCCGGCCTCGGCACGCGGATGCGTCCGGTCACCGACACGATCCCGAAGCCGCTGGTCGAGGTCGGCGGCAAGGCGCTGATCGACCACATGCTGGACCGCTTCGCCGAGGCGGGTCTCGCGCGGGCGATCGTCAACGTGCACTACCGCGCCGACCAGATCGAGACGCATCTGCAGGATCGCCTACACCCCGAGATCGTCGTCTCCGACGAGCGGGCGCGGCTGCTCGACCAGGGCGGCGGCATCAAGATGGCGCTGCCGCTGATCGGCGACGAGCCCTTCTTCATCTGCAACACCGACCAGTTCTGGCTCGAGGGGCCGCACTCGAACCTCCGCGCCCTGGCGGCGCGCTGGGACCCCGAGATCATGGACGTGATGCTGCTCGTCGCCGCGACGACGTCCAGCGTCGGCGTCGACTGGGCCGGGGATTTCAACATGCTGCCCGACGGCCGCCTCGTGCGGCGCGAGGAACGCGGCGTCGCGCCCTTCGTCTATGCCGGCGTCGGCATCATCAAGGCCTCGCTGTTCGAGGCCGCGCCCGACGGCCCGTTCCGCCTCGCGCCCTACTTCTTCGACGCGGCCGACAAGGGCCGTCTGTTCGGCCACCGGCTCGACGGTCAGTGGCTGCACGTCGGCACGCCGGAGGCGATCGCCGAGGCCGAAGAGACGATCAAGCGCTCGGTGTACTGAGGCGAAGGCAGGGAATATCCTCGACACGTCGGCAGAGGACAGCCGGCCTCTTCGGCGCCGCCTCCGCCTCCGTTGACACCCCCCGCCCCCGCGCGCACACCCTCGCGCCATGCTCGACACGTCGGACCTCGATCCGGTCATCCACATCATCCAGTCGTCGCTGACGCCGATCTTCCTGCTCACCGCCGTGGCGAGCCTGCTCGGCGTGTTCACGACGCGGCTTGCGCGCGTGTCCGACCAGGTGAAGGCCCTGGCCGCGACGGTCGAGAGCGGCGGGATCAGCGACGTCGCGGTCAAGCGCCGGCTCGCCTACCTCCGCCGCCGCTCGCATGCGCTCGAGCTCGCCGTCATCCTCGGCTCGCTCGCCGGCGCCTGCACCTGCGGCACGGTGCTGTCGCTGTTCCTCAGCCTGCTGCGCGCCCGCGCGACCTCGGCCATCATGTTCACGCTGTTCGGCGCCGGCATTCTCGCGACCATCGGCGCGCTGGCCGCCTTCCTCGTCGAGGTGCTATTCGCCACGCGGGGCATCCGCGCGGACGTCGCCCACAAATTCGAACGTCTCGATCGGAGCCTCAATTGATCGTCCTGCACCACCTCGAGCACTCGCGCTCGCAGCGCATCGCCTGGCTGCTCGAGGAGCTGGGACTTCCCTACGAGGTCAAACGGTACAAGCGCGACCCGAAGACGATGCTGGCGCCGCCGGAGCTGAAAGCCGTGCATCCGCTCGGCAAGGCGCCCGTCGTCGAGGACGACGGCCGCGTCTTGATCGAGTCCGGCGCGATCATCGACGAGCTGATCACCCGCTACGGCGCGCAGAGCGGGCTGCGGCCGGCGGACGGCACGCCCGAGCATCTGCGCTATTCGACCTTCCTGCATTTCGCCGAAGGCTCGCAGATGCCGCCGCTGCTGCTGCGCCTCGTCTTCAGCCGCATCGTCGAGATGGCGCCCGCGCTCGTCCGGCCGATCGCCAAGGGCATCGCGACGCCGGTGAACAAGGGTTTCATCGCCCCCAACATCAAGAGCCAGCTCGATTTCCTGAACGGCGAACTCGCCGCCCGGCGCTGGTTCGCCGGCGACGCCTTCAGCGGCGCCGACATCCAGATGAGCTTCCCGATGGAGATGGCGCAGCAGCGCGGCGGGCTCGACGCACGCTGGCCGAAGCTCGTCGGCTTCCTGGAGACGATCCGCGCCCGGCCGGCCTATGCGCGCGCCAAGGCGCGGATCGGGGCGTAGCCTCTCGCGGGCATCGCCATGGGCTCGTCTATCGCGTGACCGGCGAAGCCTCCTGATCGCGCAAGGCCGCTACCCCTACTGGCGCGCCTGCCCTGATCTCTGCCTGCTTTCCTTCGCGGCGAGCCCCGAATATCTAGGGGCACCGAACAACGAGGACGCAACGGCGATGGCCGGCCACAGCCAATTCAAGAACATCATGCACAAGAAGGGCAAGCAGGACGCGATCCGCTCCAAGCTCTTCTCGAAGCTCGCCCGCGAGATCACGGTGGCCGCCAAGATGGGCCTGCCCGATCCGGCGATGAACGCGCGCCTGCGCGCCGCCGTCATCGCCGCCCGCGCGGAGAACATGCCGAAGGACAATATCGAACGCGCGATCAAGAAGGCATCGGGCGCCGACGCCGAGAGCTACGACGAGGTGCGCTACGAGGGCTACGCGCCGGGCGGCGTCGCCGTGATCATCGAGGCGCTCACCGACAACCGCAACCGCACGGCGGGCGAGGTGCGCTCCTACTTCACCAAGGCCGGCGGCGCGCTCGCCGAGACGGGCGCCGTGTCCTTCATGTTCGACCACGTCGGACGCATCGAGTTCGAGGCCAAGGTCGGCACCGAGGACGAGATCATGGAGGCCGCGATCGACGCCGGCGCCGACGACGCGATCTCCTCCGAGGACGGCCACGAGATCACGACGTCGCTCGAAGGGTTGCGCGAGGTGGCGAGCGCGCTGGAGAGCCGCTTCGGCGAGCCGCGCAAGGCGGCGCTCGTGTGGCGCCCGCAGACGACGATCGCGGTCGACGACGAGGCGGGCGAGAAGATCCTGAAGCTCGTCGATGCGCTGGAGGAGAACGACGACGTCCAGACCGTCTATGCCAACTTTGAGATTTCCGATGCGCTGATGGCCAAGCTGTCCGGCTGAGGAGTTAGCGCGCCGTCGCCCGCTTCGGCCGGCGTGCGGCGGTCGCGGGATGCTTCTCGCAGCCGCACGCCGCGCCGGCATCCTGCCGCGGCGATGGGCGGCAGCCTACGGCCTCCGGGCTCGCCGCGATCGCCTCAGCCATCGCCGTGCGGAAGCGCTCCGAGCCGTCCTGCCAGAGCGCCGGGTCCGAATCGTAGCGATCGAGCACGCTGTGGAAGTGCCGGTGCGCCGCGCCGAACGCGGTGTCGTGCCACCCGCGCGCGGTGAAGAGTCGCCCGACGGCGCAGCCGAGGAAGTCCTTCATCGCCTCCGGGCGCCAGGCCACCGGCAGTGGCTGAGCCCGCAGGTGCCGACAGGTCTCGATGACGGTCAGATGACTCGCATAGGCGCCGAGCAGGCAGGTCGGAGTCGGGTCCTGTGGCCGCGCCCGACGCGAGGCCAGCCACGGCGCGACGTCGACGCCTGGCATCGGGGTCGCGATGCCGAAGCCCTGCGCGACCTCGACGCCGAGGATGCGCATCGCGTCGTAGACTTCGGGCGTCTCGATGCCTTCGACCAGCAACGGCTTGCCGAGCCCTCGCGCCAGGGTCACCATGCTCGACACGAAGGTGAGGTCGGCCGGCCGCCGCTCGAGATTGCGGACGAACACGCGGTCGAGCTTGAAGATGTCGATCGGCAGTTCGCGCATGCGGGCCATCGAGGCATAACCGGTCCCGACATCGTCGAGCGCGATCGACAGGCCGAGCGCCTTCACCTCGGACAGGCAGGATTCGAGGCGCGCGAGGTCCCTGATATCCTCGTTTTCGAGGATCTCGAGCACCAGCGCCTCGCCTTTGAAGTCGTAGCGCTCGAGGAAGTAGCGGAGGACGTCGACGAAGTCCGCGCTCGCGACGAGCGAGATCTCGACATTGATCGACACGTAGAGGCCGTGCCCCGCGCGACCGAGCGAGCGACTGAGCGCGATGCTCTCGCCGAGCATGGCGCCGAAGAGGGCGAGGCGGTCGTCGGGACCGAGCAGCGGCAGGAACACGTCCGGCGCGATCAGCCGGCCGTCGTCGCGTTTGAGCCGGGCCAGCGCCTCGAAGCCGCGGCAGGCCCCCGTGCGCAGGGCTTCGATCGGCTGGAACAACGGCGTGACCCGGCCGAGCTGGACGGCGCGGCGGACGTCGGCCTTGCGGATCCGGTCGTGATCGCGAATTTCGCCGTTTGCCATTGCCGCCGCACGTCCCAACCGCTGCAAATTAGACGCGACTGATGAACAACCCTTTAGCCTGTAAAGAACTTCGGGCGCGTCAAATCGGCCCGCACCGACCTTTCGAATGCCGTTTTTTGCTTGCAACGCCTGCGTAACCACGATCGCGAACCGCCGCGACGTCACGCGCACAAGTCTCCGACGGATTCACGGATGTCACATTTTGTGCTGTTAGCTCACGCGGCATCATGCCGAGGTGCTCTCCAGAGGCGCCACGAACGAGAGGTAGGTCAATGAAGATACTTCCCGTCATCATGTGCGGCGGCTCCGGGACCCGCGTTTGGCCCGAGTCGCGGGAGAGCCTGCCGAAGCAGTTCATCCCGCTTGTCGGCGAGCGCTCGACCTTCCAGATGGCGATCGAGGTGCTGGCCGACGACGATC
>CAZZZM010000057.1:0-13578 GCA_964658465.1 uncultured Nakamurella sp.
GGCTTCCGCGGCGGTGGCGGGTTCCGCCGCTAGGCTTGCGGCGTCTCGGGACGGTCCATAGATGGGGCTGGCCCGCCCCCGCGTTCCGAGACCTTCGATGCAAGACAACGCCACGCCGCTGCCGAGCTGGCACGGCACCACGATCGTCATGGTGCGCAAGGGCGGTCGCACGGTGATCGGCGGCGACGGCCAGGTGTCGATCGGCCAGACCATCATCAAGGGCAACGCGCGCAAGGTGCGCCGCCTCGCCAAGGGCGACGTGATCGGCGGCTTCGCCGGCGCCACCGCCGACGCGTTCACGCTGTTCGAGCGCCTCGAAGCCAAGCTCGACCAATATCCGGGCCAGCTGATGCGTGCCTGCGTCGAGCTTGCCAAGGATTGGCGCACCGACCGCTTCCTGCGCCGGCTCGAAGCGATGATGCTCGTCGCCGACAAGGACGTCGGCCTCGTGCTCACCGGCAACGGCGACGTGCTCGAGCCCGAGAGCACCGCGGCCGGCAGCGTCATCGCGATCGGGTCCGGCGGCAATTACGCGCTCGCCGCCGGCCGCGCGCTCCTGCGCTACGAGGACGATCCAGAGGCGATCGTCCGTCGGTCGCTCGAGATCGCCGCCGACATCTGCGTCTACACCAACGGCAACGTCGTCATCGAGAAGGTCGGCGAATGATCTCCGCGAGAGCGCTCGACCGGGCCGTCGCCGCGTCCGTGATCACCGCCGCACAGGCGGCGCGGCTGCGCGAGATCGAGGCAACGGTCGCGCCCGTCGCGGCACGCGAGCCGGCCGACGAGGAGAGCCTGCGCTTCGTCACCGGCTTCTCCGACATCTTCGTCACCATCGGCCTCGCGCTGTTTCTCGGCGCGCTCGCCTTCCTGATGGATGCCGGCACCGGCTCGACGCTGATGTACGCCGGCCTCGCCGCCTGCGCCTGGGTGCTCGCCGAATTCTTCACGTTCAAGCGGCGCATGGCGCTGCCGAGCATCGTGCTGCTCGTCGTCTTCGTCGGCGCGATCTTCCTGCTGTCGGCGCAGATCGCGGCGGCGCTGCTGCCGCCCGCGACGTCCCTCGGCGCGAAGATCCCGTCAGGCGCGCCGCCCGGCATCGCCGTGCTGGCCGAAACGCGCGCCTGGTCCAATTGGGCGTCGCTCGGCATCGCCGCCGTCGTGGCGGCGCTGATGGCCGCCCTCCATTACGTCCGCTTCCGCGTCCCGATCACCATCGCCGCCGGAACGGCATCGCTCTGCGTCCTCGCCTTCTCTCTCGTCGTGGGCCTGATCCCCAACGCCAACGAGACGACGCTCAACGCGGTCATGCTGGTGCTCGGCGTCGCGGTCTTCCTGCTCGCCATGCGTTTCGACATGTCCGACCCCGAGCGCGCCACGCGGCGGACCGACGTCGCCTTCTGGCTGCATCTGCTCGCCGCGCCGCTCATCGTGCATCCGCTAATCCGCGGCTTCCTGCACGGCCTCGACGCGCGGCTGACGACAGGCGCCGCGCTCGGCATCCTCTGGGTGTTCCTCGCCCTCGGCGTGCTCGCCGTCATCGTCGATCGGCGCGCGATCCTGGTGTCGGGCCTCGTCTACGCCGGCGTCGCCTACGGCTCGCTCGTCAGGTCGTTCGGCCTGACGAACTACATCGTGCCCGTCGTCCTGCTCTCGCTCGGCGGCTTCATCCTTCTTCTCAGCGCCGGTTGGCACCCGCTTCGTCGGGCGCTCCTCAAGCGCCTCCCTGCCCGGCTCGCCGGCCGGCTGCCGCATCCTCTGGTGACCTCGAACGCATGACCGAATTCTCTCCCCGCGAGATCGTCTCCGAGCTCGATCGCTTCATCGTCGGTCAGAACGACGCCAAGCGCGCCGTGGCGATCGCGCTGCGCAACCGCTGGCGCCGGCTCAAGCTCGAAGGCGCGATGCGCGACGAGGTGCTGCCGAAGAACATCCTGATGATCGGCCCCACCGGCTGCGGCAAGACCGAGATCTCGCGCCGCCTCGCCAAGCTCGCCAACGCGCCGTTCCTGAAGATCGAGGCGACCAAGTTCACCGAGGTCGGCTACGTCGGCCGCGACGTCGAGCAGATCGTGCGCGACCTCCTCGAGACCGCGATCACCATGGTGAAGGAGGGCAAGCGCAAGAGCCTGACCGCGCGCGCCGAGCTGGCCGCCGAGGAGCGCCTGCTGAACGCGCTCGTCGGTGCGCATGCCTCGCCGGCGACGCGCGATGCCTTCCGCAAGAAGCTCCGCGCCGGCGAGCTCGAGGACAAGGAAGTCGAGCTCGAGATCGTGCAGCAGGGCGGCGGCATGCCGATGCTGGAGCTGCCCAACATGCCCGGCGCCTCGATCTCGGCGATCAACCTCGGCGATATGTTCGGCAGGGGCAAGCAGGCCAAGCCGCGCAAGCTGCTGGTGCGCGACGCCTACGCGCCGCTGCAGGCCGAGGAGAGCGACAAGCTGATGGACCAGGACGAGATCGTCCGGCTGGCCATCCACGAGGTCGAGAACAACGGGATCGTCTTCCTCGACGAGATCGACAAGATCTGCGCCCGCGAGAATCGCGGCGGCGCCGACGTGTCGCGCGAGGGCGTGCAGCGCGACCTGCTGCCGCTGATCGAGGGCACGACGGTGACGACCAAGCACGGGGCGGTGAAGACCGACCATATCCTGTTCATCGCGTCCGGCGCCTTCCACGTCTCGAAACCGTCGGACCTGCTGCCGGAGCTGCAGGGGCGCCTGCCGATCCGCGTCGAGCTGTCGCCGCTCGACGAGGAGGATTTCCGCCGCATCCTCACCGAGACCGAGGCGTCGCTCCTGAAGCAATACGAGGCGCTGATGGCGACGGAAGGGGTCACCCTCACCTTCACCAGCGACGCGGTGAGCGCCCTGGCGCGGATCGCCGTGCAGGTGAACGCGTCGGTCGAGAACATCGGCGCGCGCCGGCTGCAGACGGTGATGGAGCGCGTGCTCGACGAAATCAGCTACACGGCGTCGGATCGTTCCGGCGAGACGATCGCGGTCGACGCGGCCTTCGTCGAGAAGAACATCGGCGACCTCGCCAGGAACGCCGACCTGAGCCGCTTCATCCTTTAGGCGGACCGGGACCCCGTCCCGGTATCGCTGGCCTTTCGCTGGCAAAGTTTCGGCTGTGGCCTCGGGAGGCCTTGCCGCGATTTCGCCATCCGCCCACATTGCTGGCAGGGCGGCCGCCACGGCCGTCAGGAGCCCATCGCATGCCTCAGCCCGGCGGACGTATCTTCGACGATCTCTCGCGCCTCGTATCGGACGCCTCAGGCCTCGCCGCCGGCGTGCGGCGCGAGATCGAGACCGTCGTCCGCGGCCAGGTCGAGCGGCTGCTCGCGGCGATGGACGTCGTCTCGCGCGACGAGTTCGAGGCGGTGAAGCGCATGGCCGCCCTAGCGCGCGACGAGAACGAGCGCCTCGAGCGGCGCATCCTGGCGCTCGAAGGCAAGGCCGGCAACGCCGCCGAGCCACCGGTTGCAGCGGGCGACCCGCAGATCTGACGGGGCGGCGTCGCCTCGCTGCCGACACGCGCCGAGGCGGCCCCTTTTGAGGAGCGTGCGCGCCTACGCGGTGCGCTTCCAGCCGCCCGCGTCGCTCTGCTGCCAGTATTCGAGCGCGAAGCCCTGGCGCTTGAGCCGCGCCCATTGCGCCCGCGCCGCCTCGAGCTCGGCCTCGTTGGCCCCATCGAACATCAGGATGACGCGCTTGTAGGCGTCGCGCTCGGGATCGAGCGCGATCTCGGCGCCCTCTACGAACACGCGCAGGTCGGCGCCATTGGGATTGTCCGCATCGGTCGTCAGCAGCACCGGCTGTGCCGGGGCGCTCGCGTCGCGCGCGGTGGCGTGCGGCAGGAAGCTCGCCTTGTCGTAGGTCCACAGCAGGTCGTCGAGCGCCTTCAGGCGCAGGTCGTCGACCGTCTGCACCGACACGCGCCAGCCGCGCTCCATCGCCTTGCCGAGGATCGCCGGCAGGGCGCGGGCGAGCGGCTGGCTCTGCAGGTGGTAGAACCAGATGTCCGTGGCCGACCCTCCCGGCGAGACGCTCAGCGCGCCTCGTAGTTATCCGCGACCAGCCGATCCAGCAGCCGCACGCCCCAGCCGGAGCCCCAGCTCTGGTTGATGTCGTTCGACGGCGAGGCCATGCCCATGCCGGCAATGTCGAGGTGCGCCCACGGCGTGTCGTTGACGAAGCGCTGGATGAAATGCGCGGCGGTGATCGAGCCGGCGTGGCGGCCGCCCGAGTTCTTCACGTCGGCGAACTTCGAATCGATGATCTTGTCGTAGGCGGGTCCGAGCGGCATGCGCCACACCTTCTCGCCCGTCGCCTTGCCGGCGGCGGTGAGCTTGTCGGCGAGATCGTCGTCGTTCGAGAACAGGCCCGCGTATTCCTGGCCGAGCGCGACGAGGATCGCGCCGGTCAGGGTGGCGAGGTCGATCATGAACTTCGGCTTGTACTTGTCCTGGATGTACCAGCACACGTCGGCCAGCACGAGCCGGCCCTCGGCGTCGGTGTTGATGATCTCGATCGTCTGGCCCGACATCGAGGTGACGATGTCGCCGGGCCGCTGCGCATTGGCGCCCGGCATGTTCTCGACGATCCCGATCGCGCCGATCGCGTCGACCTTGGCCTTGCGGCCGGCCAGCGCCTGCATCAGCCCGACGACGCAGGCGGCGCCCGCCATGTCGCCCTTCATGTCCTCCATCCCGGACGACGGCTTGATCGAGATGCCGCCGGTGTCGAAGGTGACGCCCTTGCCGATGAAGGCGATCGGCTTTTCGGCCTGTCCGTTGCCTTTCGAGGCGCCGTTCCAGCGCATCACGGCGATGCGACCGGGTCGCGCCGATCCCTGGCTGACGCCGAGGATCGCGCCCATGCCGAGCTTCTCCATCGCCGGCACGTCGAGCACCTCGACCTCGACGCCGAGCGACTGCAGTTCCTTGGCCCGCTCGGCGAAGCTCTCCGGATAGAGGACGTTCGGCGGCTCGTTGACCAGCGTGCGCGCCGTGATGACCCCGTCGGCGATGGCGTGGCGCGCGGCGGCCGCGGCCTCGACGCCCGCCGGATCGGCGACGGCGATCGTCACGCGCGTCGCGCCGTCGTCGTCGGCGTCCTTCTTCTTCTTGGTCTTGTAGGCGTCGAAGCGGTAGTCGCGAAGGCGCAGGCCGAGCGCGAACTCCGCGGCCGCCTCCGCCGGCGATTCCGCACTCTCGCGCGGCAGGTCGAAGACGACGAGCGCGCGGGCGCCGCGCCCGATCTTCCCGGCGACGACGCCGCCGAGATTGGCGAGGCTGAACGGCTTGCCGGCATCAGACTTGCCCGGATCTGACTTGGCCGTCTCGGACTTGGCGGTGTCAGACTCGACCCTGTCGGACGCCCCATTCGGCTCGGGCCTCTCGGAGCCGACCCCCACGACGAGCAGCCGGTCGGCGGCGAATCCCGCCGGCGCGACGATGTCGAGCGCCGCGCCGAGCTTGCCCTTGAATTTTGCCGCCGCGGCCGCGCGGGCGACCAGCGCCTCGCCCTCGGCGCCGAGGCGCGCCTTCGTCGCCTCCGCTAGCTTGAGCCCCGGCGCCGCAAAGATCACCATCGTGCCCGGGCCATCGCCGCCTGCCTCGGCGCCATGCTTGGCGCCGGCGAGGGCGGTGAAGTCGATTCTGATGGATTCAGCCATGGCTTCGATCTGCTCCTGGGCGCCGCACGCGCGGCGCGGCGTTTCTTCAACCGCCCGGCATCATGTGGATCACAGCCGCGCGAGGCAAGCACCTGTCTGCCGCAGGCGGTTCGCGCGCCGCGGCCCGCTTCCCATCCGGTGTTGCCCCGAAACACTAGGCCGCTTGCGGGTGCGGGACTAAGCCTGAAGGGTGCGGCGCGGTCCCGCCGTGCGCACCCGGTGCCACCAAAAGAATGCCTTGTCGCCGATCGTCGAACCATATGCCCAGCGAAGTCCGACCGGTCTTCTGGGCGGACATGCCGTGCGCTCCGCGCCGGTCCGGGACGCCACGAATCCGCACCGATCTGCAGCTTCACTTTCGCGTCAGGCGGCGGCTTCTTGCGCTCAAGCCTGCGCTTTCGCGATAAGCAGCAGCATGATCGGGTTGACGCTCGGCCGTTACCTTTCCTCCCGCTTCTTCAGGATGATCCTCGCTGTCTTCGCGACCATCTTCAGCCTTGTCTTCGTCATCGATTTCGTCGAGCTGCTGCGCCGCACCGGCAACATCGCCGGCGTCACCACGAGCACGGTGGCGGCGCTGTCGTTCCTGCGCACGCCGGCGGTCTCCGAGCAGGTGCTGCCGTTCTGCGTCCTGTTCGGCTCGATGGCCGTCTTCCTCAATCTCACCCGCAAGCTCGAGCTGCTCGTCGCGCGCGCGTCCGGCGTGTCCGTGTGGCAGTTCCTCGGGCCGCCCGTCCTCATCGCGCTGGTGATCGGCATCGTCTCCGTGACGGTGCTCAATCCCCTGTCGGCGCACATGAAGGAACGCGCCGACGTGATCGAGGCGAAGATCTTCGGCGGCCAGACCGCGCCGGGGCAGGAGCCGCCGTCGATCTGGATCCGACAGACCGGCGTCGACGGCGGCTCGATTCTGCGCGCCGAGAAAGCCACCGCCGACAATTCGCAGCTCACCGAAGTCACCGCCTTCGTGTACGACCTCGACGGTCGCTTTGCCGCGCGCATTAGGGCCGCGCATGCCGCGCTCGAGCCCGGCGCGTGGCGCCTCGAAGACGGCGAGGTTTCGGCGCCGGGCGATAAGCCCTACCCGTTCAAGACCTACCTCCTGGCGACCAACCTGAAGCCCGGCGAGGCGTCGGACGGCTCGATGTCGGCCGAGGCGGTGCCGTTCTGGGATCTGCCGACGCTGCGCGAGGAGACCGAGAGCGCCGGGCTCGACGGGTCCGGCTACAGGCTGCAGTTCCAGACGCTGCTCGCCCGCCCGCTCCTGCTCGTCGCGATGACCCTGATCGCGGCCGCCTTTTCCTTAAGGTTTTTCCGCTTTGGTGGGATCGGTAAGTTCGTGGGTGGTGGCGTAGCGGCGGGGTTCGTGCTTTACGTGGCGACGAAATTCGTCGGGGACCTGGGGGGGTCGGGCGTGCTCAGTCCGCCTGTCGCCGCGTGGTCGCCGGCCATCGTCGCGAGCATGCTCGGCACGCTCGCGCTGCTCAACCAGGAGGACGGCTGATGGGGCGCCCGTCCGCTCCGCGCCGGCCGCAGCCCTCGCCGACATCACACGCCCTGGACGCCCGGCCGTCGTTGCACCGCGCGGCGCTCGCCTTCGTCCTTCTGCTGCCGTTCCTCGCCTTCGCCTCGCTGCCGCTCGTCAACCCGGCAGCGGCACAGGAGTCGAGCGACCGCAGCAAGCATGATCCCAAAGCCAAGATGCTCGTCGAGGCCGACGAGCTCGTGCAGAACCAGAACGACAACACCGTCACGGCATCCGGCAACGTGCGCGTCTACTACGACGGCCGCACGCTGGAGGCCGACCGCGTCGTCTACAACAAGACGACCAAGCGCGTCGTCGCCGAGGGCCACGCCAAGCTGACCGAGAAGGACGGCACCGTCTCGCACGGCGACAAGTTCGATCTCACCGACGATTTCCGCGACGGCTTCATCGACAGCCTGCGCACCGACACGCCGCAGAACACCCATTTCTCGTCGCCGCGCACCGAGCGCATCGCCAACGACACGACGACGTTCGCGAAGGGCACCTACACGGCCTGCGACGCCTGCAAGGACAATCCCTCGAAGCCGCCGCTGTGGCGGGTCCGCGCCAAGCGGATCATCCACAAGAACGACGAGAAGATGGTCTATTTCGAGGATGCCGACCTCGAGTTCCTCGGCATCCCCGTCGCGTATACGCCCTACCTGTCCGCCCCCGATCCGACGGTGAAGAAGAAGTCCGGCCTGCTGACGCCGAACCTGACCTACAAGTCGCAGCTCGGCGTCGGCGTCGGCGTACCGATCTTCTACAACCTGGCGCCCAACTACGACCTGACCGTCACGCCGACGGTGTTTTCCGAGCAGGGCTTCTTCGGCTCGGCCGAGTTCCGCCAGCGCTTCGCCAACGGCCTCTACTACATCCGCGCCTCCGGCATCGATCAGCTCAACCCGTCGACGTTCTTCAGCGAACCCTACGGGGCCGGCGACAAGCGCCTGCGCGGCGACATCGACAGCAAGGGCGAGTTCCAGCTGTCCGACGAGTGGAAGTTCGGCTGGAGCGTGACGGCGCTGTCGGACAAGTACTACCTGTTCGACTACCAGATCCCGTCAGACACTTTGTCGTCGAACTATTTCTCCGAGTCGATCTCCACCCTCTACCTCACGGGCCAGGGCGACCGGAGCTTCTTCGACCTGCGCGGCTACTACATCCAGGGTCTGTCGAGCCACGACATCCAGGCGCAGCAGCCGATCGTCCATCCGGTCCTCGACTACAACCGGACCGTCGACATCGATCCGCTGAAGTCGCGCGGCATCGGCGGCCAGCTCGAGTTCGACTTCAACCTGACGAGCCTGTCGGCCGCCGCCGCCTCCTACGAGGAGGTCGGCCCGCGCACGCTCGACAACGCCTACGGGCTCTACGACGTCTGCAACGTCTACGTCCCCGGCCGGACGGTCGGCAATTCGTGCCTGCTGCGCGGCATCGGCGGCGACTACACGCGCGCCACCGGCTCGGTCGACTACCAGCGCAAGATCATCGACCCGCTCGGCGAGGTGTGGACGCCGTTCGCCTTCGCGCGGTTCAGCGGCGAAACGCTCAACCTCAATACGACGAACACCTATTCCTTCGGGGCCAACGGGACCTACTCCTCGTTCTCCAACGCGGACCAGCCGGGCTTCCTGCCGGGCTCGCAGGGCGACACCGGCAACATCATCCCCGGCGTCGGTCTCGAATACCGCTACCCGTTCATGGCCTACACGAAGTTCGGCACCATCGTCGTCGAGCCGATCGCCCAGATCATCGCGCGGCCGGACAACGTCATCGGCACGCGATCGCTGGTCAACATCGATTCGCAGAGCCTGGTGTTCGATTCGACCAACCTGTTCGACTGGAGCAAGTACTCGGGCTACGACCAGTTCGAGACGGGCGTGCGCGCCAATTACGGCGGCCAGCTCGCCGTCAACTTCAAGAACGGCGGCTATTTCAACCTGCTCGCCGGCCAGTCCGCGCAGGTGGCCGGCAACAATTCCTACGCGACCTCGGATGCCGCCAACGTCGGCCTGAGCTCGGGCCTCGACACGCGCATGTCGGATTACGTCGTCGGCTCCAACCTCTCGCCCCTGCCCCTGCTCTCCTTCGGCACGCAGGCGCGGTTCGACAGCTCGACCTTCGAGATGCGCCGGCTCGACGCGACGACCACGATCAACCTTGGCGCGCTGACCGGCGGCATCTCCTTCGCCGACTACGCCGCCCAGCCGCTGATCGGCTATTCGGTGCGCCGGGAGGGTCTGTCGCTGAACGGGAAGTACAAGTTCGCCGAGCACTATTTCGTCCAGGGCAACGTCACGTTCGACATGAGCCGCCAGTATTACGAGCCCTATCTCATCGGCTACTACAACCCGGGTCCGTTCGCGATCGCCGCATCGGGCCTCGGCGTCGGCTACGAGGACGAGTGCACGACCTTCACGGTCAACTACACGTCCGTCTACGCGGACAACGGCTACGGCAGCTTCCAGCGCGACCAGACGGTGCTCGTCTCCCTGGCGCTGCGCACGCTCGGCGACCTCAAGCTCTCGCAGAGCACCACCAGCTATGCGCCGGGCTCGCCGGGCACCGGCATGCCGATCAGCGGCATCGACGGCGTGCACTGACGCGCTCATCTCGTCGCATGCCTGAAAAGCGCCGAGTTTTTGCAAATAAGAACGCCCAGGGGAGGATGAACATGGCCCTTGGCTCTGCATCGCATTTCGTAAGGCTCGCCGCCGCCGCGGTCATCGCGGCGACCGTCGCGGCATCGGCCTCGCCGGCGTCGGCACAGGAGGTCGTCGTGTCGGTGAACGGCGACCCGATCACCTCCTACGATCTCGAGGAGCGCATGAAGCTGCTGCGCGGCCTGCGCAAGCCGGCCGGGCGCGACGCCGCGATCGAGAGCCTGATCTCGGACCGCCTGATGGCGCGCGAGGCGTCCCGCTACGGCATCACCATCTCGGACGATGAGATCGGCTCGCAGATCGCCGAGGACGCGCGCAAGGCGAAGATGTCGATGCAGGCCTACGCCGCCGAGGCCAGCCGGACCGGCGCCTCGCCCGAGCACGTCCGCACCCACTTCAAGTCCGAGCTCGCCTACAACGTCCTGATCAAGGGCCTCAATCGCGGCGTCGAGGCGAGCGAGAGCCAGATCCGCGCCGAGCTGGCCGCCCAGAAGGGCAAGTCGAGCGTCACCGACTACACGATCCGCCAGGTCGTCTTCACGCTGAGCCCGAGCGACGGGCCGGCCCAGGTCGAGGCGACCCTGAAGCAGGCGGCGGCGCTGCGCACGCGGTTCACGAGCTGCGACAGCGGTCTCGCATACGCCAAGACGCTGCCGGGCGTCGCCATCCGCGCCAAGCTGACGCGGGAGTCGACGCAGCTCAGCGACGAGATCAAGCAGGTCCTCGATTCGACCCCGGTCGGGCACCTGACCGCGCCGACGCGCTCGGGGAACGGCATCGAGCTGATCGCCGTCTGCGGCCGCGGCGCGCCGTCGAACGACGACGAGCTCCGCAAGCAGATCGGGGATCGGCTGCTGAGCCAGCACCTCGAGGCGGTGGCCGCGAAGCGCTACCGCGAGATGCGCGCCACGGCGGTGATCGAACGCCCGCGCGGATGAGCGGACACGGCGCCGCCCGTCTGCTGGCGCTGACCCGCGGCGACCCGTCCGGCATCGGCCTCGAGATCGCGCTGAAAGCCTGGGCCGCGACCCGCGGCGAGCCCGGCGCCGACCCGTTCGTGCTCGTCGACGACATCGCGCATGCGCGCCGAGCGGCGGCACGGCTCGGCGTCGATGTACCGATGGCCGAGGTCACCGCGGCGGGAGCACCGGCGGCGTTCCGCGAGGCGCTCCCGGTGCTGCCGCTCGGGATGGAGACGCGCGGCGTGCCAGGCCGGCCCGACGCGGCCGATGCGCCCGGCACGATCGCCTCGCTGACTCGTTGCGTCGAGCTCGTCGCCGACGGACACGCCGCCGCCGTGGTCACGCTGCCCGTCTCCAAGGAAGTGCTGCATCGCGTCGGCTACAAGCATCCGGGCCAGACCGAGTTCATGGGCGAGCTGGCCGGCCGCCTGTTCGGCGCCGCGGCGGCGAGACCGGTAATGCTGTTGTGGTCGCCGCAGCTCGCCGTCGTGCCGGCGACGATCCATGTGCCGATCTCCGCGGTCCCGAACCTCGTGACGATCGACCTCATCGTCGAGACCGTGCGCATCGTGGCGCGCGATTACCGCGCCCGCTTCGGCCTCGCCGCGCCGCGCATCGCCGTCGCCGGCCTCAACCCGCATGCCAGCGAAGGCGGCGACATCGGCCGCGAGGACCTCGACGTCGTCGCGCCCGCGCTCGACGTGCTGCGCGCGGAGGGGATCGCCGTGACCGGGCCGCATCCCGCCGACACGCTGTTCCATGCGGCCGCGCGCGCCCGCTACGACGTCGTCGTGACGATGTACCACGACCAGGCGCTGATCCCGATCAAGACGCTGGCCTTCGACTCGGCGGTCAACGTCACGCTCGGCCTGCCCTTCGTGCGCACCTCGCCCGATCACGGCACCGCCTTCGATATCGCCGGACGCGGGATCGCCGACGCCGCGAGCCTCCTCGCCGCGCTGCGCCTCGCCGGCCGCCTCGCCGCTGCCGACGCGGCAAATAGTTGACAAAGTCAACTAACAGACGTCACCTGCCGACATGGACACCGCCATTGCCGCCGTGCGCGGCTTTTCCCGCTTCTACACGCAGCTCGTCGGGGCGCTCGACCCACGCTTCCTTGACAGCGACCTCTCGCTTGCCGAGGCGCGGATCCTGTTCGAGATCGCACAGAGCGAGCAGCCGGTGGCCTCGGACCTCCAGGCTTCGCTCGGCTTCGATGCCGGCTACGTGAGCCGCATCCTCCGCCGCTTCGAGACGGACGGCCTCATCGAGCGCGAACGCGATTCGAGCGACAGCCGGCGCCGGCCGATCGCCTTGACGGCCAGGGGTCGAGCGGCGTTCGCCGCGCTGAACGACCGCCAGCGCGACAAGGTCGCCGAGATGCTGGAGCCGCTCGCGCCGAGCGCGCGCACCGACCTCGTCGCCGCTCTCGGCACGGCGCGCGTCCTGCTCGGCGCGCCGCCGCCGGCGTTCGCGATCCGCACCTTTCGCACCGGCGACGTCGGCCTCGTCGTCGCGCGGCAATCGATCCTCTATTCCGAGGTCTACGGCTGGGGCCGCGGCATCGAGATCGCCATCGGCGACGCGGCGACGGCGTTCCTGCGCGACTTCAAGCCGGGCCGCGAGCAGTGCTGGATCGCCGAGGTCGACGGCGTGATGGCCGGGTCGGTCTTCCTCACCGACGAAGGCGACGGGCTGTGTCGCCTGCGCCTGCTCTACGTCGAACCCTTCGCGCGCGGCCTCGGCATCGACAAGGCGCTGGTGCGCACCTGCCTCGCCTTCGCGCGCGAGGCCGGCTACGCGACGATGACGCTTTGGACGCACACCATTCTCGAGACGGCGCGCCGCATCTACGCGGCGGAGGGCTTCCGCCTCGTCGACACCGCGATGCACGAGGACTTCGGCACGCCGGTCCAGGGCGAGACCTGGCGGCTGGACCTCGCTTGAGCGCCATCGACGGCCTGCCGCCGCTGCGCGAGGTGGTCGCGACCCACGGCCTCGCGGCGAAGAAGAGCCTCGGCCAGAACTTCATCTTCGACCTCAACCTGACGCAGAAGATCGCCCGTGCCGCCGGGCCGCTTTCCGGCGTCCGCGTCATCGAGGTCGGGCCGGGCCCCGGCGGCCTGACGCGCGCGCTGCTCGCCGAGGGCGCCGAGGTGATCGCGCTGGAGCGCGACACGCGCTGCCTCGCGGCGCTGGCCGAGGTCGCCGCCGCCTATCCCGGCAGGCTCGAGGTGCGCGAAGCCGACGCGCTCGCCGCCGACTATGCCGCGCTCGCCGCGTCGGACCGGCCGACCCGCATCTGCGCCAACCTCCCCTACAACATCGCGACGCCGCTGCTCACCGGCTGGCTCGAAAGCGAGCCGTGGCCGCCGTTCTTCGACCGGCTCACCCTGATGTTCCAGCGCGAGGTCGCCGAACGGATCGTCGCCACCCCACGCGAGCGCGGCGCCTACGGCCGCCTCGCCGTGCTCGCCAATTGGCGCTGCACGACGCGCATCCTGTTCGACGTGCCGCGCCAGAGCTTCGTGCCGCCGCCCTCCGTGACGTCGAGCATCGTCGAACTCGTGCCACGGCTTGCGCCCCTGCCCTGCACCGCGCGCGCGCTGTCGGCGGTGACGCACGCCGCCTTCGGCCAGCGCCGGAAGATGCTGCGCCAGTCGCTGCGCCCGCTTGGCGTCGATCCCGCACTGCTGCTCGACGCCGCCGGCATCGAGCCGACTCGTCGCGCCGAGGAGGTCGACCT
>CAZZZM010000058.1:0-10256 GCA_964658465.1 uncultured Nakamurella sp.
AGCGGCCTGGTCGTCGGCGCCGAGGCGGATTTCGACTATTCCGACCTCAACGGCGGCAACGGCACCGGCGGGTTCGGCACCGCCGTCGCGGGCGGCAACCCGCGGGTCGGGCCGCAGGGCCGCGGCTTCGGCGTCGCGCCGATCGGCACCGGCCTCGCGACGGCGCCCGGCAACGTCGCCTTCTTCAACAATCAGCAGCGCGGCCCCGGCGACTTCCTCGGGACGATCCGTGGCCGGGTCGGCTACGCGTTCGATCGCGTGCTCGTCTACGGCACCGGCGGCTTCGCCTACACGGGCGGCCGCAACAGCGGGGTCACCGGCGGCTATGCGAATGGTGCCGCGGTGCCGGCGAACTTCTACACCGGCTTCGCGGCGCGCGCCGCCGGCGCCGGCGTGGCGCCGGGCGGCGGCAGCACCGGCGGTCTCACCGGCTACGTCGTGGGTGGCGGCATCGAATATGCGATCGCCACCGACTCGCCGATCAATCTGTTTCATTCGAGCGCCGTGACCTTCCGCGTCGAGGGCCTCTATTACGACCTCGGCCACGCCAGCGGGGTAGGGGGCAGCCAGGTGGTCGGGGTCTCGAACACCGGGGCGGCGATCACCGGCAGCGGCTTCAGCTCGCGAGACAACACGTTCGCGGTCGTGCGCGCCGGCATCAACTTCAAGCTCGGCGCCCCGCCGGCGGCGGTCGTCGCCCGCTACTGAGCCGCTCCGGCTTCATCGAGTTTCGCCGGGCCGAAGCGGCCCGAACGGATGCACGCGCCTGGTCTGCCGTCCGGCCAGCCCGTGACTATCGACGCACCGACATCGCGTCCGAGGGCGGAAGGGGGCAAACATGGCATTCGATAAAAAGCATTTCCGTCTCGGCGTCCTGGCAGGCGCCGCGCTGCTCGGCTCGGCGCTCTCGGCCCAGGCCGCCGCGCTCACCTGCCCGGTCACCTATGCTCAGCTGAAGAGCGCGCTGACGCAGGCCGATCAGGCCGACACGTCGGGCTTCAACAACCATTTCTGGGGCGTGGTGGTGAACCGCAGCGGCGTCGTCTGCGCCGTCGCCTATTCGGGCGCGACGACCGCCTCGCAATGGCTCGGCAGCCGTCAGATCGCCGCCGCCAAGGCGTTCACCGCCAACGGCTTCAGCCTCGATCTCGGCAGCGCGACCGGGACCGGCGCGCTCTCGACGGCGCAGCTCTACCAGTTCGTCCAGCCGAGCAACGCCAACGTCCTCAACCCGCTGTTCGGCCTCGACGCCGGCAACGTGATCGACTCGACGATCGTCTACCAGGGCACCTACGAGAACTTCGGCACGACGAAGGATCCGATGGTCGGCTTCCGCGTCGGCGGCACGATCACCTTCGGTGGTGGCCTCGCGCTCTACAGCGGCAAGAAGACCGCCGTCGGCGGCCTCGGCCTGTCCGGCGACACGGCCTGTGCCGATCACTCGACAGCGTGGCGCACCCGCATCCTGCTCGGCCTCGACTCGGACGAGAGCGACAAGCTCACCTTCGCCGACAACGCGAAGATGACGGCGGGCCATCCGCACTGCCCGAACGATGGCGCGACGCAGGGATCGGTCGGCGCGAACGCCAACCCCAGCTGACCTCGATGCGGGCGCGGCGGAACATCCCCAAGCACAGACCGGCCGCGCCCGCATCCGTCACAAATGTCACGAAGTCTTCATCTGAGGCAGCGGCAAAATTGCTACGCGGCTGGATCAACGTGTGGCGCTTTTGCGGACGGGGCTTCTAGCGCCTCCAAAGTGCTGGCGGCCGGACGGGCCAGGCTTTATTTCGGATCGGGGCAGCGCCGAGCACCGGGTCTAGCCGCCCCTGGGGGATCACGCCGTTGGCGCGAGCAGGTACGACCATTGCGGTGAGCTTATTGCTTGCGCTCGTCGGCGGCTGCGACGGCGCCGGCCCCTTGCCCGGGTCGGGCCCTGACGTCAGCTCGCTCGACACGCGCATGCCGGTCCGGGTCGACTATTACGATCATCAGGTTCGTCATCCGCCGCCGCATTACGCCAACGGACCCGTCGATCCCGCGCCCGGCGGCGAAGGCCGCGAACGCAATTTCGGTCCCGAACCGTCAAGCGAGCCCGGCCCCGTGCTGGACGTCGAGCCGGCGGAAAAGGCGATCACCGCCGACAAGGCGAAGCCGCGCGACGCGGCACCGACCGACGGGTTCAAGACGCCGTCCGGCCCGGTCTCCCAGGCGACGCCGTCGGACCGCGGCCGCGCATTCGCGCTGCGCACCCTCCCGCCCGGCGCCGCCGACTTCCTCGCGCTCGCCAGGTCGAAAGGGCGGTCCAAGCTCGCCAAGGCGGACGCGGACGCCGCCGCCTCCGCGGCGCGCGAGACGGACCCCGACGAGACGAGGGACACCGCCGACACGCGGGGCTTCGACGGTGGCGACGCCGGCTACCGCATGAATTTCGAGGACGCCGAGGTCAAGGACGTCGCGCAGGCGGTGCTCGGCAACGTGCTCGGCCTCTCCTACACGATCGCGCCGAACGTCGCCGGACACATCACGATCTCGTCGTCGGCGCCGCAGGATCGCCGCGAGCTGCTCGGGACCCTCGAGACGGCCTTGGCGATGCAGGGGCTTTCGCTGACGCGCACCGGCGGCTCGTTCCGCATCGCGCCGCTCACGCTCGGCGGCGGCACGCTCGACGACAGCGGCAGGGTGACGGGCTTCGGCATCTCCGTCGTGCCGCTGCGCTACACGTCGGTGGCCTCGATGAACAAGCTGCTCTCCGGCTTCATCGTCGAGGCCGACGGCGTGAAGATCGACGCGTCCCGCAACACGGTGATCATCCGCGGCCCCGGCCCGCGGCGCGCGGAGATCGTGCGCGCGATCAAGGCCTTCGACGGCGACTGGATGCATCAGCAGTCGGTGTCGATGTTCGAGCTGAGGCGCGCCCGGCCTGAGGAGGTCGTCGACGAGCTGACGCGCGTGTTCGACAACGACAAGGACGGCGATCTCTCCGGCGTCATCCAGTTCAAGGCGGTGAAGCGCCTGCGCTCGATCATGGTCATCTCGAAGAACGACACGTTGATCCATCGTGCCGGCGCCTGGATCCACCGGCTCGATCACGAGGACACGTCCGAGACCAGCTCGATCTTCATCTATCGCCCGCGCTACCGCGACGCCCGCGAATTGGCGAAGCTGGTCACCGGCCTGCTCGGCAACGGCAGCAGCGGCGGCGCCGCGGAGAGCTCGCGCACCGGCGTCCAATTCCAGCAGGGCGGCGGCTTCGGCGGATCGAGCTCGTCGGGATCGTCCGGGCTCGGCGGCAACAGCGGCTCGTCCTCGTCGAACGGCCTGACGTCCGCGTCCTACGGGTCGGGCGGTGGCGGCGGCCTCGGCTCTTCCTCGGGCGGCGCCTCGCTCGGTGCCGCCGGCAATTCCGGCGGCGGCAACTCGGGCGGTTCCGCCTTCGGCAGCCTCGGCGGGGCCGGCGGCGCAGGCTTGAAAGGCGAGCTCGCCGATCCGATCGAGGCGGGCGACAATCAAGGTGGCGGCAGCGGGCTCAAGCTCAAGCTCACCGCCGATACCGGCAACAACACGCTCGTCGCCTACACGGACGGCGAGACCTACCGGAAGGTCGAGGCCGTCCTCCACCAGCTCGACATCCCGCCGCTGCAGGTCGCGGTGAACGTGATCATCGCCGAGGTGCAGCTCAACGACGAGCTGAAATACGGCGTCCAGTTCTTCCTCAACCAGAGCGCCAAGAGCGTCGGCTCGGTCGGCTTCTCGACGAGCTCGATCTCCCCGACGTCCGTCGTGTCGAGTGCGGCGTCGAGCGTGGCGGGCGCCGCGACCTCTGGCCTGACCTCGGGGCTGACGGGCAATAGCGGCTTCAACTTCATCTCTGGCGGCCAGAGCAGCCCGAACGTCATCATCTCGGCGCTCGACTCGATCTCGAAGGTGCACATCCTCTCGACGCCGTCGATCGTCGTGATGGAGAACAAGCCGGCGACGCTCGAGGTCGGCAACCAGGTGCCCGTGACGACGCAATCCGCGCAATCGAACCTCGCGCCGGACGCCCCGACGGTGAACTCGGTCACCTATCTCGACACCGGCATCATTCTGAAGATCATCCCGCGCGTCGGCCAGAACGGCGGCGTCGACATGCAGATCGACCAGGAGATCTCGTCGGTCGTGCCGGACGCCAGCGGTTCGACGACGTCGAGCCTGACGCCGACGATCTCGAAGCGCCGCATCGCCAGCGACATCACCGTCAAGAGCGGGCAGAACGTGCTGCTCGCCGGCCTCGTCACCGACACGCGGTCGAAGCAGAACGGCCAGGTGCCGTTCGTCGGCCCGCAGCTGGGCAACCTGCTCGGCAACACCGACAATTCGGTCTCCCGCACCGAGCTGGTGATGTTCATCCGCCCGGTGATCGTGCGCAACGGGCAGGACGCGGTCGAGGTCACGCAGGACTTCAAGCGCGGCCTCACCGGCATCGATCTGCACGGCGGCCCGGTCTACAAGCCATGAGCCTCTCGGCGCCAGGCTTCGCGCCCATCCGGCAGGCGGAGCGACCGCTCGTCCGAGCCGACGTCGTCGAGCCGCTTGCTCCGAGCGGGACGAGGAAAAACCTTGCCGAATGGTCGGCCGCGCTTGCAGCTTTGGTGCTCGCGGCCCTCAGCCTCGGCCGGTCCTACGAGAGCGTCGCGCTCGCGGTCACCCTCGCCGCGACCCCGCTCGTCGTGTGGATCGCCGCGCAGGACCTGCGCAGCTTCACCATCCCGGACGGCGCCGTCGTCGCCCTCGCTGCGCTCGCGCTCGCCGCGCGCGTCGCGGCGCAGGATCCGGCGCTGATGATCGGGCTCGACCTGCTGCTCACCGGCGGCGTGCTCCTCGCCTTCCGCGAGGTCTATTTCCGCCGCCGCGGTTTCGACGGCCTGGGGCTCGGCGACGTCAAGCTGGCCGCCGCCGGCGGGCTGCTCGTCGGCGCGGTCGCCTTCGCCTGGGCGCTGCTTGCCGCGAGCCTGCTCGCCATCGCCGCGGTCGGGATCGCCCATCTGCGCGCCCGGCGCGTCGGCGGCATCGCGACCGGCAGGCTCGCCTTCGGTGCCTTTCTTGCGCCGGCGATCTTCGGCGCCTGGCTCCTGCAGGCGCTGCCCTTCCTGCAAGGGGCGTAGCCATGCCGAGCTTCCGCTACGAGGCGCTCGATGCATCCGGCCGCAAGACCAGCGGGCTGATGGACGGCACCTCGGTCGCCGAGATCATCAAGGAGCTCGATCGCGCCGGCTTCCTGCCGATCAAGGCCGCGGAGGCGCGGGCCCAGACGGGTCGCTCGCTGCGCGACATGCTCACGCCGGAGCCGAAGTCCGAGGACATCACCGCGATGACCCTCGACATCGTCATGCTCCTGAAGGGCGGGGTGACGCTCGCCGAGGCGCTCGTGCTGCTGCAGCAGATGGGCGGCAGCCGCTGGCGCACCAAGGTGCTGCGCGAGCTGCACCTGGCGATCTCTGTCGGCAAGACCTTTTCCGCCGCGCTCGGCGAGCACCCGCGCCTGTTCTCGCCGATCTACGTCAAGATGGTCGAGGTCGCCGAGGCGACGGGCCGGCTCGAGGAGGCTTTGTCCGCGCTGGCCGACGAGCGCCAGCGCATGGAACGCATGAAGAAGCGTCTCGTCGGCGCGATCTCCTATCCCGCGTTCCTGATCCTCGCGGCGCTCTCCGCGATGACCTTCATCTTCCTCTATGTGATCCCACAATTCGAGACCGCGCTCGAAGGCTTCCGCGACAAGATCGATCCGACGGCCTTGATGGTCTTCAACATGTCGTCGTTCCTGCGCACCAACCTGCAGACGATCGGGCTTTCGCTCGGTGGGCTCGTCGTCGGCGTGCTGCTGGTCAGCAAGCTCGGCCAGGAGCGCGGCATCTGGATGCGGCTCTTCTCGCACGTGCCGCTGCTGCGCACGCTGCTGCTTTACGAGGCGACCTTGAAGTTCTGCCGCACGCTCTCGGTGCTGATCGGCAACGGCGTCGACATCTCGACCTCGCTGCGCCTGTTGCGCGACGTCGTGCGGTTGCCGGCCTTCCGCGCCGAGATCGATGGCGTCGTCGGCGACGTGCGCAAGGGCAAGCGCCTGTCCGAGGCGCTGGAGACGCGCGCGATCCTGCCGCGGCACGTCGTGCAGATGCTGCGCGTCGGCGAGGAGAGCGGGCGCCTGCCGGATTCGGCGAGCCGCGTCGCCATCTTCTACGAGGCGCGGCTCGACACGGCGCTGTCGCGCGTCATTGCCGTGCTGGGGCCGGCGACGATGATGCTGGTTTCGGTCCTCATCGCCTGGCTGATCATCTCGGTGATGACCGCGCTGATGAGCGTCAACGACCTTTTGAAATGAGTCGTTTGGTGGCAACCTGTTTGGAGGGAAGGATGAGCTTTATATCTTGGCGGCCCGCGCGTGCTCACCGGCTCCCGCCTGCGGGAGACGGGGCGCTGGTGCCGGCGGGGCGGACGGGGGGCGTTCCCGCTGCCCTTTCGCGCCGGCGCGATACGAGCGGCGGCTTCACGCTCGTCGAGCTCTTGGTCGTGCTGGTGATCCTCGGGCTCGTGATGGGTCTCGTCGGGCCGCGCGTGCTCGGCTATCTCTCGAGTTCGCGCGAGCGCACGGCGCATCTGCAGATCGAGAGCTTCGCCTCGGCGCTCGACCTCTTCTACCTCGACTACGGCCGCTACCCGACGAACAGCGAGGGTCTCGAGGCGCTGGTGCGGCGCCCGGCGGCCGGCGAGCATTGGGCCGGTCCCTACCTCAAGCAGCCCAAGGTGCCGGTCGACCCGTGGGGCAACGCCTACGAATACCATGTGCCCGGCAAGACGACGCCCTACGCGATCACCTCGCTCGGGCCCGACGGCCAACGCAGCGCCGGCGTCGAGCACGCCGCCATCGGCAACGAGTGAGCCGGGCGCCCACCATAGGCGTGGGAGAGCCGCCTTCCCCCGCACGCGGGCGAGGGAGATTTCGCGACTCGTCCGGCTTCACGCTCGTCGAGGTATCGCTCGCGCTTTTGCTGATCGCCGTCCTGGCGGCGCTGTCGCTGCCGGGGCTCGTGCGCGCCACCGGGCCCTCGTCGCTGCGCATCGCCGCCCTGCAGGTCGCCGCGCTGTTGCGCGAGGACCGCAACGCCGCGCTCACCACCGGCCGGCTCGTCATCTCGAGCGTCGTGCCGCACGCCGTGCGCGCCGGCGCTTCGCAGGCGACGCTGGTCCTGCCGCCGGGCGCCAAGGCCGAGGTCCTCGGGGCGAGCCTGCCCGGCATCCGCTTCTTCGCCGACGGCCGGTCGTCTGGCGGCACGATCGTGCTCGCCTCGGCGACGTCGCACATCCTCGTCGCCGTCAGCCCGGACACGGGAGCGATCCATGTCGCCGCCCCGTAGCGCGTCGCGATGGCGCGATACCTCCGGCTTCACGTTGCTTGAGGTGTTGATCGCGTTCAGCGTGATGGCGACGCTGCTCTCCGTGCTGTATCGCGGCGTCGTCACGATGCGCCAGAGCGCGAACGCCTTCGACGAGCACACCGACCGCGAGCTGGTCGCGCGCGCCGTGCTCGATGCCGCGCTCGCCGACCGCACGATGAAGCCTGGCGCCTATCACGGCACGCGCGACGGGCGCCGCTGGACCATCGTCGCGCGCAACGTCGATCTGCGCGGCATGCTGCCGCCGCCGGCCGACGATGGTGCGAAGCACAACGACCCAAGCCAGCCGGCAAAGCCCGATGCGACGGGTCAGGGCGAAAAGCCCGAATGGACGACGCAGAAGCTGCTCGTCCGCCTCGACTCGCCGGGCCTGCCCCTCGAGGTCGAGACGCTCCGCCTCGTCAGGGTCGAGAAGTAGGATGGGTGTCCTCGGCACTCACAACATCGGGCTGCCTGCTCCCGCAAACCGGAGGGGGCGTGGCACGTCGGGCTTTCTCCTTGTCGAGACGCTCGCGACCTTCACGATCTCGGCCTTCGTGCTGCTCGGCCTCGTGTCGGCGGCATCGGTGCTGCTGCGCGCCGTCGACGGCAGCGTCGCGCGGATCGAGAGCGTCGACGATCTCGGCCGGGCGATGGAATCGATCCGCCAGGACATCGCGGGCCTCTCGCGCGCGCGCTGGAACGGCGCCGAGCCGCAGGCCTTCGTGTTCCGCGGCGGCCCGAACAGCCTCGTCTTCGCCCGCGGGGGGCAGGCGATCGCGCTTCGCGAGATCTTGGCCGCCGGCCGGCCGGTGCTCACGCGCAGCGCGGCACCGCTCGCCGCGCGCGCGACGTCGTTCGGCGATCTCGTCTTCGGTCCGCCGCGCGAGGTCTGGACCGGTGTCGCGCGGCTGCGCTTCGCCTACGTGCCGCCGCGCGAGAGCGGTGCCGAACCGCCGGTGCGCACGAGCTGGCCGGGCGGCACCAAGCTGCCTGCCGCGATCGTCCTCGAGGCCATCGACCGCGAGACGCACCGGGTGCTCGTCGCCACCCGCGTGACCATCGAGGCCGACGCCGACATCGGCTGCCTCGGCGAGGACGAGACGAACCCGGAGGCGGCCGGCACGTCGCCAAGCAGCCAGCCGGATCCCGCCACCCAGGGTTCGGGCGGCGTGACGTTCGCGGCTCTGCCGAAACCGGAGCTCCTGCCGCCTCTCAATGCTAGCGCGGCCGCGACGGCGGCCAGCGAACCCTTCTGCAGTCGCGATCAGGACAGCGGCGACAAGGGTGCCAAGCCGGCGGCCACCCCGTCGGGGCCGCCGTTGTGAGGCCGGCGCCGCAAGACCGGCCGGGTGACGGCGGCTACATCCTCGTCGCGGTGCTCGGCGTCATGCTGGTGCTCACCGGCTTCATGGCGGCCGGCTCGCTGTATGCGCGCTCGGCGCTCGACACGGTGCGCGTCGGCGACGCCGAGGTGCGGGCGAGCGGCATCGCCCGCGCGGGCCTCGAGCTCACCGCCTACGAGCTCTTCGTCACCAAGGCGGCGCCGGCCGCGGTCGACGGGCGCCGCATCCGCATCGCGGGCGGCAGCTTCGTCGCGCATCTCGTCGACGAAGGCGGCAAGGTCGATCTCAACGGCTCCGACTCCAAGCTTCTCGGCAGCGTCTTCAAGAACGCCGGCCTCGACGACGGCGTGGCGCGCGACCTCATCGCCTGCATCGTCGCGCTGCGCGGCCCCGACAAGACCGAGGCAAGCGCGGCGCCGGCCCCGCCCGGCGCGCAGGCCGGCGCGGTCGCGCCAGATCCCGCCGCGGCGCAGCAGCAGGTGTCGGCGCAACAGGCCGCGGCTCCCGCGTCCGACAAGCCGAGGCTGCGCGGCTACCAATCGGTCGACCAGCTGCGCGATTGTCCGGACCTGACGCGCGAGGACTTCGCGGCCGTCGCGCCGCTCCTCACGGTCTACAATCCGGGCGGCAAGGTCGACATCCTGAGCGCGAGCCCCGCGGTGCTCCGCGCGCTGCCCGGCCTCAGCGACGCCGACGTCGGCGTGATCCTCGATCGACGCGGCAATCCCGACAAGAAAACCGGCGACGACCTGATGGCGCTGATGAAGGAAGCCGCGACTTACGGTCGTACGACGTACGGACCGGCCTTCACCGTGCGCATCGATGCCACGTCGGCCACAGGCCGCAAGAAAATGATCCATGCCGTCATCGCGTCCTCGAAAAGCCGCGGCGAGCCCTTTTATGTACTCGACCGGTGGGACTGACGCCTGATGACGCACGACACGAGCCTCGCGCCGAGCTTTGCCGACTTCCTGCATGCGCGCGGCATCGAGGCCACCGCGGATCGTAAGGCGCGTCGCGACGTCGGCGTCGAGATGGGCGTGCTCGAGGCCGCCTGGCGCGGCGGCCGTGCTCCCGCGGGCGACCTCGCCGCCCTCGCCGCGGAGTTCTTCGACCTGCCGCGCGGCGACTACGAGGCGATGGCCGATGTCGCGCTGCGCCACGAGGGCCTGTCGCTGCAGTTCCTGCGCGAGGCCTTCGTCCTGCCCTTCCATGTCGTCGGCCAGCCCGGCGGCGACGAGGCCTGGCTCGCGGTCGCGGATCCGAGCGTGCGCAGCGCGATCCAGGCCGTCACCCTGGCCTTGGGCGCGGTGCCGCGGCTTTGCGTGCTTTCCTTCGAGGAGCTGGACCTTCTCTTCGAGCGCGTCGGCCGCGAAGGCCGCGAGGCCGGCACGGCCCCGGCGAGCTCGGCGGACTTCGCCGAAGAGTTCGTCGACGCCGACTCGGTCGAGGCGCTGCAGGATCTCGCCCGCGGGGCGCCGATCGTGCGGGCCATCGA
>CAZZZM010000058.1:10356-13557 GCA_964658465.1 uncultured Nakamurella sp.
GCGGACCTGCGTATCGCGCTGTCGCCGACGATGTACGGCGAGACCGCCGTGGCGCGTATCCTCCTGAAGGACGCGAAGCTGCTCGAGTTCGCGCGGATCGGCATGACGCCGGCGCATCGCGCGGGGATCGAGGCGCTGCTGCACGAGCCGCACGGCATCCTGATCGTCACCGGCCCGACCGGCTCCGGCAAGACGACGACGCTGGCGACGGCGATCGGCATGCTCAACGAGCCGACGCGCAAGATCGTCACCGTCGAGGACCCGATCGAGTACCAGATCGCCGGCATCCACCAGACGCAGATCAAGCCGTCGATCGGCCTGACCTTCGCCTCCGCGCTGCGCTCGTTCCTGCGTCACGATCCCGACGTCATCATGGTCGGCGAGATGCGCGACACCGAGACCGCGCAGATCGGCATCCAGGCGGCGCTGACCGGCCATCTCGTGCTGACGACGCTGCACACCAACTCGGCCTGCGACGCGGTCGTCCGCCTCGCCGACATGGGCATCGAGCCGTTCCTCATCGCGGCGTCGTTGCGCGGCGTTCTCGGCCAGCGGCTGGTGCGCCGGCTTTGCGAACGCTGCAAGGCGCCGGACCCGAAGGCCGAGGAGATCGTCACCGGGCTCTGCGCCAAGAACGGCCTCGCGGCGCCGCCTGAGCGGGGCTTCCACAAGGCCGTCGGCTGCCCGGCCTGCGGCCAGACCGGCTATCGCGGCCGCGTCGGCGTGTTCGAGGTGCTGCGCGTCGATGCGCCGATCCGCAAGCTCGTCGGCGCCAAGGCCGAGGGCCCGCGCATCGAGGCGCAGGCGCGCGAGGCGGGCTTCACCACGATGCTCGAGGACGGCTTCGCCAAGGCGGGCCGCGGCCAGACGTCGGTCGAGGACGTGCTGAGGACCGTCGGATGAGGCCGCGATGCGCCTGACCGGCTTCGAGGCCCTCGACGACATGCGCGCCGCGGTCCCTCGCGTCCGCGACGCGGTCGCGCCGCGGCTCGGCGCCGCGGGCGCCCGTGCCGGCGAGCTGGCGCGGCCGTGGCTGGATCGCGCGCAAGGCCGCCTCGCGCCGGCGCGGGACTGGCTCGCCGGCGAGATCGCCAAGAGCACGTCGCTGACCAAGGCGCTCGCCGCCGTCGCCGGGACCTGGGCGACGCTCGTCGACGCGTTCTGCGCGACGATCGATCCCTATCTGTCGCGCTGGTTTCCCGACCTGCGGCTTGTCGCGGTGGTGACGCCGTCCGGCGAGCTCGCGCTGACGCGCACGCTGAAGACCGACGCGACCTTCCTCGGCGCTCCGGCTGCGCTCGAGGACGATGCGCGCACGGCGCTGGCCGCGGCCCGCTGGACCGCCGTCGAGCTGCGGCTGCGCGAGGACCAGGTGCTCCGCCGGACCTTGTCGCTGCCGGCCGCGAGCCGCGAATTCCTCGCCTCGATCATCGCCCACAAGCTCGAGCGTCTGACGCCGTGGCGCCCCGACCGGGTGCTGTATGGCTATCGCATCGCCGAGGAGAGCGAGGGCGGCACGCTCGCGGTCGAGTTGTTTGCGACCTCGAAGGACGTCGTCGCGGCGCCGCTGCAGGCGCTCGGCGTGCTCGGTCTGACGCCGACCGCGATCGGCCTCGACGATGCGCCCGCGACGGCGCCGCTGGCGATCAACCTCCTGCGCGAGGCGCCGAAGGCCGCGCGGGTCGACTCGCGCCGGATGGTGTCGCGCGTCGCGCTCGCGACCTTTGCCGCGACGGGCGCCGTCTGGCTGGCCACTTCGCTGTGGGCGTCGGGCGCCGACGATGCGGCGCAGCTGGCCGGGACGCGGCTCGTCAAGGCGCGGCGCCTGCTGAAGGCGGCGACGATGGGCGAGGTGGGCGAGCGCGAGCGCGCGCTGCTGGAGGCGAAGGCGCCGGAACGCGCGATCGTCGTCCTCATGGACAAGCTCGCGAAGGCGATCCCGGCCGACACCTATCTCAAGGAGCTGTCGATCGCGCCGGACAAGGTGCGCCTCGTCGGCGCCACGACCAACGCGCCCGCGCTCATCGGCGAGATCGAGGCGACGGGGCTCGCCAACGTGCGCTTCACCTCGGCCGTGACGCGCGAGAAGGACGCCAGGGATTCCTTCGAGATCAGCGCCGACCGGGCTGCGCCCGCGGCATCGGACACGCCGTGATGGTGGCGGCTCGAACGAAAACGCAGGCCTGGCGGATCGGCGCCCTCGTGCTGTTTCTCAGCCTGCCGCTCGCGGCGACCGGCCTCGCGATCGAGAATTTCGCGGAGGCTTCGCAATCGGAAGCGCTGGCGCAGCGCAAGGCGACGACGACGGCGGCGATCGTCGCGCAGATCGAGAAGCACCGTGCCCGCCACGTCAAGCCGGTCGACACCGCCTCGCTCTATCTCGCGAGCACGAGCGCCAGCCTCGCCCGCGCCGACGTGCAGGCGCTGGCGACGCGTCTCGTCGGCGAGGCCGGCGGTCGCGTCGTCGAGACCCAGCTCGTCGAGACGCCGGAGCAGGATGCCGACGGCCTCGTCGCGATCGAGGTGTCGCTCGAGATCGACAACAAGGGCCTGCGCGATCTGCTCTACAACGTGGAGAGCGGCTTGCCCTTGCTGACGGTCAGCGATCTGTCCATCCAGCCCGCGGGCGCGCAGGGAGACGAGGGTGCCGCGACGCCGGGCCAGCTCAAGGTGCAGATGACCGTGCAGGGCCACTGGCGAAAGGCGGCGGGATGAGCGCGCGCATCGCCGGTCTCGCATTGGTGTCGCTGCTGGCGCTCTGCGGCGCCGCCGCGGCGGAGGAGTCGCTCAACCCGATGCGCAGCATCGACAGGGGGACGCTGAGCGGCTTCGTCGAGCTGCCGCTATTCGATCCAGCGCGCCGGCTGCCGCCGCCGCCGCCGCCGCCGCAGATCGTCGTCGAGACGCCGGCGCCACCACCGCCGGCGCCGCCGCCGACCCTGCAGCTCGTCGGCATCGTGCGCGGCAAGAGCGACATGGCGATCGTCCGCCAGAACGGCTCCGACAAGGCGATGATCCTGCGCAACGGCGCGCTGCTCGGCGATTGGACGGTCGCAGTGCATCCCCTCGGCGTGACGCTGCGGAACGGCGGCCAAAGCGTCAGCTATTCGATCTTCGCGAAGGCCGGCTCCGCCGCACCTCCGCCATCGCGGCAGCCTTTGGCGGCAAACCAGATGATGCGCCGCGCCCCCGACGAGTGAG
>CAZZZM010000059.1:0-4562 GCA_964658465.1 uncultured Nakamurella sp.
GTCGAGCCGCGCCTGCTCGGCGGCCTTGCCGCCCCGCACCTCGGCGGCGCGCCGATCGATCGTCAGCATCGAACGCAGCGCCGCCCTGGCGAGCGGCTCGCCGAGGGCGCCGGCGGCGGCCGCGTAGTCGGCGAGACGGGCGCGGTCGTCCGCGAGCGCCGCGATCTGGCGGTCGGCCGCGGCAAGGCGCCATTCGGCGAGCTTCACCATCTCCGCCTGCACCTTGGCGATGCGTTGCAGCGCGCGCGCCCGGTCCGCCATCAGCCGCTCTTCAGCCAGGCGCCGAACGCCGCGATGAACATTTCGAGCGCCGGCCGCGCCGTGACGTAGAGGATCGCCAGGCCGCCGGCGACGAGGAACGGCGTCGCGATGAAGGTGACGGGAATCGCCGGCACCAGCTTGTTCAGGAGCCCGATCGCGAAATTGGCGACGATCGAGAAGACGAGGAACGGGCTGGCGATGCGCAGGGTGAACAGGAACGTCTTCGTCGCCGCGTCGACGAGCTGGGTCATGCCGAGGCGCGGATCGAAGCTCTGGCTCACCGGGAAGACGTCGTAGGAGGCGGCGAGCCCGCGAAACAGCTCCCAATGCAGGTCGGTGACGAAGACCAGCAGCATGGCGACGAGCGACACCAGCGCGACGAGCGTCGGGGTCTCGCCCTCGTCGTCGGCGATGCCGCCGATGCTGGCGGTGAGCCCGATGCCGACCGAGACCGCGCTCGTCATCGTCTCCAGCGCGGCGAAGAACAAGCGTCCGAGCAGGCCGATGACGACGCCCTTGAGGCTCTCGGAGACGATGAGGCCGAGGATGGCGATCGGCGGTGCGCCGGCGATCCTCGGCTGCACGGCGACGAGCAGCAGCGGGGTCAGGGCCAGCGCGATCGCGATGGCGACGAAGAGCCGGGCGCGCACCGGCACGCGCGGCGAGGAGAAGCCGGGGATCACCAGCAGGCAGCCGCCGATGCGGCAGAACACGACGAAGGCCGTGAGGACGAGGTCGGGCGACGGGGTCATGCGCGACGCTCTTCCATCTCTCGGTTGCGGCAGAACGCGGCCCCCTGGTGAGGGGCGGTGCCGCTCGCGCTTGCGGGCGGCGAGGAGCGCCGCATGCCCGCAGCCCTCCCGCAGGTGGGTACAGACGCGGGCTGCGGCCCGTCCGTCACGAGATCGCGCCCAGCGCCTTGATCTGCACGCCGCGCGCGATCTCGAGATGCGAGAGGACCGGGACGGTCGCGAACATGCGCTCGACGATCATGCGCACGTAGATGCGCGTCTCCGGCGTCGCCAGGATCACGAAGCCGTGGCCCTGGTCCATCTTGTCGCGGATGACCGGCGAGGCTTCGGTGCCGAACTGCTCGACCATGCGCGGGTCGAGCTCGAAGTCGGTCGTGTCGGTCTTGGCGTCCTTCTTCAGGCTCTGCGCGAAGGCGAGGTCCCAGCGCGGCCCGAGCCGCAGCACCTTCAGCTCGCCCTGTTCGGCGAGGTCGCCGCAGATCTGCTGCGCCATGCGCATGCGCACGTGCTCGACGACCTGCTCCGAGCGGCGCACATGCGGCACGATCTCGGCGATCGCCTCGAGGATCAGGTGCAGGTTGCGGATCGAGACGCGCTCGGCGAGCAGCAGCTTGAGGATCGCCTGCAGCCCGGAGTTCGAGATATGCGCCGGCGAGATCTCGTCGATCAGGCGCTTGTACTCCGGCTCCAAACGATCGAGCAGCGCGCGCATGTCCTTGTAGGACAGAAGCTGCGCGAGGTTGTTGCGGATCGTCTCGCCGAGATGGGTGAGCAGCACCGACATCTGGTCGACGCACTTGAAGCCCTCGCGGGTCAGGTCGGCGACGAAGGTTTCGGGGATCGACACCGCCTTCATGCCGAAGGCCGGCTCGCGCAGGGCCTCGCCGGGCACGCTCGGCTGGCGCCCTTCGCCGGTGATCACCAGCACCTCGCCGAGCCGCGCCTCCTGCTGCGCGACGACGGTGCCGTGGATCTTGATCTGGTAGGCCTTGGGCGGCAGCGTGAGGCTGTCGGTGACCTTGATGTCGGGAACGACGATCCCGTACTGCTTGGCGAACTTGCGCCGCAGCTTGGCGACGCGGAGGCCGAGCTCGCCGTTGGCGGCGAGAAGCTTTCCCGACAGCTGCTTGCCCAGCACCAGCTCGATCTCGTTCGTGCGCAGCTGCTCCTTGATCGAGGTGGCCGCCTCGGCCTTCGCGTCCTGCGCCGCGGCCTGCTCCTTGGCGGCCACGGCGGCGGCGCGCTCGGCACGGCGGCGCGGGATCGCGTAGCCGACGAAGGCCAGCACGCCGCCGAGCACGGCGAAGGGGAACAGCGGCAGGCCGGGGACCAGCGCGAGCAGGCCCATCAGCAGCGCGGCGACGAAGAGGGCGCGCGGATAATTGGCGAGCTGCGAGAGCACCGCCTGGTCGGCCGAGCCGCGCGTGCCGCCCTTCGACACCAGCAGCGCCGCCGCCAGCGAGACGATGAGCGCCGGGATCTGCGAGACGAGGCCGTCGCCGACCGACAGCTTGGTGTAGACGTCGGCCGCCGCCGACAGCTCCATGCCGTGCCGCGTCGCGCCGATGATGATGCCGCCGAAGATGTTGACGGCGAGGATGATCAGGCCGGCGACGGCGTCGCCGCGCACGAACTTCGAGGCGCCGTCCATCGAGCCGAAGAACGAGGATTCCTCCTCGAGCTCGCGGCGGCGGTGCTGCGCCTCCTTGTCGTTGATGAGGCCGGCGTTGAGATCGGCGTCGATCGCCATCTGCTTGCCGGGAATGGCGTCCAGCGTGAAGCGCGCGCCGACCTCGGCGATACGCGTCGCGCCCTTGGTGATGACGAGGAAGTTCACCGTGATGAGGATCGAGAAGACGATGAGCCCGATCACGAAGTCGCCGCTCATCACCAGGCGCGAGAAGCCGCCGATGATGTAGCCCGCCGCCGTCACCCCCTCGGCGCCGTCGGAGAGGATGCGCCGCGTCGTCGCGATGTTGAGCGACAGCCGCAGCAGCGTCGCGACGAGCAGGACGGTCGGGAAGGCGGAGAAGTCGAGCGGCTTCTGGATCCACAGCGCGACCATCAGGATCAGCACCGAGAGCGCGATCGAGAAGGCGAGCCCGAGGTCGATCAGGACGGCGGGGATCGGCAGGAAGAAGACGCAGAGGATCGCGATGATGCCGATCGCGAAGCCGACGTCGCGCGTGCTCTTGCGCTCGACGGGCGCCGAGCCGAGTGCAAATGCGTTCGCCGCGGCCGCCATCGTCCACCCTCGCTGATCGCCGCCATGGTGGCGCGCGAAGCTTGCGTGGGCGTGGTCGGGCTAGGCGGGGATCAGGACGAGGCCGGCGTCGCCGGCTTTGCTTCGGCGCGGCGCGCCTGCCAATTGCCGCTTCTTGCGTGGCTCGGCTTCTTGCTGACGACCATCGTGGATATAGCCTGCGCGCCGTGGCTCGTCAGAACATAGGTGCCGTTGCGGCCGGGCGAGACAAGTCCGGCCTCGCTCATCGTCTTCATCGTCGCCTCGGTCGTCTGCCGGCCACCGAGTTCGCTGTCCATGATACCGAGCGAGAAGGATTGCCCCTCCTGAACGCAATTCATGAACTTGCAACGGCGAAGTACGAGATCAGTATTTTCGGTGGCGCTCATTCGGGGATCCCATGAAGATGTCGCCGGCCGATCTTGTATCGGGACGCCCACCGTGCCTGTCATATGGCGGCGGCCGCGCCGCACGGCAAGTCGAAATACCGCATTGCCAAAATCCTTATTTGCAGAACGGCGACAAAACATATTGGTCTTTGTCAAGAAAATCCGGCGCTGGAAATTTTCGGTGCACGGTATATGTATGGATACGGCGTTCTCGTCTTGGAGGCGCCGATCTGAAGATTGGAAGTTCGATGGCTACCGGCACTGTTAAATGGTTCAACGGCGACAAGGGGTACGGCTTCATCCAGCCTGATGGCGGCGGGAAGGATGTGTTCGTGCACATCTCGGCCGTCGAGCAGGCGGGCATGCGCGGGCTCAACGAAGGCCAGAAGCTCGACTACGAAGTGAAGCCCGACCGCGGCAAGGAGTCGGCGGTCAACCTTCGCGCCGTCTAAGCGAATTCGAGACCCGGTCGCGTCGACACGCGGCCGGGTCTTTTGTTTCGAGACCGAAGATCGCTCGCGGCTTGCGGCCACGCGGACGTGCTCCCCCAAGCCGCAGCGAGGTGACGCATGAGAGTGAGATCCGCAACCGCCACGCCCTTCGACGAGGGCAAGAGGTCGGTCAAGCTCGGGGCCCGTTCGAGCAATCCGCACGCCGAGGGCTCCGTCGAAAACCGCAATTTCGAGCTCGGCCGTCAGTTCGGCCTTCGCCATCTCGCCGCCGGCGACCGCTTCAGGATGACCGGGCCGGCTGCGTGAGCCAGCTTCGCTTCGGCCGGAAGATCCCCGTGCCGTCGACGGCCGAGATCAAGCACGAGATTCGCCTCATGGGCGCCGCCGACGCGCTGGCGGCCGCCGCCACACCGGACACCTTCCGCGACGTCCTGCGGAGCGTCGCCGACGACCTCGGCCTGCCGGA
>CAZZZM010000059.1:4662-11326 GCA_964658465.1 uncultured Nakamurella sp.
AGGCGCTGCTGCACGAGGTCGGACGCCATCACGGCGGCGAGCGAGATGGCGATCGAGACCAGCGTCAGCCGCAGCGCGCCGGCGTCGCCGTTGGGGTCCTGCACGTCGGTGTAGATCGCCGCGGCGATGGTCTGCGTCTCGCCGGGGATGTTGGCGACGAAGGTGATGGTGGCGCCGAACTCCCCGAGCGCGCGCGCGAAAGCGAGGATCGCGCCGACGAGCAGGCCGGGCACCGCCAGCGGCAGCGAGACCAGCACGAAGCGCCAGGCGGGATTGGCGCCGAGCGTCCCCGCCGCCGCCTCGAGGCGCGGGTCGATCGTCTCGAAGGAGAGCCGCATCGCCCGCACCATCAGCGGAAACCCCATCACCGCGCAGGCCAGCGCCGCGCCGGTCCAGCGAAACGACAGCACGATGCCGACGTCGGCCAGCGCCTGGCCGAAGATGCCGCGGCGGCCGAAGGCGACGAGCAGCAGGTAGCCGGTGACGACCGGCGGCAGCACCAGCGGCAGGTGGACGAGCCCGTTGACGAGGCTCTTGCCGGGAAAGCGCCAGCGCGCCAGGGCGTAGGCGACGGCGATGCCGAACGGCAGGCTCGCCAGCGTCGCGACGATCGCGATGCGCAGCGACAGCGCGATCGCGGTGAGGTCGTCCGGCGTCAGGCCGAGCATGCGCGGGCTTCGCGCGTGCTAATTCCCGGGCACCGTGAAACCCTGCCCCTTCAAGATCTGCGCGGCCTCGGGCGAGCTCAAAAACGCCTCGAGCGCCGCGGCGTCCGGGCTTTTCGCCTCCTTGGTGACGGCGACGGGGTAGACGATGGGCGTGTGCGACGCCGCGGGGAAGGTGCCGACCACCTTCACCTTCGGCTCCGCCTTGGCGTCGGTCGCGTAGACGATGCCGTACTTGGCCTCGCCGCGCGCGACGAGCAGCAGCGCCGCGCGCACGTTCTCGGCCTGCGCGAGCTTCGGCTCGACGGCGTCCCAGATGCCGAGCTTGATCAACGCCTCCTTGCCGTAGATGCCGGCGGGGCACGAGGCGACCGTGCAGACGGCGAGCTTGCCGTCGCCGAGCGCGCCGGCGAGGTCGACGCCCTTCTCGATCGTCAGCGGCGCGGAGGCGACGGCGGGCGCGATGAGGACCAACGCGTTGCCGACGAGATCGCGGCGCGTCTCGGGCTTGATCGCGCCGTCCTTGGCCAGCACGTCCATCCATTTCTGGTCGGCCGAGATGAAGAGGTCGGCCGGCGCCCCGGCCTCGATCTGCTTCGCCAGCGTGCCGGAGGAGCCGTAGGAGATCGACGGCTTCTTGCCGGTCTTCGCCGTCCACGCGTCGGCGATCGCGTCGAGCGCCGTCTTCATGCTGGCGGCGGCGAAGATCGTCGGGTCGGCGGCCCCGGCGTCGGCGCGAACGGGGGCGGCCAACGAGGCGAGCACGAGGAGGCACGTGCCGAGCTTCACCATCCGTCCGATCCTTCCGCGCGCGAGGCTATTCCCCGACGCATACAGCGGATCGGCGTGGGGTCAATCTCAGCCGCGCATCTCGTTGCGGCGCATCGGCATCGAATCGATCACCGTGAAGATGCCCTTGGGGTCGACCGGATCGCGCCACACCTTCTTGACGCCGCCGTCCTTTCCGACCAGCACGACGGCGAAGCCGCGCTCCGACACGCCGAGCGACTTGCGCAGCTTGCTGCCGGGCTCGGCCTCGGTGAGCACCTGGATGTTGCGGTTGTCGAGCTCGGGCTTGGTATGGTCGAGCGCGGAAATCTGCTTTGCGACACGCGGATCGTCGCGCGAGTCGGACAGGATGACCACCGGTCGCGACGTGCCTTGCAAGGCCTTGAGCTTGTCGAGCGAGGAGGCGTGGGCGGCGGTGGCGCCGAGGCCGACCAGAGCGAGCGCAAGGCAGGTAAGCGGCTTGACCATCGTTTGACTCCTCGTTGGAGCCAAAACGACGAAGGCGCGACGGCGTTCCTGAGCCGCCGGATTTGTAATGGCCCGTTTGGCTGGACGGACTACGCGCCGAGGCGCTGCTGTCCGCCCTTGGCGACGGGGTTCTCGGGATCGAGGCTCAGCGCGCGCTGGTAGTTCTCGGCGGCCTTGGCGCGGTTGCCTTCCTTCTCGTAGGCGAGGCCGAGGCCGGCCCAGGCGCTGCCGTTCTTGTTGTTGACGTTGAGCGCGGCGTTGAAGTCGCCGATCGCCTTGTCCGGCTTGCCCTGGGCGAGGAAGCTCTCGCCGCGCGCCTGGTAGGGCGCGCCGTTGAAGGGGTCGCGATCGATCGCGTTGTCGAAATCGGTGATCGCCGCGACCTGGTTGCCCTCGCGCTGGTAGATCAGCCCGCGCGCGTGGAAGGCCTGGGCGCTCTCCGGGTTCAGCTTGATCGCGGTGTCGAGGTCGGTCTTGGCCTGGTCGAGCTGGCCCTGCACGCGCTCGAGGTTGGCGCGGCCGAGATAGGCCGGCATGTGGTTCGAGTTGGCGGTGATGGCGCGGTTGAAGTCGGCCATCGCCTCCTCGTTGCGGCCGATCGAGCGATAGGCGAGGGCGCGATCGGTCAGCGCCGCGGCGCTGTTCGGATTGATCTGCACCGCCTTCGAGAAATCGGAGATCGCGTTGTCGTACTGGCCGACCTTGGCGTAGGCGACGCCGCGCGTCGTCAGCGCCTCGGCGCTGTTCGGGTTGCGGTCGACGACTTCGGTGAGCGAGGCGATGTTGGCCGACGCCGCCTCGGGCGATTCGTTGGCGATCTCGGCCACCCCGTTGCCGGACAGGCCGGCGACGCCGGGGCCGGAGGAGCCGCAACCGGCGAGCGACAGGCCGGCGGCGACGAACGCGCAGACGGCGAGGCTTCGAGCGGGGACCATGCGGGCGACCGCCGGACCGCGGAAAAAGGTGGATGTCGATGCGGTCATGCGTCCCTCTCGGCCGCGTCGGCTGACGGTAACGCGTTTATGTCGCGACCAATCCGGCGAGAATTGGACGACGGCGCGGCGGCTCCGGAAAGCTGTACCCGCGCCATGGTTAGCGAAGAGTAAACCGCGGAAAGGCCGGCGCTCAGCGGGCGCCCGGCACCGGCTTCGGCTTCATCGGCAGCAGGCCCTCGCGCTGCATCTTCTTGCGGGCGAGCTTGCGGGCGCGGCGCACGGCCTCGGCCTTCTCGCGGGCGCGCTTCTCGGAGGGCTTCTCGTAATGACCGCGCAGCTTCATCTCGCGGAAGATCCCCTCGCGCTGCATCTTCTTCTTGAGCGCCTTGAGGGCCTGGTCGACATTGTTGTCACGGACGAGAACTTGCACGCATCGATCCTTGTCGCGGCCCGCCGGGCCGGTGTGAAACGGGAATAGGCCACCCGGCGCGCGAATCGCGCACCTGCAGCCGGTGCCACGGCACGTAGCAGAGCCGCGACCCTGAGTCCAGATCGCACGGCGGGCCGGACGACCGGCAGGGCCAGTCGATCGGCAGGGGCCACTACGACGGAAGTCGCTTTGACTCGGCCGTCGTCGGGCTCGAAGCTTTCCCACTGCATTTGTGGGCGGACCCGCGCATGGCCGGATTGACCGTCACCGATCTTTTCCTCGCCGGGCGCCGCGCCCGCAAGGCGGCGGAGGAACCGCCGCCGCCGGACAATCCGCTGTTCGATCGCGCCTTCTACGCCGAGACGAACCCGCACGTGGTCAAGGGCGGCATCGACCTCCACCTGCACTACGCGCATTTCGGCTGCCGCAACGGCTACGATCCGAACGCCTACTTCCACAGCGCCTGGTATCGGACGGAATATCCCGACGTGAAGGCGACAGGCGCCAATCCGCTCGACCATTACCTCGAGCGCGGCGCGATCGAGGGTCGAAATCCGAGCCCGCTGTTCAGCACCTGGCTCTACATGCTGCTCTATCCGGACGTCCGCACCTCGGGCATGAACCCGCTGCTGCACTACCTGGTCGCCGGCAAGGCGGAGGGCCGCCTGGCGCCGCCGGTCTGCCTCGTCCCCTCGCTCGCGGCGATGCGGGGCCCCGTCGAGGCGCACGAGCTGCCGCGCACCGCCGAGGCGGCCGCCGTGACCGCGGCCCTGCAGGGGTGGCTCGACAAGCTGACGGAGGCCGGCCGGCCTGGCGGGCAGCCGGAAGCCGGTCCCTAGGCCGCCGCCTTGATCGGCTCGGGCACGCGCACCGCGCGCACCGGCTCGCGGCCGCGATCGATCTCCTCGATCTTGCGGGTCACCATCTTCACGACGTAGCGCGAGAACGGACGGATGTGCATGTACATCATGACGTTCATGATCACCGCCTCGAGCGCGGCGGGATTGTTCTCGAGCGTCCAGGTGAAGATGCGCCAGAACGGCCGCGCCAGCGCCGGCCGCCGCAGGCACACCCGCAGCACGAGGCTGCGCACCACGGCGAGGTCCTTGGCCATCTGCGCCGGGCTCGCCGGGCCGCGGTCGATCGGCCTCTTCTTCAACGCCCCGGCGACGAACATCAGCCGCGCGAAGAAGGCCTCCGGCGCGTAGATGCGCTCGACGACCGTGCGGAAGTCCTCGAGGATCTCGCGGCGCGGTCGCAGCGTGGCGAAGTTCAGCCCGCCGGTCGCCGCATCGGCACCCTCGGCGGGGACGAAGTCGTAGTCCTCGAAGAGGCGGTTCTCCTTCTCGAGGCGGCGCGTCAGCTGGGTGTTGGGCAGCGCGGTCAGGAGCCCGACCGTGCAGACGGGGATGCTCGTCGCCTCGATGAGCGAGGTCATCGCGTCCGCCATGCTCTCGCGCTCGGTGTCGAAGCCGACGATGAAGCCGGCCAGCACGTAGATGCCGGCCGAGTAGATCTTGTGGATGCTCTCGTCGATCGAGCGGCGCGTGTTCTGCTTCTTCTGCATCGAGTTGAGCGTCGCGGTGTCGCCGCTCTCGATCCCGATGAAGCAGGTGAAGAAATTGCAGTCCGCCAGCGCGCGCAGGAGCTCGTCGTCGTCGGCGAGGTTGAGCGAGGCCTCGGTCGAGAATTTGAAGGGATAGAGGCGCGCCTCCTGCCACTTCTTCAGCTCCGGCAGCAGCCGCTTCAGCGCCTTCTTGTTGCCGATGAGGTTGTCGTCGACCCAGTCGACGTGGCCGCGGTAGCCGAGCTCGTAGAGCCGGTCGAGCTCGGCCATCATCTGCTCGTTGGTCTTGGCGCGCGGCACGCGGCCGTAGAGCTCGATGATGTCGCAGAACTCGCAGGTGAACGGGCAGCCGCGCGAGAATTGCAGCCCGATGTAGAGATAGTGCGAGAAGTCGAGCAGGTCGTAGCGCGGCACCGGGATCTTGGTCACGTCGGCGGTGAACTTCTCCGCGTCGAACCGGCCCTTGCGCTCGCCGCGCCTCCAGGCGGCGACGAACTCGTCGATGATGCCTTCGGCCTCGCCGAGCACCAAAAAGTCGGCCGCGGCGTAGACATGCGGGCTCGACGTCGGGTCGGGACCGCCGATCACCACGGGCTTGCCGCGCTTCTGGCAGCGCGCCGTGACGGCGAGCGTCTGGTGCTGCTGCGGCAGCATCCCGCCGGTCATCACCATGTCGCACCAGTCGATGTCGGCGTCGGTCAGCTTCATCGTGTTGCAATTGACGAGCCGGCACTCCCAGTCGCTTGGCAGCAGGGCGGCGAGCGTGATCAGGCCGAGCGGCGGCGCCGGATAGCGCGCCCCGACGAGCTCGCAGGTCTCCTTGAAGCTCCAGAAGCTGTGCGGATTGAACGTCGGGAAGACGAGGAGGACGCGCGGCGGCTTCGCCGAGCCGGGCGGTGCGGTCGTCTGGTCCGGAGCCGGCATCGAAACCCTCTTTTGAAGCAATGACGGGACTAGAAAGCCCGAACTTGTCGGAATGAGGATCGGGCGCCGTCCCGCTTCACGCCGCGGGCGGCTCAGAAGATAGCATGGTCGCCGCGCTCGACCGAGTCGGTCCCCGCGACGAGCTCGGCGTAGAAGGCCCGCAGCGTCCGGCTGCCGGTCGACGGGGTGGAGTCCGCGTCGTAGCGGCCGCTTCGCGGATCGAGGACGAGCATGGATTCCGTCCCGTAATACCGCCCGATGCGCGCCAGCTCCGCCTTGTCGGCGAGCCGCGGCCACGCTTTGCCGAGGGCCGAAAGGCCGAGGATGATGGCATCGAGCATGGCCACCGGCACGTGCCTGAACCTGGGCTCGCGGCCGAGCAGCGCGAACAGCATCTCGCCCTGGCGGCGCGGGGTGATCGCCGGGCCGGGGCCGCCGATGGGGAGGATGCGGTTCCACCGCGTCGCGTCGTCGACGCAGCTGGCGATGTAGCGCCCGAGGTCGTCGTCGGCGATCGGCTTGCAAGCCGTCAGCCGGCCGTCGCCGAAGACCAGGAACGGCTTGCCGCGGCGGACCCGCTCGACCTGCCCCGCCAGCGACTTGAAATAGGCGGTCGGCCTGACGATCGAGTAGGTCAGGCCGGACGCGATCAGCGCGCGCTCGAAGGCGAGCTTGGCGTGCTGGAACGCCAGCCGCGGCTTCTGCACGCAGATCGCCGAGAGCAGGATCATGTGCGGGACGCCGGCGGCCTTCGCCGCGGCGAGCGCCGTGACGTTGGCGGCGTGGTCGATCGCCCAGGCGTCGCGCGGGGCGCCGGTCCGCGACGCAAGGCAGGAGACGAGCACGTCGAACGTCTCGCCGGCGAATCCGTCGCGCGCGAGCGAGA
>CAZZZM010000059.1:11426-13353 GCA_964658465.1 uncultured Nakamurella sp.
CCGTCGAAATAACGACATAAAGACTTGTACATATCCTTATTGCCTCGTCGGCGCCCCTTTGATAGGAGCCCGGCAGCCTTTCACGGGATCCCCCTTATGACCCATTCCGCTCACGACACCGCCCACGACTACATCGTCGCCGACATCAAGCTCGCGCCGTGGGGGCGCAAGGAGCTCGACATCGCCGAGACCGAGATGCCGGGGCTGATGGCGACGCGCGAGGAATACGGGCCGTCGCAGCCGCTCAAGGGCGCCCGCATCGCCGGCTCGCTGCACATGACGATCCAGACCGGCGTGCTGATCGAGACGCTGAAGGCGCTCGGCGCCGACGTGCGCTGGGCCTCGTGCAACATCTACTCGACGCAGGACCATGCGGCTGCCGCCATCGCCGCCGCCGGCACCCCGGTCTTCGCGATCAAGGGCGAGAGCCTGAAGGATTACTGGGAGTACACCCACAAGATCTTCGAGTGGGCCGACGGCGGCACGCCGAACATGGTGCTCGACGACGGCGGCGACGCCACCATGCTGATCCACCTCGGCATGCGCGCCGAAGAGGGCGACGTCGCCTTCCTCGACAAGGCCGAGAACGAGGAGGAGGAGGTGCTCTTCGCCGCCATCAAGGGCCGGCTGAAGACGCATCCCGGCTGGTATTCGAAGAACGGCAAGGCCATCAAGGGCGTCTCGGAGGAGACGACGACCGGCGTGCATCGCCTCTACCTGATGGCCAAGGAGGGCAAGCTCCTGTGGCCGGCGATCAACGTCAACGATTCGGTCACCAAGTCGAAGTTCGACAATCTCTACGGCTGCCGCGAGTCGCTGGTCGACGGCATCCGCCGCGGCACCGACGTCATGATGTCCGGCAAGGTCGCGATGATCGCCGGCTTCGGCGACGTCGGCAAGGGCTCGGCCGCCTCGCTGCGCAACGCCGGCTGCCGCGTCCTCGTCTCCGAGATCGACCCGATCTGCGCGCTGCAGGCGGCGATGGAGGGCTACGAGGTCACGACGATGGAGGATGCGGCGCCGCGTGCCGACATCTTCGTCACCGCGACCGGCAACGTCGACGTCATCACCGTCGACCACGTCCGCGAGATGAAGGACCGCGCCATCATCTGCAACATCGGCCATTTCGACTCCGAGATTCAGGTTGGCGGCCTGAAGAACTTCAAGTGGTCGAACATTAAGCCGCAGGTCGACGAGATCGAGCTGCCGTCGGGCAAGCGGGTGATCCTGCTGTCGGAAGGCCGCCTCGTGAACCTCGGCAACGCGACCGGCCACCCGTCCTTCGTGATGTCGGCGTCCTTCACCAACCAGACGCTGGCGCAGATCGAGCTGTGGACCAAGCAGGGCGAGTACGACAAGCAGGTCTACGTGCTGCCGAAGGCGCTCGACGAGAAGGTCGCGGCGCTGCATCTCGACAAGGTCGGCGCCAAGCTGACCAAGCTCTCCGACAAGCAGGCCAAGTACCTCGGCCTGCCGGCGCAGGGCCCGTTCAAGACCAACGAGTACCGCTACTGAGCGACGGGCCATCGCCCTCGACCAGGCGCCGCGTCCCTTCGAGGACGCGGCGTTTTCTTTAGGCAGATGCGCCGATACTGGATGCGGGCAGGAGCGCGGGGGTCGCGGTGCGGTATTTTCTCGATGCCGAGTTCAACGGCTTCGGCGGCGCTCTGATCTCGCTGGCCCTCGTGCCGGAGGACGAGACCGCCGCGCCCTTCTATGCCGCGCTGCCCTGCCCCGACCCCACGCCGTGGGCGGCCGAGCACGTGCTGCCGGTGCTGAAGACCGAGCCGATCGAGCGCGCCGCGATGACCCAGATGCTTGCCGACTACCTTCGTTGCGATGACGAGCCGCTCGTGGTCGCCGACTGGCCGGAGGACATCGCGCATCTGGCGCTGCTGATGGTCACGGGCCCGGGCACGCGCCTCGC
>CAZZZM010000060.1:0-1972 GCA_964658465.1 uncultured Nakamurella sp.
AGACATCAGATAGATGACGCAACGTAAGCGTTCTACTTCTCGTTTGACTGTATTGGTCCAGTCAATACATGGACATTGTCCGGACCGAAGGCGGCGGGCAGCAGATCACCAAGCGTCATCGTCGCGCGGACGCCGGCCGGCCCGGCGATATGGACGCGCATCGACGCCGCCGCCAGTTCGCGCAAGCGCTGACGGCAGGCGCCGCAGGGCGTGACGAGCGCCTCGCCGTCACCGACGACGAGCGCTTCGACAATGCGGTGCTCGCCCGCCGTCACCATCGCCGCGATGGCGCCGGCCTCGGCGCAGGTCCCGACGGGATAGGCGGCGTTCTCGACGTTGGCGCCGGCGAAGACCGCGCCGCTCGCCGCGCGCACGGCGGCGCCGACGGCAAAGCGCGAATAGGGCGCGTAGGCGTTCGCTTGCGCGGCGCGCGCGGCGGCGAGCAGATCGTCGCTCATCGAGCGCGGGCCCCGTGCTGGCCAACCGCGCGCAATGTGCCTAGAAGGGCCGCCTCTCCGACCAAGACCGCCCCGCGCGGTCGCCACGCACGCCCGTTCATGAAATTCACGCTTTCCTGGCTCAAAGACCACCTCGACACGGAGGCCAGCCTCCAGACGATCGTCGACACCCTGACGCGGATCGGCCTCGAGGTCGAGCATGTGACCGATCCCGCCGCCCGGCTCGCCGGGTTCGTCGTCGCGTCCGTGATCGAGGCGAAGCCGCACCCCAACGCGGACCGTCTGCGCGTCTGCACGGTCGACGCCGGCGGCGGCGCGCCGGTCCAGGTCGTCTGCGGCGCTCCCAACGCGCGCACCGGCATGCGCTCGGTCTTCTCGCCGGTCGGCACGTTCATACCGGGCAAGGGCATCACCCTGGCGGCGGGCGTCATCCGCGGCGTCGAGTCGAACGGCATGCTGTGCTCGGCCGCCGAACTGGAACTGTCCGAGGACCACGACGGCATCCTCGACCTGCCGGAGGACGCGCCGGTCGGCATGCCCTACGCCCACTACGCCGTGCTCGACGATCCGGTAATCGAGATCAACCTGACGCCCAACCGTTCCGACGCGATGGGGGTGGCCGGCATCGCCCGCGACCTCGCCGCCGCCGGCCTCGGTCGCGTCACGACGCCACCCGTCGCGCCGGTGGAGGGCGACGCGCCCTGCACGACGCGGGTGCTCATCGACCTCGACGATCCGGCGCTCGCGCCCGCTTTCGCGCTGCGCCGCGTGTCCGGCGTGCGCAACGGACCCTCGCCGGCCTGGCTGCAGACGCGGCTGCGTAGCATCGGCCTGCGCCCGATCAACGCGCTCGTCGACATCACCAACCTCCTTGCCTTCGACCGCGCCCGGCCGCTGCACGTGTTCGACGCGGCAAAGGTGAAGGGCGCGCTGGTCGTGCGGCGCGGACGCCCGGGCGAGAGCCTCGTCGCGCTCGACGGGAAGACGTACAGGCTCGACGAGACGATGGTCGTGATCGCCGACGACACCGGCGCCGTTTCGATCGCCGGCATCATGGGCGGCGAGGCGACGGGGTGCGACGAGACCACCACCGACGTCCTGATCGAATCCGCCCTCTGGAGCCCGTCGAGCGTCGCCGCGACCGGGCGCAAGCTCGGGATCGTCTCGGACGCGCGCTACCGGTTCGAGCGCGGCATCGACCCCGCATTCTGCGTGCCGGGGCTCGATCTGGCGACGAAGCTCGTCCTCGATCTCTGCGGCGGCACGGCCTCGGCGATGACGATGGCCGGCGCGGTGCCTGAGCCCGACACGCGCATCCTGTTTCCCGAGAGCGAGGTCCATCGGCTCACCGGGCTCGAGCTGTCGCCGGAGGAGATCGCCCGCAATCTCGAGGCGCTCGGCTTCACCCTGGCGCGCTCCGCCGGCAACGCCGACACGCTGGCCGTCAAGGTCCCGTCGTGGCGCCCCGATGTCGAGGGCAAGGCCGATCTCGTCGAGGAGGTCGTGCGCATCGC
>CAZZZM010000060.1:2072-13282 GCA_964658465.1 uncultured Nakamurella sp.
GGCGCAATGCCGCCCGCGGCCACGGCGACCTCGCGTTGTTCGAGGTCGGCCAGGTGTTCCGCGGCCTGGGCGAAGGCGACCAGCGCGTCGCGGCCGGCGCGGTGCGCGGCGGCACGGCGCGCCCGACTGGGTCCGGCCGGCACTGGTCCGGCAATGCCGCCAAGGTCGACGTCTTCGACGCCAAGGCCGATGCGCTGGCGCTGCTCGGCACGCTCGGCGTGCCGACCGGCGGCCTGCAGGTGGTGCCGGGCGCCTCCGCCGCCTTCCATCCCGGCCGCTCGGCGGTGCTGCGCTTCGGTCCGAAGAATGTCGTCGGCCAGTTCGGCGAACTGCATCCGCGCGTGCTCGCCGCCCTCGACGTCGACGGGCCGATCGTCGGGTTCGAGCTGATCCTCGACGACATACCGGCGCCGAAATCGAAGCCCACCAAGGCCAGGGCGCGGCTCGACCTGCCGGACTTCATGCCGCTGGCGCGCGACTTCGCCTTCATCGTCGATGCGGGTGTCGACGCGGCCGATCTCGTGCGGGCGGTGGCCGGCGCCGACAAGGCGCTGATCGGCGACGTCGTCGTGTTCGACGTCTACACCGGGACCGGCGTGCCCGAGGGCAAGAAGTCCGTCGCGGTGACGGCGACGCTGCAGCCGCGCGAGAAGACGCTGACGGACACCGAGATCGATGCCGTCGCCCAGAAGATCGTCGCCGACGCCGGCCGCAAGACCGGCGCGGTCCTGAGAGGATGAGGAACGTGCAGAAGTCTTCCTGTCGCCGCGCCGCGGTGCTCGCCCTGTGCCTTGCCGGCGTCGTCGCCTCGGCCACGGCGGCGCGGGCGCAGGCGCGGATCGAGGATTGCGAGAAGATCCAGGCCGCCGACGCCTACAACCAGTGCCTCGCCAAGTTCGGGCCGACCTCGAAGGTGAAGAGCGTCGAGCCGGTGAAGCCGGGCGACGTCAAGGATTCGAGCGCCGAGGCCGCCGCCGGCGCGCACGCGAGGATTTCGCGCGGCGTCCGCCATGTCTCGCGCGGTCGCAGCCGCGGCCACGCCCGCGGGCACGGCCACGCCGTGTCGCACCGGCATTCCGGCCGGGCTTCCGGCCACCGCAAGCGGGCGACCTTCGAGATCAAGCAGGAATAGCCGACAGCCTCGGACAAGGCAGCTCTGTTCAAGTTGACGCGGATCGAAGGAGACGCGTCTTGGGCTTCGTTGTCGGTATCGTCATCGCGATGGGCTGCATGCTCGGCGGCTTCGCGGCGGAAGGCGGCCAGCTCCACGTGATCTGGCAACCCTACGAATTCGTCATCATCGGCGGCTCGGCGCTCGGCACCTTCGTGGTCGCCAACCCCCTCTCGGTGATCAAGGACGCCGGCCGCGCCTGCCTGGAAGCGGTGAAGGGGGCGTCGCCGAAAGAGCGCGACTATCTCGACCTGCTCGGCCTTCTCTACGTCCTGATGCGCGAGCTGCGCGGCAACGCCCGCAACGAGCTCGAGGAGCAGATCGACAATCCGAAGGAATCGGAGATCTTCAAACGATTCCCGAAGGTGCTCGCCGACAAGGACATGACGAGCTTCATCTGCGACTACGTGCGCCTGATTCTCATCGGCAACGCCCGGACGCACGAGATCGAGGCGCTGATGGACGAAGAGATCGAAACCATCAAGCGCGACAAGCTCAAGGCCTACCAGGCGCTGACCACCGTGTCCGACGGTCTGCCGGCCCTCGGCATCGTCGCCGCCGTGCTCGGCATCATCAAGGCGATGGGCGCGCTCGACCAGTCGCCGGAACTGCTCGGCGAGCTCATCGGCGCGGCGCTCGTCGGCACGTTCGGCGGCATCTTCATGTCCTACGGGCTCGCCGGCCCGCTGGCGCAGAAGGTCAAGGCGACCCGCGAGAAGCGCTGCCGGCTCTACGTCATCATCAAGCAATCCCTGCTCGCCTTCATGAACGGCGCGATGCCGCTGATCGCCCTCGAGCACGGCCGCAAGACGATCTCGGCCTACGACCGCCCGACGATCGACGCGGTCGAGAACGAGACGATGACCGGCGGCAAGCCCGAGGCGGCGGCGGCCTGATGTTCCCGCTCGTCAACCAGGCGAAGGGCAGCGCAGCCGGTCGCGCCGGCATGGGTACCCTCCACGAGCGCGCGCCCGGGCTCAAGGACGCCGTCGAGCGCCTCGTCGCGCAGATCGTCAAGAACCTGCAGACCATGGCCGGCACGACGACGACGATCGAGGGCGCGATGGCCGGCGCCGCGATCGAGCCGCTGCGCGACGTCGTCTCCGCGCATCCGGCCGAGGCCGTCGCCGGTCTCATCGAATGCGCGCAGCTCGAGACCAAGCTGCTGGTCACGCTCAACGGCCGGCTCGTCCATTCGATCGTCGAGCTGCTGGCCGGCGGCAACGGCAGCGAAGCGGCGCCCGAGACGCCGCGGCAGGCCACCGCCATCGACCACCAGTTCGCGCTGATCCTCGTCACGCTCGCCGCCGCCGCCGTGCAGAGCGAGTGGGCCGACATCGGCTTCGGCACGACGCGCGCCGCCAAGATCGACGGGCCGCTCGTCGGCGATCTCATCGGCCTGCGCATCGGCGAGGTCGCGGTGGTGCGCGTCACCATCGGCGCCTTCGGCCAGCACGGCACGCTGCGGCTGGTGCTGCCGCCCGCGGCGCTCGACCGCTTCCGTGGCGACGAGGGCGACCTGCTGCAGGTCGACGACGACCCCGCCTGGAGCGGCCGTCTGCAGCGCGAGCTCGGGCGAACAAGCGTCAAGCTCGACGCCTATCTCGACGCCAAGGCGATCCCGCTCTCGAGCCTCGCGGCCCTGAAGGTCGGCCAGGTGCTGGCGCTGCCCGGCGACGCGCGGGCGCGCGTGTCGCTCGTCTGCGACGGCCGGACCTACTACCGCGGCGAGATCGGCCAGGACGACGGCCGCTACTCCCTGCGCATCGAGGATATCGTCGCCGAACCCTCGGCCGCGCACGACCACGGCCGCCGCTCCCCTTTCACCGACCTCATCAGAGCCTGACATGGCCCAGACCGTGCCCCTAGACACCGTTGCAAGCGCCGCCCCGGGCAGCGAGCCCGCGAAGGGGCCGCACCTCGATTCGATCCTGAAGATCCCCGTCGCCGTTCAAGTCTTCCTCGGCTCGGCGTCGATGCCGATTTCCGACCTCATGAAGCTCGGGCGCGGCGCCGTCGTGGCGCTCGACCACAACATCTCCGACCCCGTCGACGTCGTCGTCAACGGGCGCATCATCGCGCGCGGCGAGCTGGTCGCGATGGACGACGATCCGTCGCGGATCGGCGTCAAGCTCACCGAGATCATCGGCCGCCCGGACGCCGCCTGACGCCATGGCGAGCGACGCGACCTACGAGACCGCCTATCCGGCCCTGAAGGGCGCACAGAAGGTCGCCGCGCTCCTGCTGGTGATGGGCAAGCCGCTGGCGAGCCGGCTCCTCGGCCATTTCGATGCCGGCGAGCTCAAGGTCATCACGCGCGCCGCCGCGCAGCTCGGCTCGGTGCCGATCGACGTGCTCGAGGACCTGGTCGAGGAATTCGCCGGCGAGTTCTCGAACGGCGCCGAGCTCTCCGGCAACATGGACCGCGCCGAGAATCTCCTCGCCGGCGTGCTGCCGCCGGAGCAGGTCGCCGATATCATGTCGGAGGTGCGCGGCGCCTCGAACGGCTCGATCTGGCAGAAGATTGCGGCGCTGCCGGCGCCGGCGCTGACCGACTACCTCGTCAAGCAGCACCCGCAGGTCGCGACGCTCGCGCTCTCCAAGCTCGGCGCCGGCGTCGCCGCGACGATCATGGAGCTGCTGCCGCGCGAGCGCCGCAACGAGGTGACGCGGCGCCTGCTCGTGCTGGCGCCCGTGGCCGATGCCGCGCTGCGGGTGATCGAGACGCGCATCAACCAGGACCTCATCCTCAACCCGCCACCGGCCGCCGGCGCGCAGACCGCGCGGATGGCCGAGATCATCAACAAGATGGCGCCCGAGCACGTCGAGGACGTGCTGCAGGCGCTCGAGGCCGAGCGCCCCGAAGACGCGGAAGCTTTGCGCGCAAAACTGTTCTCCTTCGACGACCTGATCGGCCTGCCGCAGAAGAGCCGGCAGTCGCTGTTCGAGAAGGTCGCAAGCGACAAGATCGTCGTCGCGCTGTCGGGCAAGGATGCCGACTTCGTCGCCAACGTGCTCTCCTCGCTAACCGCCCGCGCGCGTCGCCTCGTCGAGAACGAGCTCGCCGGCGCCGGCGCCGCGCCGGCCCGCGAGGTCGCCGCCGCCCGCCGTCTCATCACCGACACGCTGCTGGCGATGGCCGATCGCGGCGAGGTCGAGCTGCGTGAAGGGGCCGGCTGATGGCCGCCGAAAGCACGAGCGGCGGCGAGAAGACCGAGGAAGGCTCGGAAAAGAAGACGCGCGAGGCCATCGAGCGCGGCAACGTGCCCTTCTCGCGCGAGGCGTCGGTGTTCCTGTCGCTCGGCGCGATGCTGGCGATCTCGGCCCTCATGATGCGCGCCAGCGTGCCGGCGCTCGCCGACGCGCTCTCGCGGGTCTTCGCCAATCCGACGCGCGATCCGTTCGCGACGACGGCCGACACGCTGGCGATCTTCGAATTCACGGGCGACGCGTCGGTGCGCTTCCTGATGCCGATCCTCCTCATCCTGATGATGGCGGGCATCGTCGCCGGCTTCGCGCAGGGCGTGCCGCATCTGGCGCTCGAGCGCATCGCGCCGAAATGGTCGAAGCTGTCGCCGCTGTCGGGGCTCAAACGATTGTTCGGTCGCGACGGGCAGGTCGAGTTCGCCAAGAACCTCTTCAAGCTGGCGATCATCTGCGGCGTCTGCACGCTGGTGCTGCGCGGCGAGGGACAGGCGACGCTGGAGACCCTGTTCATGGAGCCGGCGGCGCTCGGCGGCATGGTGCTCGCGATGGTCGCGCGGCTCATCGCGGCGGCGCTCGCCGCCTTCGCGCTCCTCGCGGTCGCCGACCTCCTGTGGTCGCGCGTGAAGTGGAAACGCGACCTGCGCATGACGCGCCAGGAGGTCAAGGACGAGCACAAGGAACTCGAGGGCGATCCCATCGTCAAGGCGAAGCGCCGCTCGCTCGCGATGGAGCGCTCGCGCAAGCGCATGATGGCCTCGGTGCCGAAGGCGACGCTCGTCATCGCCAACCCGACGCACTACGCGATCGCGCTCCGCTACGTGCGCGAGGAGGGCGGCGCGCCGATGGTCGTCGCCAAAGGCCAAGACCTCGTCGCCTTGAAGATCCGCGAGATCGCCGAGAGCCACAAGATCCCGGTGATCGAGGACAAGGCTCTGGCAAGGTCGATGTACGACCGTGTCGAGATCAGCCAGATGATCCCCGCCGAATTCTACAAGGCCGTCGCCGAGCTCATCCATTTCCTTCAGGCGCGTGCCCCACGCGCCGTCCGTTCCGCCGCGAAGGGCTAGCATGCGTCACGTCGTTGCCGACCAAACGACCAACCTCACGGCGCTCCTCCTCGAGGCACTGACCGGCACCGTGGCCGAGCTGCGTCTCATCGATGCCGGCGACATGATCACCTTCATGCGCACCGGCCGCTGGGCCAACGTGGCCGATCTCGTGCAATCCTCGTCCGAGATGCATTTCGCCGACGGCTCGCTGGTCTTCGCCTGCTCCGGCGACTTCGCCGTCGGCTATTCCGAGCCCGCCTCGGTCAGCCTCGACATGGAGTTCCAGCACGAGGCGGTCACCGCCTTCTTCACGCTGACGCTGGCTCCGCGCGAGACGCGGGTCGAGATCAGGAAACTCTTCTTTGCGTCGCCGCCGGAGAGCGAGGCGGCGGGGGCGCGGATCTTCGCGCAGGCGCTCGCCACCACGCGGCGCGGCGGCGCGGCACGGGATGCCGCATGAGCCCGCGCGAGGTCGCGGCGCGCCGCATCGCAGCCGGCGAGGCGCTGCGCGGCGACTTCACCTACAGCGTCGTCGAGCCGGCGGCCGGCGAGCGACGCCTCGAGCATCGCCTGCGCACGCGTCTGCGCGACGCGACGCTCGGCATGCGTCGCGGCCATGTGCTGGTCGAATGCCGCATCCGCGATCGCTCGCGGGGCGGCGCGCGCTTGCGCCTTGATGCGCCCTGCGCCCTGCCGCGGATGTTCCTGCTCATCGATGCCGGCAGCCGCGCCCGCTACCATGCGCTGCTCGTCTGGCAGCACGGCTGCGATGCGGGCGTGCGGCTGACGCCGGTGCCGCCCGACGCCTGAGCCTCAGGCGGGCTCGTCGCGGGCCGCCGAGCGGGCGACCAGCCGCGCCAGCCACGGGCCGAGTGCCAGGATCGTGAGAAAGCGCGAGACCTGCAGCGCCATGATGAACGGCGCGTCGACATGCGGCGACGCGGCGGCGATGATGGCGATGGAATCGGCGCCGCCCGGGCTCATCGCCAGATAGGCGGTGAGCGGATCGAGATGGCCGATGTCGGCCAGCGCCAGCGAGGCCGCGCCGCAGACGAGCATCAGCACCAGGATCGACAGGACGATGCGCGGCAGCGCGCGGACGACGTGGATCAGGATCTCGCGGGTGAAGCGAAGGCCGATCGACCAGCCGACGATCGCATAGGCGAGGCCGAGCAGCGGGCGCGGCAGCTCGATCGACAGAACGCCCGTCAGCTGCAGGGCGGCGCAGGCGACCATCGACCCGATCAGCGCACCGGCTGGCAGGTTCGATCGCAGCGCGACGAGAGCGCCGGCTGCGGCGACGGCGAGCGTCGCGGCGGCGGCGCCGACATGCAGCGCCTGCGGCGCGAGGGCGGGAGCGCCCTTGATGTCGGCGGCATGCGCCACGAGGGAGGCGGCGAGCGCGACGAGCAGCACGCGGGAATATTGCATGAAGGCGACGAGCCGCATGTCGGCCCCGAAATCGCCGGCCATCAGCACCATGACGGTGGCGGCGCCGGGGAACGTGCCCCAGGCCGCGGTCGTGCCGGGCAGCACGCGGAAGCGCGTCAGCAGCCAGCCGATCGCCGCCGCGGCGACGAGCACCGAGCCGGTCGCCACGAGGAACAACGGCCAGCGCCGAAGAAACTCGTCGAATAGCGCCGGCGTGAAGGTCCGCGCGATCATCGCGCCGATCAGCGCCTGGGCCGCCATGAAGACGGGCTGCGGCACCGCGACCGCGCCACCGAGGGCGGCAAGCGCGACGCCGGCGGCGATCGTGCCGAGGAGCAGTGCCGCGGCGACATGCAGCGCGAGAAGCGCGCCGGCGAGCGCGACCGAGCCCCCGACGAGGGCGGCCCACCGCAGCCAGAGCGGACTCGCGGCGAGGCGCGCCGTCGCAGCGTCAGCCATGGGAGAGATGGACGGCGGCGCTGGAGCGGATGCGGGCGAGGCGCGGCAGGATGTGGCGGATCGCCATTTCGTGCAGCTCGCTCGACAAGCCCGACGTCGCATCCTCGACGACGACGACGTCGTAGCCGTGCGCCCAGGCTTCGCGCGCGGTGCCCTCGACGCCCATGTTCGTCGCGATGCCGCCGAGCACGATGGTCGTCACGCCGCGCCGGCGCAGGATCGTGTCGAGCTCTGTGCCGTGGAAGGCGCCCCAGTTGCGCTTGGTGACCCGGAGATCGCCGGGCTGCGCCAGCCCGGGCGCCAGGTCGCTCCAGTCCGCCGGCATGCCACCGGTCGCGCGCATCGGCTCGTCGACGTTGGCGGGCGGCGCATCGGAGAAATCCGGGGCGAAGGCGACATTGACTAAAACGACGGGGGCGCCGGCAGCCCGGAACCGCTCGGCCAGGGCCTTGCCGGCGGCGAGCGTGTCGGCGCCGCCGCGCGGCTGCGTCGGCATGCCGACGATGCCGTTCTGCAGGTCGATGAGGACGAGCGCCGTGGACTTCGGATCGAGCGTGACGGGGGTGTCGAGAGCCATAGGGCCTCCCTGTTGACGGCATGGCGAGATATGCGAGGATAGCCTCGCATATCTACGTAAGTTGAGGATGTCCTCGCAAATGTCAAGCCCGGCCGCATCGCTCGAAGCGCGCGCCCCGAAGCGTGCCCGCGGCCATGCCCGCGTCGAGGCGATCCTCGACGCGGCGGCCGTCGTCTTCGCGGAAAAAGGGTTCGATGCCGCGACGATGACCGAGATCGCCGCCCGCTCGGCAACGGCGATCGGCTCGCTCTACCGCTTCTTTCCGACCAAGGCCTCGCTCGCCGACGCCCTGCTTGCCCGCTATGCCGAGACCGTCGCCGAAGGGTTCGCCGCCATCGAGGCGCGCGCGGCGGCGATGACGGCGGAGATGCTCGCCGACGCGCTCATCGAGCGCATGCTCGACACGCGCCCGGACAGCGCCGCCGCCGTCGCCCTCGTCGATCTGCGGCCGGACGGCCCCAATCGCCGCGCAGCGATCCGCCAGGCCGCGCGGGAGGGGATTGCTGCAGCGCTTCGGCGCCGCGCGCCCCGCGCCGAAGGCCTGGACGAGGCCGCCGCCGCCCTGCTGCAGATGCTGAAGGGCGCCCGCCCGCTCGCCGACGCCGGCGCAGGTCCGCTCGCCGCGCTGCGCACCGCGATCCGCCTCTATGTCGCGCATGTCGTGGGAGAGGACGCATGAGTCGCATCTGCGTCGTCGGCTCCTCCAACATGGACCTCGTCACGCGCGTGCCGCGGATGCCGGAGGCCGGCGAAACGTTGGCTGCGGAGGGCTTCGCCACCGGCCCCGGCGGCAAGGGCGCCAACCAGGCCGTCGCCGCCGCGCGCTGCGGCGCCGACGTGACGCTGGTGACGCGGCTCGGCGACGACGTCTTCGGGCGAGCGCTGCTCGGCGGCTATCGCGCCGTCGGTCTCGATGTCGCGCATGCGCTGACGGTGGCCGATAGGCCGACCGGGACCGCAACGATCCTCGTGGAGCCATCCGGCGAGAACCGCATCCTCGTCGCCGGCGGCGCCAATGCGGCACTGACGGTGGAAGCGGTCGAGGCCGCGGCCGACCTGCTGCAGAGGGCGACGCTCGTCGTGCTGCAGCTCGAGGTGCCGCTCGACGCCGTCGCATGCGCCCTCGATATCTGCGGCGCGGCCGGCGTCGACGTGCTCTTCAATCCCGCCCCGGCCCACGCCGATCTCGATCTCGACCGCGCCTGCCGCGCCCGCTTCCTCGTGCCGAACCGCGGCGAGCTGGCGCTGCTGACCGGCTTGCTGGCCGACACGATCGAGGACGTGGAGGCAGCGGCGCGCAGCCTCGTCAAGCGCGGCGCCGGCACGGTGATCGTCACGCTCGGCAGCGAAGGCGCGCTGATCGTCGAGGCAGAAAGCGCCCGGCACGTCCCGGCGCCGCAGGTCGCGGTCCGCGACACGACGGGCGCCGGGGACGCGTTCATCGGCGCGTTCGCGGCTGCTTTTGTCGCGAGGCCCGACATCGACGCCGCGGTGGCCGCCGCCGTAGCGTATGCCGCCGACACGACGACGCGGGCGGGCGCGCAAGCGTCCTATCGCGACGGCCTCGCTCGTCGCCAACAAGGGTAGCTTGCAATTCGGGGCAATTGCCCGTAATGAGCCGACATGGTCAGCGATCCCGAAGTCTGCAGTTGCGCGGCGCTGCGCCAGGCGACCCGCCACGTCACGCGCCTCTACGACGCCGCCCTGGCGCCGGTGGGCCTGAGCCTGAACCAATACGCGATCCTGGCGCGGCTGAAGCGGCACGGGCCGATGCGGCTGAAGGACCTCGCAGACAACCTCGTCACCGATCGCTCGACGCTCGGGCACCTCGTGCGACCGCTCGAGCGGCGCGGGCTCGTCGCGCTGGCCGTCGGACCGGACGATCGCCGCAGCCGGCGGCTGCAGCTCACGGCCGCGGGCCTCGACCTCGCCGCGCGTGCCTACGACCTGTGGGCCGGCGTCGAAGCCGGCTTCGCCGAGTCCTTCGGCGTCGCCGAGGCGGCGGCGCTGCGCCGGACGCTGAAGCGCGTCGAGAGCGTCGAGCTTGGACGGCAGGCGGTTTGATGCGCTCCGATCCTTCCTCCCATCGGCTGCCCACGCCGCACTACGCCTGGGTCGTCGCGGCCGTCACCTTCCTCGTCCTGCTCGTCGGCGCGTCGGTGCGTTCGACACCCGGCGTGCTCATCGTGCCGCTGAAGACCGAATTTGGCTGGTCGACCGCGACGATCAGCGGCGCCGTCGCGGTCAACATCATGCTCTACGGCCTCGTCGGGCCGTTCGCCGTGGCGATCATGGAGCGCTTCGGCCTGCGCCGCGCCGTCTGCGGCGCGCTCCTGCTGCTCGCGCTCGGCGCCGGCCTGACGGTGTTCATGCGCGAGGCCTGGCAACTCACTTTGTTGTGGGGCGTGCTGGTCGGGCTCGGCAGCGGCATGGTTGCGATGGTTTTGGGCGCCACCGTCGCCAACCGCTGGTTCGACAGGAGCCGAGGTCTCGTCATCGGCGTGCTGACCGCGAGCAGCGCCACCGGCCAGCTCTTGTTCCTGCCGCTGCTCGCCAAGGCCGCCACCGACATCGGCTGGCGCGCCACATCGCTCATGGTGGCAGCCGCTGCCCTGCTCCTGGTGCCGCTCGTTGCGCTCCTCGTACGCGACCGGCCCGCCGATGTCGGCCTGCCGCCCTACGGCGGCACGGCGATCGAGCCGGCGCCGTCGGCCACCGTCAACCCGGCAGTGCGCGCGATCAAGGCGTTGAACGCCGGGTTGCAGTCGCGCGACTTCTGGCTGCTCGCCGGCACCTTCTTCGTCTGCGGCCTGTCGACCAACGGCCTCGTCGGCACCCACCTTATCCCCGCCTGCGTCGACCACGGCATCCCGGAGGTGCGCGCCGCCGGCCTGCTCGCGCTGATGGGCATCTTCGATCTCATCGGCACCACAGCCTCGGGCTGGCTCTCGGACCGCCTCGACAATCGCGTCCTCTTGTTCTGGTATTACGGTCTGCGCGGCCTCTCGCTGATGTACTTGCCCTTCGCCCTCGACATGACGTTCTACGGCCTATCCCTCTTCGCGGTCTTCTACGGCCTCGACTGGATCGCCACCGTGCCGCCGACCCTCAAGCTCGCCGAGAAGGCGTTCGGGCGCGAGAACGCCGCGGTGATGTTCGGCTGGATCCTCGCGGCCCACCAGGTCGGCGCCGCCGTCGCTGCCTGGGGCGCCGGCTACCTGCGGACGGTGACTGGCCACTACGCCCTCGCCTTCCAGCTGTCCGGCGCGATCTGCCTCGTCGCCGCCGCGGCGTGCCTGCTGATCGGCCGTGGCGG
>CAZZZM010000061.1:0-9272 GCA_964658465.1 uncultured Nakamurella sp.
CCCCTGGCGGCCCCTGGGTTGCTTCGCTGCGCTCGCAATGACGGGAGCATCATCCTAGCCGCCGACATGGACGGAGCCGTCGGCCTCGACGACGCCGGAGATCGTCACGCCGCTTTCCGCGTTGCGCACCGCGACGACGTCGCCGGCCGCGCCGTTCTGCAGCGCGGAGGCGTAGGTCTGGATGACGAGGCCGTCGTCCTTGTAGACGACGCGGACGAGGGCGCCGATGCGCACCAGCCGCGGCTCGCCGACGGCGTTGACGGCGATCGCCTGGCCCGGCAGCAGCGTGCGCCGGGCGACCTTGCCGACCAGCATCGTCCGGTTGGTGGCAAACGACGAGCTCGCCGCCGCGTCGGGGAAATCCTGGTCGGCGAGCATGTCCTCGCGGATCGTGTCGCCGGGGTAGATCGTCACCGCCGGCACCGGGCGACGTTCGGCCGAAGCCGCCGGCGCCGCCGCGCAGCCGAGGAGGGCCAGAATGAGGAGTGGCCGTGCCGTCATGGTCGGTCTCGTCCGGTTGCGCGCCGCGCGATCAGCGCATCTGGGTGAGCGTCTGGCCCATCTGGTCGGCGGCCTGGATCACCTTCGAGTTCATCTCGTAGGCGCGCTGCGCCGAGATGAGGTTGGTGATCTCGGCGACGGGGTCGACGTTCGAGGATTCGAGGTAGCCCTGGGTGATCGTCGCGTAGCCGGGGTCGCCCGGCGTGCCGACGATCGGCGTGCCGGAGGCCACCGTCTCCTGGAAGAGGTTGCTGCCGACCGGCTGCAGGCCGACCTCGTTGGCGAAATTGGCGAGCGTCAGCTGGCCGAGCTGCACCGGCGCGGTCGTGCCGGCGACGGTCGCGTTGACGATGCCGGTCGAGCTCACCGTCACCGCCGTCGTGTTCTGCGGGATGACGATGTTCGGCGTGATGAGGTTGCCGTCGAGCGTGACGAGCTGGCCCTGCGCGTTGGTGTTGAAGGCGCCGGCGCGAGTGTACTCTATGTTGCCGTTGGAATCCTGGATCTGGAAGAAGCCGCGGCCGGTCAGGGCGAGATCGAACTGGTTGCCGGTCTGCGTCAGCGCGCCCTGGATGTGCAGGTTGCGGATCGCCGCCGTCTTGACGCCGAGGCCGAGCTGCGCGCCCTCCGGCACGGCGCCCTGGGTGCCGCGCTGGGCGACGCCGGGCAGGCGCTGGGTCTCGTAGAGCAGGTCGGTGAACTCGGCGCGCGAGCGCTTGAAGCCGGTCGTGTTGATGTTGGCGATGTTGTTGGCGATCACCTCGACGTTGGTCGTCTGGGCGTTCATGCCGGTGGCGGCAATCGTCATGGCGCGCATGGGTCAGGCCTCAGATCGGCATGCGGGTGACGTCCTGAAAGGCGGTGACCGCCTTGTCGCGGACGGCGAGCACGGTCTGCAGCTGCTCCTGCGCGTTCATCACGGCCTCGACGACCGATTGCGTCGTCGCCTTGCCCTGGATGCCGGAGATCGACGCGGCTTCGGCGCCCTTCAGCTTGTCGGTGGTGTCCTGCGAGAACGAGGCGAGCAGCGAGGTGAAGCTGTCGGCCGCGCCGGAGACGCTCGAGCTCGCGGCGGCGGACGACGCGGTCTTCGCCGGCCCGAGGACCGAGGACAGGGCGCCGACGGCGAGTGGAGCGATCATGAGGAGCCCTTGAGCAGGTCGATGGTCATCGAGATGAGGTCGCGCGATTCCTTCACGACCTGGAGGTTGGCCTCGTAGGCGCGGTTGGCCTCGCGCATGTCCGCCATCTCCAGAATAAGGTTAACGTTGGGAAGCTTTACAAACCCTTTAGAATCGGCCGCCGGGTTGCCGGGATCGTGCTCGACCACGAAGGGGGCGTCGTCGGTGCCGACGTTGGCGACCTGCACGAGATCGGCGCCCGTCGCCTGGTCCATCGCCGCCTCGAAGGCGATGGTCTTGCGCCGATAGGGATCGGCGCCGGCCACCGAGCCGGTCGACTGCGCGTTGGCGATGTTCTCGCTGGTCACGCGCATGCGCGCCGAGTTCGCGGACATGCCGGAATCGGCGATCTTGAGCGAGGCCTGGAGCGGGTCGACGATCATGCGTTCCTCTCTTGCCGGCGCCGGTCGGCCGCAGCCGGCGGCGCGCTAGCCCTTCAGGCTCGCCATCAGCATGTTGTGGAAGCTCCGCACGATGTTGGTCGTCAGCGCATAGTCGCGCGAGATCTCGCCGGCCTTGCCCATCTGCGTCTCGATGCCGACAGTGTTGCCGCTCTCCGTCACCTCGAAGCCGCCGTCGTCGTCCTGCGTCGTCGCGTCGATGCCGGCGGCGTCGGTCGTCGGCAGGTGGCCGGGCTCGGTCGAGGCCATCTGCAGATGCGTCTGCGCGAGCACGTCGGCGAAGGGCACGACGTCCTTCTGCTGGTAGCCCGGCGTGTTCATGTTGGCGACGTTGCCGGCCACCGTCGACTGGCGCACGGCGAGCCAGGCATTCTTTCGCGACGCGAGGCCGAGGAGATAGATCGGTTCCATGCTCCCGACCCTCGCCGACCGAGCTTGTCCGAGGCTGGCGGGCACATCATCGCCAGCAAGCCCAATTTGCCATCGGCTTGGCCAGGCGGTGATCGGCGCACGTCGGATCGCGGACCGCCGCCGGAGTGGCGCCGGCAGGCCGCGCGAGATCGGCGAACCGGCTCGGTCGAACGGCGCTGGCGCCTCTCCACCCCTCGACGCCCCGAGTTGGCGTGTGACATGCTAGCCTCCTCTCGACGATCCACCCATCGGGACCGCCACACATGAAGAGACTTCTGGTCGCGAACCGCTCCGAGATCGCCATCCGCATTTTTCGCGCGGCGACGGAGCTGGGGCTCACCACCATCGCCGTCTACGCCGACCAGGACAAGCTCTCCCTCCACCGCTTCAAGGCCGACGAGGCCTATCTCATCGGCAAGACGCCGGGCGGCGAGCCGATGGGGCCGATCGACGCCTACCTGTCGATCGAGGAGATCATGCGCGTCGCCCGCGAGGCGCGCGCCGACGCGATCCACCCCGGCTACGGCTTCCTCTCGGAAAGCCCCGAGTTCGTCGACGCCTGCAAGGCCGCCGGCATCGTCTTCATCGGGCCCTCGCCGGAGACGATGCGCACGCTCGGCAACAAGGTCTCGGCGCGCAACCTCGCCGTTTCGGTCGACGTGCCGGTGATGCCGGCGACCGCGCCGCTGCCCGACGACGAGGCCGAGATCATGAAGCTCGCCGAGGGCGTCGGCTTCCCGGTGATGCTGAAGGCGTCGTGGGGCGGCGGCGGCCGCGGCATGCGGCCGATCAAGGATCCGAAGACGCTGATCGACGCGGTGAAGTCGGCCAAGCGCGAGGCCAAGGCCGCCTTCGGCAAGGACGAGGTCTATCTCGAGAAGCTCGTCGTCCACGCCAAGCACATCGAGGTGCAGCTGCTCGGCGACACGCATGGCACCTGCGTGCATCTCTTCGAGCGCGACTGCTCGATCCAGCGCCGCAACCAGAAGGTCGTGGAGCGCGCGCCGGCGGACTTCCTGTCCGAGGAAAAACGCCAGGCGATCTGCGACGCGGCGATCCGCATCGGCGAGGCGACGAACTACGTCGGCGCCGGCACCGTCGAGTTCCTGTTCGATGCCGACACCGACGACTTCTACTTCATCGAGGTCAACCCGCGCATCCAGGTCGAGCATACGGTGACGGAGGTGATCACCGGCATCGACATCGTGAAGGCGCAGATCGGCATTCTGCAGGGCGGCCATATCGGCAACACCGCCGAGACCGGCGTGCCGCCGCAGGACGAGATCAAGCACAACGGCTTCGCGATCCAGTGCCGCATCACGACGGAGGATCCGGACAACGATTTCGTCCCCGACTACGGCCGCATCACCGCCTATCGCGGCGCCTTCGGCTTCGGCGTGCGCGTCGACGGCGGCACCGCCTATTCCGGCGCGGTCGTCACCCGCTGGTACGATTCGCTGCTCGAGAAGCTGATCTGCTGGGCGCCGACGCCGCAGGAGGCGATCAAGCGCACGCAGCGCGCGCTGCGCGAGTACCGCATCCGCGGCGTCGCGACGAACCTCGCCTTCCTCGACAAGATCGTCAGCCACCCGAAGTTCTCCGACTCGACCTACACGACGAAATTCATCGACGACACGCCCGAGCTCTTCGCGATGCGCGCGCGCAAGGATCGCGCGACGCGGCTGCTCACCTACATCGCCGACGTCTCGGTCAACGGCCATCCGGAGACGAAGAGCCGGCCGCGGCCGATCGAGCTGAAGGCGCCGATCACGCCGGACGGCTCCGGCCACGCCCCGCCCGGCAGCAAGCAGATGCTCGATCGTTTGGGACCGAAGGGCTTCGCCGACTGGATGAAGGCCGAGAAGCGCCTCCTCGTCACCGACACGGCGATGCGCGACGCGCACCAGTCGCTGCTCGCGACGCGCATGCGCACCTACGACATCGTCTCGATGGCGCCGGCCTATGCCGCCAAGCTGCCGCAGCTGCTGTCGCTCGAATGCTGGGGCGGCGCCACCTTCGACGTCGCGATGCGCTTCCTCGGCGAGGACCCGTGGGAGCGGCTCGCCATCATCCGCGAGCGCGTGCCGAACATCCTGCTGCAGATGCTGCTGCGCGGCGCCAACGGCGTCGGCTACACGAACTATGCCGACAACGTGGTGAAGCACTTCACCAGGACCGCGGCGGCCGCCGGCGTCGATCTGTTCCGCGTGTTCGACTGCCTGAACTGGGTCGAGAACATGCGCGTCTCCATCGACGCGATCTGCGAATCCGGCAAGCTCGCCGAGGGCGCGCTCTGCTACACCGGCGACGTGCTCGATCCGGCGACCGAGAAGTACACGCTGAAATATTACGTCGGCCTCGCCAAGGAGCTGGAGGCGGCCGGCTGCCACATCCTCGGCATCAAGGACATGGCCGGGCTGATGAAGCCGAACGCCATCAAGCGCCTGGTGCGCGTGCTGCGCGAGGAGACCGGCCTGCCGATCCATTTCCACACGCACGACACCTCCGGCATCGCGGCGGCGACGGTGCTCGCGGCCTCGGAGGCCGGCGTCGACGCCGTCGATCTCGCGATGGACGCGCTATCCGGCTCGACCTCGCAGCCGTGCCTCGGCTCGGTGGTGATGGCGCTCGAAGGCACCGAGCGCGACACGACGCTCAACCCGCAGGCGATCCGCGAGATGAGCGTGCGCTGGGAGATCATCCGCCGCCAGTACGAGGCGTTCGAGAGCGAGCATTCCTCGCCGGCTAGCGAGGTCTACCAGCACGAGATGCCGGGCGGCCAGTACACCAACCTCAAGGAGCAGGCGCGCGCGATGGGCCTCGACACGCGCTGGCACGAGGTCTCTCGCGCCTACGCCGAGGCCAACAGGATGTTCGGCGACATCGTCAAGGTGACGCCGTCCTCAAAGGTGGTCGGCGACATGGCGCTGACCATGGTGAGCCACGGCCTGAGCGTGGACGACGTGCTCGATCCCGAGACGCCGATCAACTTCCCCGCCTCGGTGATCGACATGCTGCGCGGCGACCTCGGGCAGCCCCCCGGCGGCTGGCCGGAGGCGCTGCAGAAGAAGGCGCTGAAGGACGTCGAGCCGATCAAAGTCCGCCCCGCGAGCCTGATCGACCCCGTCGATCTCGAGGCCGAGCGCAAGACGTTGGCGGAGAAACTGGGGCGGGACGTCTCGGACCAGGATCTATCGTCCTCGCTGATGTACCCGAAGGTCTTCGCCGACTTCGCCGGCCGCTCGCAGACCTACGGCCCGGTCTCGATCCTGCCGACGCCGACGGCGTTCTACGGCATGGCGCAGGGCGACGAGATCGCCGTCGACCTCGAGCGCGGCAAGACGATCCTGATCCACCTCGCGACGATCGGCGACACAGATGCCGAGGGCAACGTCAAGGTGTTCTTCGAGCTGAACGGCCAGCCGCGCGCCGTCGTCGTGCCCGACCGCAACGCCACGCCGACGAAGACCGCCAAGCGCCAGGCCGAGGACGGCAACGCCAACCACGTCGCCGCGCCGATGCCCGGCCGGCTCGTCTCGCTCTCGGTCGAGCAGGGCGAGCAGGTGAAGGAGGGCCAGACGCTCGGCGTGATGGAGGCGATGAAGATGGAGACCGCGCTCGAGGCGCAGGCCTCCGGCACGGTGATCGAGATCCTCGCCAAGGCCGGCGACCTGCTCGACGCCAAGGACCTGATCATGGTGATCGGGGAGAAGGGGGACGAGGGCGAGCCGGAGGAGGCAAGTGACGACGGCGCAGGGGCCTGAGGCCGTGGCGGGCGTGCAATACGTCTAGATGCTCGCGCCCGGCAGCGGCCGGATGCCCGACAGGATGTCGACGGCCTCGGCGGCGATCGCCTTGATGTCGCGGCGGTCGGGATGCGCGTCGAGGAGGCGGGCCTGCGCGATGAACGCCACCACCTTGGCCAGCGCGACGCGCACCTCGCCGGCGGCGAGGCGGACCTCGTCGATCATCGCCACGGCCAGATGGTAGGCCTCGCTGATCGCGCTGACCAACGGCGGTGCCAGCATCGCGACGTCGACGAATGGCAGCGCGAACACCTGCTCCAACCGGAACCCGGCGGCGGGCGGCGCCGCAACGGCATCGGCGTTGGTAGCTGGCGTCCCCGTCTGACTCATGACTGTCTCCGCTCACGCAATAACGGCCAAGCTAGGCTGTGGTTGCAGTGCGAAAAGGGTGCCAGATTTTTCCGGCGGCTGCGGCGCGGCCCGACGCCTCAGCGGGCGTGGTCGGCCTGTCACGCGCTGGCCGAAGCGATCCGGCTCCGGCGACAGGACGACGCCGCCGCATCGATCCCACGATGCCGGTGACCGGTCACGCCGCGGCTTCGATCCGCGCGTTGCGGCGCAGCACCTGCGGCGGCTGGCCGAAGGCGCGCAGGAACGCCCGGCGCATGCGGTCGGGATCGGCGAAGCCGGTCTCGGCGGCGACGACGTCGATGGGATGGCGCCCTTGCTCCATCATCAGGCGGGCGGCTTCGACGCGCAGGTGCTCGATGGCCTTGGCGGGCGACTGGCCGGTCTCGGCGCGGAAGGCACGGCTGAACTGGCGCGGACTGAGACGCGCGGCCTCGGCGAGCCGCTCGACGGAGAGCGGCGTGTGCAGGTTCGCCCTCGCGTAGACCAGCGCGCTCTGGATGCGATCGCTCTTCGGATCGAGCTCGAGGAGCGCCGAATATTGCGCCTGGCCGCCGGCGCGCCGGTGCGACACGACGAGCTGCTTGGCCACCGTCCGCGCGAGATCGACGCCGTGGTCCTTTTCGATCATGCCGAGCGCGAGGTCGACGCCGGCGCTCATGCCCGCCGAGGTCCACACCGGCCCGTCGACGATGAAAATGCGGTCCTCGTCCATCTTCACGCGCGGGTAGAGCGCCTGCAGGTCGCGCGCGCTCTGCCAATGCGTGGTGGCGCGTCGTCCGTCGAGCACGCCGGCCTCGGCGAGCACGAAGGCGCCCGTGCAGATCGAGGCGATGCGCCGCGACGTCGCCGCCGCCTTGCGCACGAACGCGACCACCGCCGGCGACAGCGTGCGCACGCCGTTGCCGCCGGCGACGATCAGCGTGTCGAAGCCGGGATCGCCGAACGGCTCCGCTGCGACCGTAACGCCGATGGAGCTCGCGGTGCAGCCGCCGGCCTCGGAGAGGACATGGAGATCGTAGAGGGGCGCGCCTTGGGCGTGGTTGGCGAACTCGAACACCGACATCGCGGCGAAGGCCATCAGCTGGAAGCCGGGCGTGCAGAGGAAACCGATGCGCTGCATGATGCGATCTCTCTCGTCGTGGAAGGGCGGGTCCGACTTCAGCCGGGCTCGCGCAAGCGGTCCGGCGCGTTCGGGCTCCAGTCCCGGCCGAGGCCGCCGTACATCGTGTGGTACATCTCGTCGCCCCTGTGCTGGGTGAACTCGAGATTGAGATTGTCCTCGCGCAGCCCGAGAATGTCGATGCAGGCGGCGACGAGCTGGCGGGACAGCTCGGCCCGCTGCTCGACGGTGCGGCCGCGGCGGATGTCGCACATCAGGATTGCGGCCGGACGCGGCGCACCCGCGCCGCAGCGCCAGATGCCGCCCTCGCCCAGCTCGCGGATCGCCACCGTGATCCGGTCGATGTCGGCGTTCATGACCTTCGCGTAGATCTCGCCGAGGCGTCCGGCGAGGCGCTGCTTGGTCTCGACGGCGTGCGAATACGGCGTCTCGAGCTGGAGGTAGGGCATGGCGACCTCAGGCCCCGGTCGCGGCGCAGCCGCCCCCGCAGTCGAGCACCGCGGCATAGGCGCTCAGCCGATCGAGCACGCTCGCCGCCCGATAGGTCGGGGTGGGACGTTGGGCGCGGGCGTCCGTGGACACCTCGTCGTCGACGGCGGTCGCGAACTCGGGCTCGAGGTGTCGGGTGAAGGACAGGTCTTCCATTGGCTTGTTCCTTTCGATTGGTTCGGATTGCGACCTAGGCGGAGACGTGCGCGGTGTAGCGTTTGGCCGGCACGGCGCTGCCGAACTGCTTCGACAGTGCGCGGCGCGCCGCCTCGAAGCTCGTCCATTGCTCGCCGTCGTGCAGGCCCGGGATGGTGACGAGCTCGCCGGCGTCGAGACCGGCCAGCGCGGCGTCGACCATGTCGTCGGCGCTCATCACGATCGCTTTCGGCATGTTCCGGTGCGGGAAGCCTGCGACGTCCCAGAACTCGGTCGCCGTCGCGCCGGGCAGCACGGCCTGGATGCGCAGGCCCTTGTCGGCCAGCTCGTGCTGCAGCGAATGGCTGAGCGCGAGGACGTAGGCTTTCGTCGCCCCGTAGACGCCGTTCAGCGTCTCCGGCGAGATGCCGACCACGGAGGAGATGTTGACGAGCGTCCCGGCGCCGCGGGCGGCGAAGGCCGGCGCCGCGGCATAGGTGAGGCGCGTCAGGGCGGTGATGTTCAGCGTGATCATCGCCTCCATCGTGTCGACGTCGGCCTTCAGCAGCGGCGCGACCGAGCCGACGCCGGCATTGTTGACCAGCATGTCGAGGCCGGCGTCGTCGCGCAGCCTGGCCTCGATGCGGGCGAGATCGGCCCTGTCGCCGAGGTCGGCGGCGATCACCTCGATCGCGACGCCGGTCTCCGCCGCGAGACGGTCGGCGACCGCCGACAGGCGCTGCCGGTTGCGCGCCACGAGCACGAGATCGCTGCCGCGCCTGGCGAGGCGATCGGCGTAGACGGCGCCGATCCCGGTGGAGGCGCCGGTGATGAGCGCCTTGTGAATCTTGGTCATGGGCTGGGTCCTTTCGCGCCC
>CAZZZM010000061.1:9372-13095 GCA_964658465.1 uncultured Nakamurella sp.
GCCTTTCACGACTGACGGAGTTACGATGTCGACGCACCTCACCGGTATGCAGCAACATGTGTTCGACAACCTCAACGAGGTCGTGATGAGCCTCAAGGCGAAAGAGTTTCATTACGATCTGCGCGGGCGGGAGGTGAACGCACAGATCGCGACGCTGGTGGCCAAGAACCTGATCCAGCGCGACCGGCAGGGACGGATTTCGCCGCGCTGATCCGCGGCCGACAGGCAGAAGGCCAGACATGACGCTCGACGATCGCAAGCGCGCCTGGGAACAGCCGGACAATCTGAAGGTGACGGCGCCCAGCGAGGCCGAGGCGCTGGGAAAGACGCACGGCATCTCGCCCGACCGCGCCCAGATGCTCATCGACCGCCTCGGGCACGACCCGGACGAGCTGGCCCGCGCGGCGGAAGCGCTGCGGATCAATCCGCGCTGATCGTCGCGCGGCCGATGCGCCGCCGCGTCCGGCGCATGGATGGTCTTCGCGCCGGGCATGCGCGCCGCATCCGCCCTTGCCGGCGCGTCCCTTCACGCGGCGGCCGCCTTCTTTGACCGCTTGAACGCCTCCACCTTGGGGGCTAGACGCGCTGACGACCGTCCCGTGGAGCGCCGCCCTCCCCAATGTCGCATTCTCCTCTCGATGTTCGCGTCCTTCTCGCCGAGAACATCGCGCCCTCCGCCGACGACGCGTTCCTGCGCGCCGGCATCACCGACATCAATCGCCTGAGCCGGGCCGTCGGCGCGAACGAGCTGGCCGAGGTCGCCACCACCCAGGTGCTCGGCATCCGCTCCCGGACCAAGGTGTCGAAGGAGCTGCTCGCCGCCGCACCGAGCCTGATCTCGGTCGGTTGCTTCAGCGTCGGCACCAACCAGGTCGATCTCGAAGCGGCGCGCGCCAAGGGCATCCCCGTCTTCAACGCCCCGTTCTCCAACACGCGGAGCGTCGCGGAACTGACCATCGGCGAGATCGTCATGCTGCTGCGCCGCGTGACGCATCGGTCCGTGGGCCTGCACGCCGGCGCCTGGGACAAGTCGGCGGACGGCTCGTTCGAGGTGCGCGGCAAGACGCTCGGCATCGTCGGCTACGGCTCGATCGGCGCGCAGCTCTCGAACCTCGCCGAGGCGATGGGCATGCGCGTCATCTTCTTCGACGTGTCCGACAAGCTGCGCCACGGCAACACGATGCCGACCATCTCGCTGGCCGAGCTCCTGGCCGAGAGCGACGTCGTCAGCCTGCACGTCCCGGAGACGGCGGAGACCGACAACCTGATGGACGCGAGCCGGATCCGGTCGATGAAGCCCGGCGCCTATCTCATCAACAACAGCCGCGGCCGCGTCGTCGACATCGCCGCGCTGGCGGCCGCGCTGGCCGACAAGCATCTGGCGGGCGCCGCGATCGACGTGTTCCCCGTCGAGCCGAAGTCGAACGGCGAAAAGTTCGTCTCCCAACTGCAGGGGCTCGAGAACGTCATCCTGACGCCGCACATCGGCGGCTCGACCGTCGAGGCGCAGGACCGCATCGGCGAGGAGGTCTCGCGCAAGCTCGTCGACTTCATCCAGAGCGGCTCGACGGCCGGCGCCGTCAACTTCCCGCAGGTGCAGATCCCGACGCGCCGCGAGGGCGCGCGCTTCCTGCACGTCCACCGCAACGTCCCCGGCGTCCTGCGGCAGATCAACGACACGGTCGCCCACGCCGGCATCAACGTCGCCGCGCAATACCTGCAGACCGACGGCGACCTCGGCTATGTCGTCGTCGAGGCCGATGCCTTCGCCGGCAACCTCTCGGCCACGCTGGCCGGCCTCAAGGCCATCCCCGGCACCGTCCACGCGCGCCTGATCCCGCCGCCGATCTCGGACGCCGCGGTCGCCGGCTCGCCCGTCGAATTCTAGGCCGCAAGATGAGCGCGCCCGATCGACTGGCCGATTGCCTCGCCGCCCTCGCTGTTCAGCTCGGCGCCGGCGCCGTCCTGCAGGCCGAAGCCGACATGGCCGGCTATGCCACGGACTGGCGGCGGATGTTTTTCGGGCGCCCCGCCGCGGTGGTGCTGCCGCGCACGACCGCCGAGGTGTCGTCGACGCTGCGCCTGTGCCACGCGGCCGGGATCGCGATCGTGCCGCAGGGCGGCAACACCGGGCTGGCCGGCGGCGCGACGCCGGATGCCTCCGGCGGGCAGATCGTGCTGTCGCTGCGACGGATGGACAGGATCCTCAAGGTCGATCCGCTCGGCTCGATGATCGAGGTCGAGGCGGGCTGCCTCGTCCAGCACGCGCAGGAGGCGGCGGCGAAGGCCGGCCGGCTGCTGCCGGTCAGCTTCGCGGCCGAAGGCTCGGCGACGATCGGCGGCATCGTCGCCACCAACGCCGGCGGCATCAACGTCCTGCGCTACGGCATGACGCGCGGCCTGGTGCTCGGCCTCGAGGTCGTGCTCGCCGACGGCACGATCCTCGATGCCCGTCGCGCGCTGCGCAAGGACAACGCGGGCTACGATCTCAAGCAGCTCTTCATCGGCAGCGAGGGGACGCTCGGCGTCGTCACCGGCGCCATCCTGCGGCTCGCGCCGCGGATGACCAACACCGAGACCGCGCTGCTCGCCCTGGCCGATCCCGAGGGCGCCATCGCCGTGCTGCAGGCGGCGCAGGCGGCGCTGGGCGAGACGCTGCAGGCCTGCGAGCTGATCTCGGGCGACTCGCTCGACCTCGTCGCCAAGCATGCGGGCCTGAAGAGCCCGCTGGCCCCGTCGCCGTGGAGCCTGCTGATCGAGGCGGGCTCCTGCCTGCCGCTGCGCGACGCGATGGAGGCGTTCCTCGCCGAATGCATCGAGCAGGGCCATGCATCCGACGGCGTGCTCGGCGCCTCGTTGCAGCAGGCCGCGAGCCTGTGGGCCTTGCGCGAGCGGATCACCGAAAGCGAGGGCGCCGAGGGCCGCAGCGTCAAGCACGACGTCTCCGTGCCGATCGCCGGCATCCCGGCGTTCCTGCGCGCCGCAAGCGATGCCGTCCGCGCCGCGTTTCCTCTCGCCCGCCTCAACGTCTTCGGCCACGTCGGCGACGGCAACATCCACTTCAACGTCATCCCCGGCGACGACGCTTCGGCCGAGAGCATCAACCGGGTCGTCCACGAGATCGTCGCAAGCTTCGGGGGCAGCGTCTCGGCGGAGCACGGCATCGGGCAATACCGCGTCCACGAGCTCTCCTATTGCCGGACCGAGGCGGAGCTGGCGTTTGCGCAGGGGCTTAAGGCCCATTGCGACCCGGCCGGGCTGCTCAATCCGGGCAAGGTCTATCCGCGTCCGGGACGATAGGGGCTCGGCGCGGAGGACGGCTCAGCTCACGCCCCGCTCCCGCACCTCCGCCGGCACGATCCGCAGCGACACCAGGCGGTTGCGCACCTTGCGCTGCACCTCGAAGCGGAAGCGGTGGAAGGTGAACACCTGGCCCGGCTCGGGGATCGCGCGGGCTTCGTGGATGACGAGACCGGCGATGGTGGTGGCCTCCTCGTCGGGCAGGTCCCAGGCCATGACGCGGTTGAGATCGCGGATCGACACCGAGCCTTCGACCAGCACCGAGCCGTCGGGCTGCGGGCGCACGCCCTGCACCGCGAGGTCGTGCTCGTCCTTGATGTCGCCGACGATCTCCTCGATGATGTCCTCCAGCGTCACCAGGCCCATCACGACGCCGTATTCGTCGACGACGAGCGCGAAATGCTGCTTGCGGCGGCGGAACGC
>CAZZZM010000062.1:0-4881 GCA_964658465.1 uncultured Nakamurella sp.
GGCCTCGTGCAGTTCGAGGCGGCGCTGCCCAACGCCGGGCCGACGCGCTTCGAGCGGCGCTTGAACGAGCTGGCCCTGTGCCAGCGCTATTTCCAGTTCATGCCGGTCGCCGCCGGCCTGTGGCAGCCGTCGGGGACGCAGTTCAACTACGCCGCGACCTATCCCGTGACGATGCGCGCGGCGCCGTCGGTGGCGCTCGTCGCAAGCGGCAGCGGCATCACGGTTCCCTTCGTCGCGAACTATGCCGTCAGCGGCATCAATTACACGCAGGCTTTGCCCGGCAGCTGCTTCGTCTCGGTCAACACGGCGACCTCGACCACGGGCGCGATCGGCATCGCGCAGCCGGACCTTCTGATCTCGCTCAGCGCGGAGCTGTGAAGATGGACTATCGCGAAATCTTGGGACCCGACGGCCGGCTTGCCGCGGCCGTGCGCCGCGACAGCGACGGCGCGTTCATCCCCGCCGACCCCGACAACGTCGACTGGCAAACCTACCAGGCGTGGCTGAAGGCCGGGAACAAACCAGCCGAGCCTGACGAAACCGGCGCGCCCAAGCCGCCGCCGAGCAAGACCAGCTAGAACGCGTCGCCCTCCCCAACCACCAGCCGCCCCGACGCTCGCGCGTGGGGTCTTCCGCATTGGAGCGCACCATGGCCCAAGGCAATCTTTCGACATGCCTGCCCGTCGTCCTCGCCTACGAGGGCGGCCTGTCGATGATCCGGTCGGACCCCGGCAACTGGACCGGCGGCAAGGTCGGCGTCGGCGAGCTGAGGGGCACGAATTTCGGCATTGCCGCGAGCGCGCACCCGACGCTCGACATCGCGCATCTCACGAAGGCCGACGCCGCCGCGATCTACGATCGCGACTATTGGACGCCGGCGGGATGCGAGAAGCTGCCGCCCGGCCTCGACCTCTGCCATTTCGACGGCACGGTGAACTCGGGCCGGGGCAACAGCGCGAAATGGCTCGCCGCGGCGTCGCGCGAGACCGGCGCCGCAGCGATCCGGGCCTATGGGTCCGCGCGCCTTCATTCCCTCGAGAATTTCAAGGCATGGGCGACGTTCCGAAAGGGCTGGAGCGCACGCGTCGCCGGCGTCGAGGCGCGGGCGCTCGCGATGGACGGCGCGGGAGGCGACGTCATCGCCGCCGCGGCGACCCGCTCCGCTGCAACTGCGAAGACGGCCTCCGCCGTCGCCCATGCCGCAGCCGCCGTCACGGGCGCCGGCGCCGTCGCCGCGACGTCGCACCCAGCGCTCGGCGCCCTCGCGGCGTTGGTCGCGGCACTCGGCGCGATCGTCGGCGCCTTCCATGCCGCGACGTCCGGCGCCCGGGCGGCGGTCCTCGCCCATCTGTCCACGGCCCCGTAGAGCCCATCCAATGCCCGCGCCGCGCTATACTTCGCAAGTGCAGCAATCGGCTTACTACCGGGAGGGAACGTCTTTTCGAACAGGGTTGATAACATCCACCGGTCTTTCGATATACGGAACAGAAACCCGTGCGCGATCTTATCTATGCGTGGGGGTGCCCGTCAGGGCCTATCAGGAGAACGAACGTGGACCAGGCGGGACAAGTCGAGATGCATGCGGGAGATCTGGTCGGTGTCATGGACGATGATTGGGGCCTGATCGGCCACAAGCTGGTCCTCATCGATCCCGAACCGGTCCCGGGCTCGTCGCAATGCGTGATCGATGTCGACGGCGAGCGGATCACGGTCAGCCGGGCCTCGCTCAGGGCACTGTAAGCCCCTCCTCGATCGCTGCTAGAAGTTTTGAGCCCCGCCTTTTTGGCGGGGCTTTTTTCGTGCTGGAACGCCTCTGCGCCGTTCGAAGATGAACGGCCTGCTCATCTTCGGCCCGCGCTCGCGCGGGCTTTTTTCGTTTGGGAGGACGCCATGGGGCGACACATCGACGAGGTTGGCCGCGATACGATCCGGCATTTCGAGTCCTGCCGGCTCGAGGCGTATCGCGACCCCACCGGCGTCTGGCGGATCGGCTGGGGGTCGTCGCGCGGCGTCACGCCGGGCCTGACGATCACCCAGGCCGAGGCCGACCGCCGCTTCGAGGAGGATCTCGCGCCGGCTGAGACGGCGGTCACCAATCTCGTCAGGGTGCCGCTGACCGACGGCCAGTTCGCCGCGCTGGTGAGCTTCGTCTTCAATTGCGGCGCGGGCACGCTGCGCACCTCGACGCTGCTGCGCCTGCTCAACGGCGGCGATTACGCGTGCGTGCCGGCCGAGCTGCGGCGCTTCCGCTTCGCCCAGGGCAAGCCGCTCAAGGGGCTGGCGATCCGGCGCGCGGCGGAGGCCGCGCTCTGGGCCGGCCACGATCCGCTGGGCGCCTCGAAGCCCAGGTCCACCGACACTCCCGGCTCGAAATCCCCGTCGTCCGCGCCGGCGAGCGACCCGCATCGCACGACGGAAAGGAAACCCCTCATGGGCGCGCTCACCACCCTCTCGTCCCTCTTCGGCCTCGTCGAGACCTTCGGTCCGCTGATCCCCGAGGTCGTCGCCGAGGTGCCGGATATCGCCAAGAAGGCCGCCAAGCTGGCGACCGACGTGAAGGCGATGGACGTCACCGACTCGATCTCCGACCTCGAGGCGCTTGTCGCCGCCGCGGCGGTGCCGTTCCACGTCCTTACCAAGACGGTGGAGACCTCGAAGACCCTCACGGCCTGAGCTTCGCTCTCGCGCCGGGCGTCCGCGCCCGGCGTCGTCTCCCATCGCGAGCTGCCATTCCATGAGCGAGCCCCTCGTCGACGACCTCAGCGAGACCAGCATCCGCTTCATCGTCGAGACGGTGCGCGAGGCGCTGCGCAACGACGGCCCCACCCCCCAGCCGGGCCTCGTGCGACTGCCGGAGGACGAGCGGCTGCGCGCGATCGTCGGCGACATCCTCGAGCGCAAGCTCTCGCAGTTCGAGAAGCGCGTCGAGGCGATCGTGCATGCCGAGATCGAGCTGTCGCTGCGCCGCATCGGCGTGCGCATAGACGACGCGCATATCGATCAGACGGCGGAGGACTTCCGCTCGATGATGAAGACGCACCGCAACGTCAACCGGCTCGTCACCGGGCTCGGCGTCACGCTCGTGACCGGCATGTTCTTCGGGCTCCTCAAGCTGCTCGGGCTCAACCTCGGCGGCATCGGAGGCGAGCATTGAGCGTGCTGCGCGACGGCGTCGCCTGGCTCGCGGCGCCGCTTTTCGGCGGCTATCTCGGCGTCGTGACGCTGGGCGGGCTCGATGCCCTCGTGACGCGGCTGTGCCCGGCGCTCGAAGCCAGCGTCTCGCCGGTCGTCGCCTTCGCGCCGGTCGACGCGATCGTCCGCGATCACGACCGCGTCTGCTTCGTGCTGCATATCGAGAAGCTGCACGCCGCGGTGCCGATGAAGTACACGTTCGTCGCCGAGGCGCGGCTGTCCGACCGCATCCCCGTCGCCGCCAATCTGGTGGACGATCGTCTGGTCCGGCTGAGGAACGCCGACCTCGTCACCCATCCCGTCGGCGAGCGTTGGACGCGACACTATTGCTTCGACCTGCCGCAGACGGTCCAGGATCTCGATATCCGGGTCTCCGGCACGGCGCTGCATCGGCGCCATCCCTTCTACGACACGCCGACGCCGATCCCGAGCTTCTTCGTCGCCGCGCCGCCGCCGAGCTGAGCCTCAAGCCGCGGCGCGGGCCTGCGCGCGCAAGGTTTCCGGCAAAACCACGGTGAAGGTCGAGCCCTCGCCGAGGACGGACGTCACCGCGACGTCGCCGCCGAGCCGCCGCGCGAGGTTGCGCACGTAGGCGAGCCCGATGCCTTCGCCGCTCGTGTCCTGCTCGCCCGAGCGACGGAACAGCTCGAAGATGCGCTCGAAATCCCTCTCGTCGATGCCGCGACCGTTGTCGGCGATGGTATAGCGCAGCATGCGGCCGTCCTTGGCGCCGCTGACGACGATCCGGCCCGGGCGCGCCGGCGACAGGTACTTGACCGCGTTCTCGATCAGATTGCCGAACACCTGCTCGATGGCGAGCCGGTCCGACGCCAGCGCCGGCAACTCGCCGTCGATCGCGATCGTCGCATCCCGTGCCTCGAGCTGCTGCGCCAGGCTCGCGCTCTGCGCCTCGACCAGCGCCGCGACGTCGATGTCCTCCGGCGTCAGCTTGCGGCGCCCCTCGCGCGACAGCTTGAGGATCGCGTTGATCAGGCGGTCCATCTTCGCGGTCGAGGCGCGGATGAAGCCGAGCGCCTCCGGCAGGTCCTGCAGGATCGCCGCGCGGCGGTCGGCCGTGACGAGCTGCGGCGCGACGCGCTCGACGTCGTCGAGGAACGCCTCGAGGTCGCCCTGCGCCGCATCGAGCTCGCTGGTGAAGCCGAGCACGTTGACGAGCGGCGCGCGCAGGTCGTGGCTGACGATATAGGCGAAGCGCTGGATCTCCTCGTTGGCGATCCGCAGGTCGCCGACGCGGGCCTCGACGATCGCTTCCAGGTTCGCGTTGGTGTGACGCAGTTCGTCGCGTGTTGCGACGAGCGCGGCGGTGCGCTTGGCGACGCGCTGCTCGAGACTGTCGTTGAGCGCCTGCAGCGATGCGCGGCTCTCCTGCAGGGCGCCGTGCGCGGCGATGATCCTGTGCATGAGGCCGATGATCAGCGCCGCAAGCGCGGCGTAGAAGGCGAGCCCGATGTAGCCGGCCGGCCAGGTGACCCGGAACGAATGGTAGGGCGGCAGCACGTAATATTGCGCGACCACGCCGGAGAGCAGGGCCGTCGCGATGGCCGGGCCGCGGCCGGCGAGGAAGGCGACCAGCGTGATGCCGGTGAGCGGCAGCAGGAACGGAAAGCTCGACAGCGTCAGCGCCGCGGACTCGCTGATGACGAACTGGGCGGCGACCACCACCGCCGC
>CAZZZM010000062.1:4981-13084 GCA_964658465.1 uncultured Nakamurella sp.
GCGTCAGCGCCGCGGACTCGCTGATGACGAACTGGGCGGCGACCACCACCGCCGCCAGAGAGTAGGCCGCGACGCGTCGCCCGCGCAGCGGCTGGGCGAACTCGATGAGGCTCATGGATTTGGCTCCGACTCGGGCGGCTGGGGCGCTGTATACAGGGGGCCCGTCTATTCGACTTGCCGTGCCATTTGCCGGAAGGTCAATCACCGCTCCTTGCGGGTTCCGCTTGCCGATTCAGGAAGCGTTCGCGGCGAAATGCCATCCACCAGTCGTTTTGCTCATCGGAATATCCGAGGAGCGATCCTTCCGTCCGCTCCAGCATGTCGTCCCAGGAGCCGTTCGATCGAAGCGTGATGTGCGCATCGACCCGCCAGTCCTCGCCGGGCACAAAAAAGTAGATCGTGCGGAGAAACGCAAATCTCTTCTGAGCCCCGGAGGCCACGCGCAGGGAAAACGGCTCATCATGGACGCGCTTGGTGATGCGCCCGTCGTCGACGTACGGCTCGAAGCGCTGTACCACGCGATCCAGCCACTCGACGGGGTAGGCATCGCTGAAGACAGCCATCGGCTTTCGTTCCTCGAGCATTAGCGGCAGCTCGAAGCCGGTGTGGATCAGATAGGGCGCCGACCGGATCGTGTGCCACGGCTCCAGCAGCGTGTCTCGGCCGTGCGAGACGAAGGCGCTGCCGAACGCGAGATTGATCTGGGCGATCTCCTCCTCGTCTAGTGTATAGGTGCCGGCGAGCTCGGTATCGTCGGATGCGCAACTTCCGAGTATCGCGCGTAGCCGCTCGATATCGTCGACGGCGATACGGGTCTCGAAAAGCGGCATGTCGAGCTGATCGTCGATCCCCTGCAGAACGAAGTGTCGCACGGGATCACCACCCTCCGTCGAGTCGTCATTCCGCCGCGCGAATGAACGGGCGCGCCTGCTGCTCGGCATCGGTGAAGTCCAGCCCGTCGATGCGCTCGCCGCGTTTCAAGATCTTTTCCGACGAGGTCAGCGCCTGGGCGACGTCGCCGTCGACTTGGCGGAAATGGGTTTGCAGCTTGGTCACCCGCTCGTGCAGCCGCGCGACGTCGCCGACGAGGTGGCGCACCTCGGTCTGGATCATGTGCGCCTGCTCGCGCACGCAGGCGTCGCGCACGATCGCCTGCATCACCTGCACCGCCATCATCAGGAGCGACGGCGAGACGATGATGATGCGCGCCTTGTGGGCGCGGGCGACGAGGTCCTCGAAGGTCTCGTTGATCTCGCCGTAGAGCGATTCCGACGGCACGAAGAGGATCGCGATGTCCTGCGTCTCGCCCGGCACGAAATAGCGCTCGGCGATATCCTTGATGTGCTTGCCGACGTCGCCGCGCACGCGCGCCGCCGCCGCCTTCGTCGCCACCTCGTCGCCGGCGGCCGTCTTGAGCGCGGAAAACGCTTCGAGCGGGAATTTCGCGTCGACCACCATCAGGCGGTCGTCGCCGGGCAGGCGGATGCAGCAGTCCGGCCGCGAGCGGTTCGAGAGCGTGTGCTGGAAAATGTAGCTCGACGCCGGCAGCGCGTCGCGGATGATCGCCTCCATCCGCCCCTGGCCGAAGGCGCCTCGCGCCTGCTTGTTGGCGAGGATGTCCTTCAGCCCCAGCACCTCCTGCGTCAGGTCGGTGAGCCGGCTCTGCGCGGCGTCGATGACGGCAAGGCGCTCGTTGAGCTTGCCGAGGTTGTCCGTCGTCGTCTTCGACGAGGATTCGAGACCCTGGCCGAGCCGGTGACCGACCGCGTCGAGCCGCTCCGCGACGAGCCGGGCGAGATCGGCCTGGCGCGAGCCGAACACCTCGGCCACCGTCTGCAGCCGCGTCGTCATCTCGAGCGACGAGCGCGACAGCGCGGCCATCTGCGCCTCGATCTCCTCGTGCCGCTCCTCGGCCGCGTCGCGCTCGGCGCGGCGTGCCATGCCGGCGCGGATCAGCGCGATGACGAGGCCGAGCGTCAGCAGCGCCGCCGCGGCGAGAGCCCCAAAGAGGAGCTGTATCCCCGTGATGGGATGATCGGCGACGACGAGCAGGGTGCGATCCATGCTGCAACTATAACTGATTCGGCCGCGTCCTGGAACGAAGCCGGAACGCGCACACATGTTTGTCGAGGCGCGTGCGGTCTGATCGTGCACGATCGATGAAACGATTGCCGGTGCCTCGACTTTACCTGGCGGGCGGCCGGCCGGAGGGGTCGGCCGCAATCCAGGGAGGATACATGCCAGCGATCAACACCGGCTCCGCCACGTGGGAAGGCGACCTCAAAAGCGGCAAGGGCACGATCTCGACGAAGAGCGGCGCGCTGTCGAGCCAGCCCTACGGCTTCAACACGCGCTTCGAGGGCAAGCCCGGCACCAATCCGGAAGAGCTCGTCGGCGCCGCGCACGCCTCGTGCTTCGCGATGGCCATGTCGCTGTTCCTCGGCAACGAGGGTTTTACGGCCGAGCACATGGACGCCAAGTCGGACGTCGCGCTGGAGCAGGAGGGCGAAGGCTTCGCCGTCAAGAAGATCCATCTGACGCTGAAGGCCAAGATCCCCAATATCGACGATGCGACCTTCCAGAAGATCGCCGAGGCGACGAAGGAGGGCTGCCCGATCTCGAAGCTGCTGAACGCCAAGATCACGCTCGAGGCGTCGCTCGTCTGATCTCGCGCAAAGGAGGGCGGGGCGGTCGCTCCGCCTCCTTCACTTGATCGGCTTCAGACCGCCTCGTCGAGCAGACGCTGCCGGGCGAGCTCGAAATCCGGGTGCAGTCCCGGCGGCACCAGGATGGGCTGGCCGGCCAGCAGGGGCAGCATCCCAGTCGGGGAGGTGCACTCTGCGAGGACCGATGTCGCGGCGTCTCCCCATTCGAACGGCGACAGCACAGCCGCCACGTAGCGTGGCTCGACAATGTCCAGCATGACCCACTCCCGACACTGATCCGGGCGGCTCGTTCTATGGCGCGCCACGTCTCCCGCGGCGCAAATGCCACATTTCGTCGGAAGCAGCGAGCCTAACAATTGGTATATAGCGTCCCGTGAAACGCCAATTTCACGATTTATAGTTGCTCAAGCCGTTTGCGGTCCTCCTCCGGCAGGGCGGCCAGCCAGGCCTCGTCCTGGTCCGGCTCCGGCAGGATGTGGCCGAACTCCGCCATCGCGCGCGGCGGCAGCTCGCTCAGGTAGATCCAGATCGCATAGCGCGGCACGCCCAAGATCTCGCTAACCTTGGGCAGCAGGGCGCGGATGATCGTGGCGCGCTCCATCGCGCTGCGACCGGCGCGGATGTGGCCCTGGATGATGCAATGCGGCCCCTCCAGAACCTTGCCGGCGATGAAGCAATCGTCCTGGTGCGTGCCGCGGAAGATCACTTGCGTGAACTGCCGCCGGCCGCCGGTGGCCTCGGCATGGATGTCGGTGATGCATTCGGCGAGCGCCGCTTTGCTGGTCGGCCCGAGCAGGCCCTCCGGCGCCCGGCAGATGTAGGTCGGCACGTCTGAACTCTCCTCGATGCGGTCGGAACGCGCTGTAGCATCCCGGGCGCGGCGCCGGCTCAAATTGACCTCGCCGCGCCCCACGCTTATCTCGGGCATCCGCCGTTCAAGTGAAGCCCGTCCGATCTCATGGCCCGCCGCCCGATCCTCGTCATCCCCGATGCCAAGCTGCGCCAGGTCGCCGAGCCGGTCGGCCACGTCGACGACGAGGTGCGCGCGCTCGTCGAGGACATGTTCGAGACGATGTACAAGGCGCCGGGCATCGGGCTGGCCGCGCCGCAGATCGGCGTGATGCGCCGCGTCGTGGTGCTCGACGTGGCCAAGCGCCGCGACGAGGAGGCCGCCTCGGAGCCGATGGTGCTGATCAACCCCGAGATCACCTACGAATCGGAGGAGACGGCGGTCCACGAGGAAGGCTGCCTGTCGATCCCCGATTTCTACGAGGACGTCGAGCGCCCCGCGGTGATCCGCGTCGACTTCCTCGATCGCGACGGCAAGCCGACGACCATCGAAGCCGAGGGTATCCTCGCCGTCTGCATCCAGCACGAGATCGACCACCTCAACGGCGTGCTGTTCATCGATCACATCTCCCGCCTCAAGCGCAGCCGGGTGATCAAGAAGTTCGAGAAGGCGGCGCGCGAAACGCAGGACGTCTGAGCCGTTGCGGATCGCCTTCCTCGGCACCCCCGCCTTCGCGCTCCCGACGCTCGACGCCCTGCACGCCGCCGGCCACGACATCGCCGCCGTCTACACGCGCGCGCCGAAGCCGGCCGGGCGCCGCGGCCTGTCCTTGACGCCGTCGCCCGTCCACGCCCGCGCCGAGGCGCTCGGCCTCCCCGTGGCGACGCCGCGCAGCCTGCGCGACGCGGCCGAAGCGGCGCGGTTCGCCGCGCTCGACCTCGAGGCCGCCGTCGTCGTCGGCTACGGGCTGCTGCTGCCCGCGCCCATTCTGCAGGCGCCGCGGCACGGCTGCTTCAACCTGCATCCCTCCCTCCTGCCGCGCTGGCGCGGCGCCGCGCCGATCCAGCGCCCGATCATCGCCGGCGACAGCGAGACGGCGGCGGCGATCATGCGGATGGAGGAGGGCCTCGACACCGGCCCGGTCGCGCTGGAGCAGCGCGTGCCGATCCTGCCGGAGGCGACCGCCGGCGAGATGCACGACCGGCTCGCCGCACTCGGCGCGGGCCTGATGGTCGAGGCGCTGGCGCAGCTCGCGGCCGGCACGCTCGCGCTGCGGCCGCAGGCCGAAGACGGCGTCGTCTACGCGGCCAAGATCGACAAGGCCGAGGCGCGCATCGACTGGAGCCAGCCGGCGCGCCGCGTGCACGACCTGATCCGCGGCCTGTCGCCGTTCCCCGGCGCCTTCGTCGAGACAGACCTCGGCAAAGGGCTGGAGCGGCTGAAGATTTTGCGCGCGATGCTTGCCGACGGGTCCGGCGCGCCCGGCACGGTGCTCGACGACCGTCTTACCATCGCCTGCGCCGAGGGCGCCGTACGCGTGCTGGAGGTGCAGCGCGCTGGCAAGGCGCCGATGAGCGCCGAGGCGTTCCTCAACGGCGTGAAGCTGGCACCGGGACTGACGCTCTGACGCGATCTGCCTTCTCCCCTTGCGGGAGAAGGTGCCCGAAGGGCGGATGAGGGGGCGGGCGGAGCGAGGTCTTTCCGGGAAGGACCCCTCATCCGGCGCTGCGCGCCACCTTCTCCCGCAAGGGGAGAAGGGGAGCTACAGCCCGCCCATCTCGCAGACGAGCTTCCACTCCGCGTCCGTCACCGGCTGCACCGAGAGGCGCGAGTTGGCGACGAGCATCATCTTGGCGAGCTTCGGCTCGGCCTTGATGGCGACCAGCGTCACCGGCTGCGGCACGGCCTTGACGGCGCGAAAGTCGACCATGCCGAACTTGCCGCTCTCGTCCGACGGATCGGGGTAGTAGAGCTTCGACACCTCGACGATCCCGACGATCTCCTTGCCCTCGTTGGAATGGTAGAAGAACGCCTCGTCGCCGAGCGCCATGGCCATCAGGTTCTTCTTGGCGACGTGGTTGCGCACGCCGTTCCAATGCGTGCCCTTCTTGCCCGCCGCGACCATCTGCTGCCAGGACCACGAGTCCGGCTCGCTCTTCACCAGCCAATGCGCCACGGTGGTCTCCCCGAGCAACGTCGACTTCCGCCGACTTGCGCCAAACTTCTACGCATCCGGCCGCGCCGGGCGCGAGAGCAGGGCGTCGATCATCGCATCGACGGTCGCGGCGCCGGTCAGCACGGCGTCGACGGCCTGGGCGATCGGCATGTCGATGCCGTCCTTGCGCGCCAGCTCGCAGAGGATCGCGCAGGTCATCGCGCCCTCGACGGTGCCGATCTTCGTCTTCGCCGCCTCGACGTCCATGCCCTCGCCGAGCGCCCGGCCGAACGAGAAATTGCGCGACTGCGTCGAGCCGCAGGTGAGCACGAGGTCGCCGAGGCCGGACAGGCCGGTGAGCGTGCCGGGCCTGGCGCCGTTGGCCATGCCGAAGCGCGACAGCTCGGCGAAGCCGCGCGCGATGAGCGCCGCGCCGGCGGACGCTCCGAACTCCTTGCCGGCGGCGATGCCGCAGGCGATGGCGAGCACGTTCTTCGTCGCGCCGCCGATCTCGACGCCGCGCAGATCGCTGGAATGGTAGAGCCGGAACCACGGCGCCGTGAGCGCCATGGCGAGCGTCTTCGCGCGCGCATGATCCTGCGCGGCGAGCGTGACGGCGGTCGGCTTGCCGCGCGCGACGTCCTCCGCGAAGCTCGGGCCGGAGAGCACGGCCGGCGGGTGGCCCGGCAGCACGTCCTCGATCACCTCGCTCATGTAGCGGCCGGTGCCGCGCTCGATGCCCTTGGCGCAGGCGACGACGGGCGTGCCGTCGGCGAGATGCGGGCGCACGCGCTCGGCCATCTGGCGCAGCGCCTGCGCCGGCACGGCGAGCAGCACGATCTCGGCCTCGGCCGCAGCGGCGAGGTCGTGGGTGGGCGTGACGCCCGGCACCAGCGGGATGCCGGGGAGCCGGCGCGCGTTGACGCCGGTCGCCGCCATCTCGGCGACGTGGCCCGGCTCGCGGCCCCACAGGCTCGTCGCGGCGCCGGCCCGCGCCGCGAGATTGGCCAGCGCCGTGCCCCAGGCGCCGGCCCCGAGAACCGCGATGCGGCGCATGGCCGGACTCCCGTGAGATCAACGCCTTGGTGATGCGATGTTTTGCCGGGGATGTCGAGCGGGGCTGCTTATCGTCGTTGAAAGCATGGTGATGTTTGACGCAGATTGGCGCATCTGCAGTGTTCGGAGTTCGGGCTGTTAATGTCGACTGTTCGGAGACGGGCGGTAAAAGGGCTGTCAAGACGCCGTTCCGTGGAGCGTTGGCTCACAGGTGTTGCCGCTCTGGTCATCGTGCCAGGCACATGCGCGGTCTTGGGCGCTTTCACTCCTGATCTCGACAAGAGCTACGGCACGAACGTCCTGATCGTTATCTGGGTGGCCGTCTTGCTTGTCTTGGCCGCATTGGCCATTCGCCTCAATCCGACAGGTGAGTCGCTTTTAGCGCTCGCAGTCGAAAATGAAGAATTTGAAGAGACAATCGCCACGCTCATTGAGGAAAAATCTCAGCTTTCGAGCTTGGTCGATAGACTTGCTCTTCAGGCTAGCTATAGCTCTTCCGTCAGGTCAGCCATTCTTTCATTCGCCCGCCAAAACATATCTGATATCGAGGGACTCGAAAAAGCGATAAACGACTTGGCATCTCCATTGTACTTGGAGGGGGAGTTTATTTTCGATATTGGGCCTTCCGAGGCTTGGAGTTTCGCCGTCTATTTGTTCTCCGAAAGTAGAGATATCCTTATGCCTATCTGGCGGCGAAAATCGCAGAATCACAAATCACCCAAAGGCGACCTCGGCAGAGAGTGGGGACGTGGTGAGGGGCACGTTGGAAAAGCCTTCGTAGATCAGCGAGTGATCATCACCGGAGATGCGCAACATCCCGATGCGGAACCATTTTCTGCTGTGCCTCCGACAAAGGAAAAGGGGTACGACCGGGCCCTGTATCGATCGTTCGCTTCCGTGCCAATCGGCCCGCTCCTCGCTGAGGATGATCGGCCTTACGGTGTACTTGTCGCGACGAGTGATCGCGTTGGGCGGTTCGGACGGGATAACTCGGGGATGTTGATCCAGATTTCTGGCGCAGTGGCCTCACTTTTGATCACGGGCGGATTAGATATCGATGACCTGATTCAATCGTCGACTAAGCCGACCTAACTGGAGACGCACCATGGGAATTCGCCCAACAGCGCCGACCGAAACGTACACTCTTCAGAGCGGTCAAGCTTCTAAGGCAGCCGAAGCTATGGCGAGAGCGGCTCGCAGTGACTCCGATGCTCGCGCAAAATACTCAAGGCTCCTTGTAGAAGAAAGCAAATCGTTCGGCGCCTACGTTAATGAAAAGATTGGATCGAGATACAAAAAGGCCGTTTGATGAGATGGCCGGCAGAAAGCTTCACGCCTTCCCGTGATGCGCCGCCTCCGCGTTGGCATCCAGCGGCCACCTCGGGCGGGCGGCGAAGGTCATGTCGTCGACGAGGTTGAGGCGCAGCCGCTCGATG
>CAZZZM010000063.1:0-5432 GCA_964658465.1 uncultured Nakamurella sp.
AAAGGCGAGGACGGCCCGGCCGGCACGCACGCCTCGGCGCGCACGGGCTGAACGAAACTATCCCCTCGAAAGAGAGCCACCGGCCGTCTTTCGTGTTAGAGCGCCACGATCGCGACCATCGGCGGCGTCCCCAACCATAGCGGAGCCGCATCCGCCCAACCCAACGAGTTCGTTTCTTGCGCTACATCTCCACACGCGGCGAGGCGCCCGTCCTGTCGTTCAGCGAGGCGATGCTCGCCGGCCTCGCCCGCGACGGCGGCCTCTACCTGCCGCAGAGCTATCCGGTCCTGTCTGCCGAGACGATCGCCGGCTTCGCCGGCAAGCCCTATGGCGAGGTCGCTCGCGCCGTGCTGATGCCCTACGTCGGCGAGGACCTCGACGCGGCGACCCTGACCGGCATGATCGAGACGGCTTATGCGCCCTTCCGCCACGCCGCGATCGCGCCGCTGCAGCAGATCGACGCCAACCTCTACGTGCTCGAGCTCTTCCACGGTCCGACGCTGGCCTTCAAGGACTGCGCGATGCAGCTGCTGGCGCGGCTGATGGAGCACGCGCTGACGAAACGCGGCCAGCACGCCACCATCGTCGGTGCGACCTCCGGCGACACCGGCGCGGCGGCGATCGAGGCGTTCCGCGGCCTCGCCAACATCGATGTCGTGATCTTCTACCCGCACGAGCGGGTTAGCCCGGTGCAACGCCGCCAGATGACCACGGTCGAAGGCGACAACATCCACGTCGTCGCGCTGGAAGGCACGTTCGACGACTGCCAGGCCGCCGTGAAGGCCCTGTTCACCCACGCCGCCTTCCGCGACGAGTACGGACTCTCCGGCGTCAACTCGATCAACTGGGCGCGCGTGCTGGCGCAGGTGGTCTATTATTTCACGAGCGCCGTCGCGCTCGGCGCGCCGCAACGCAAGGTCAGCTACACCGTGCCGACCGGCAATTTCGGCGACATCCTCGCCGGCTGGATCGCCAAGCGGATGGGCCTGCCGATCGACCGCCTCGTCATCGCCACGAACGAGAACGACATTCTCGCCCGCGCCCTCGAGAACGGCGGCTACGAGACCCGCGGCGTGACCCACACCCAGTCGCCTTCCATGGACATCCAGGTCTCCTCGAATTTCGAGCGGCTGCTGTTCGAGCTCGGCGGTCGCGACGGCACCGCGCTCCGCAACATGATGGACGGCCTCAAGCAGTCCCGCGGCTTCACGATCCCGCCGGAGACGCTGACGGCGATCCGCGCCGAGTTCGACGCCGGCCGCACCAGCGAGGACGAGACGACCACCGAGATCGCCCGGTGCTGGCAGCAATCCTCCGAGCTCGTCGACCCGCATACCGCAGTCGGCCTGCATGTGGCGCGCGACGCCGCGGCGCGCGACCCGGGTACGCCGATGGTCGTGCTCGGCACGGCGCATGCCGCGAAATTCCCCGACGCGATCGAGCGGGCGATCGGCCTGCGGCCGCCGCTGCCGCCGTTCATGGCCGAGATGCTCGGCAAGCAGGAGCGCTTCACCGTGCTCGCCAACGATCAGTACGAGATCGAGCAGTTCATCAGGTCGCGGGTGGACCAGGGCCGCGCGCTGAAGGCCGCCACTATGAAGGTCGCATCTTGAGCGTCGAGATCACCACCCTGCCCTCGGGCTTGCGCGTCGTCACCGACCGCATGCCGCATCTCGAGACGGCCGCCCTGGGCGTGTGGGTCGGCGCCGGCTCGCGCCACGAGGACGTCCGCGAGCACGGCCTCTCGCACCTGCTCGAGCATATGGCCTTCAAGGGGACGCGGCGGCGTTCCGCGCGGGCCATCGCCGAGGAGATCGAGGCCGCCGGCGGCGACCTCAACGCCGCGACCAGCGTCGAGCAGACGGCCTATTATGCGCACCTGCTCGCCGAGGACACCGGCCTCGCGCTCGACATCCTGGCCGACATCCTCACCGAATCGACCTTCGACGAGAGCGAGCTGGCGCGCGAGAAGAGCGTGATCCTGCAGGAGATCGGCGCCGTCGAGGACACGCCCGACGACCTCGTCTTCGACCTCTTCAACGCCTGCGCCTACCCCGGCCAGGCGATCGGCCGGCCCATCCTCGGCACGCCCGAGGGCGTCTCCGGCTTCGATCGCGCGACGATCGGGCGCTACCTCTCGCGCCACTACCACGGCGGCGGCATGATCGTCGGCGCGGCCGGTGCCGTCGAGCACGCCCGCCTCGTCGACGAGGCCGCCACGCGGTTCGCCCGGCTCGAGACGACGCCCGCGCAGATCCCCTCGGCCGGTGCGGCGGCCCGCTATGTCGGCGGCGAGACGCGGCTGAAGCGCCGCCTCGAGCAGGCGCATGTCGTCGTCGGCTTCGAGGGCGTCGCCTACGACGACCCGGATCATTACGCTCTGCAGATTTTCGCGAACGCGGTCGGCGGCGGCATGTCTTCGCGCCTGTTCCAGGACGTGCGCGAAAAGCGCGGCCTCGCCTATTCGATCTACGCCTTCCACTGGGCCTATTCCGACACCGGCCTCTTCGGCTTCTACGCGGCGACGAGCCAACGCGACGTCGGCGAGCTCATGCCGGTGGCGCTCGATTCCATCGCCGAGGCGAGCGAGACGCTGAGCGAAGCCGAGGTGCAGCGCGCCAAGGCGCAGACCAAGGTGTCGCTGCTCGCCGCCCTCGAATCGCCGACCGCCCGCGCCGAGCAGATCGCCCGCCAGCTGCTGGCGCTCGGCCGCGTCCTGCCGCGCGAGGAGATGATCGCCAAGGTCGAAACGCTGCGGCTCGAAGATATCCGCGCCGCCGGCGCCCGCGCGCTGCGCTCGGCGCCGACCGTCGCGTCGATCGGGCCGATCGGCAAGGTCTGGGCCCCCGATCGCGTCGGCGAGCGGCTGCACGCGAGGGCGGCGTGAGATGGCGCTCTTCCGCATCGGCGCCAGCAACGACAACGCGACCTTCATTCGCGGCGACGGCGTCTATCTGCGGCCGCCGGAGATGCACGATTTCGATCAATGGGCGGCGCTCCGCCACCTCTCGCGCGACTTCCTGACGCCTTGGGAGCCGACCTGGCCGCCCGACGACCTGACGAAGGGCTCGTTCCGCCGCCGCATCAAGCGCCACACGACGGAAATCGAGAACGACGACGCCTACCCGTTCCTGTTGTTCCGCGAAGCCGACGATGCGCTGCTGGGCGGCCTGACCTTCGGGCAGATCAAGCGCGGCGTCGCGCAGGCGGCGACGCTCGGCTACTGGATGGGTCAGCCCTTCGCCGGCCAGGGCTGGATGGCCCGCGCCGTCCGCGCCGCCACCGGTTTCGCCTTCGCGACGCTGCGTCTCCACCGCGTCGAGGCCGCCTGCCTGCCGCAGAACGACGCCTCGATCCGGCTGCTCCGGCGCACCAACTTCCGCGAGGAGGGGCTCGCCCGCGCCTATCTTCGCATCAACGGGACTTGGCAGGATCACCTGCTGTTCGCGCTCCTGGAGTCCGATCCGATCTCGCTGCGCTTGCCGCGCCGCGACCGCCCGTGAGTCCGTCCGTCGGGATGCTTGCCCTCCCAACCGTCAAGCTTTACGGTCCGCTGCCCGTCCGCCGGGGGGCTTGCGAAAAAACCCTTGTGCCAGCGAGCCTTGCGCCTCGAGCCGCGAGACCCGAGTGAACTTTCCCCCCCGCCTCGTCCACGTCCTCCTGCCGCTTCTCCTGCTGCTGGCGAGCCTGCTTCCCGCGCGCGCGATCGAGGCGGTGCGCGTGCCGCCCGACACGCCGGCGATCGATCTCACCAAGGCGATCGAGAGCTATTCCTCCCAGGGCGACCGTCTGCTCGTCTCGACCGCCCCCGGCGCCGACGGCATCGTCCGCCGCATCGAGGTCCGCGCCAAGGATCCCGGCACCCGCCCGAACTGGATCGTCTTCGCGCTGACGAACGACACCGACGAGCAGCTCGAACGCGTCATCGTCGCCCCGCATTTCCGCCTCGTCGGCTCCGGCGTCATCTGGCCCGATCTCGGCGCCACCCGCATCTCGGCGATCACCGCGAGCCAGGGCATCTCGCCGGAACACGAGGACGCGACAGATGCCGACGTCTTCCGCCTGACGCTCGATCCCGGCACCACCGTCACCTACGTCGCCGAGTTGCGCACGCCGAACCTGCCGCAGCTCGCGCTGTGGATACCCGACGCCTACAAGGACAAGGTGACGAGCCTGACGCTCTACAAGGGCATCGTCATCGGCATCGCCGGCCTGCTGGCGCTGTTCCTCACCATCGTCTTCGTCGTGAAGGGCGCGGTGATCTTCCCCGCCGCGGCGGCACTCGCCTGGGCCGTGCTCGCCTACGTCTGCATCGACTTCGGCTTCTGGGACAAGCTGTTCGGCATGTCGGGCGCCAGCGACCGCATCTGGCGCGCCGGTGCCGAGACCACGCTGTCGGCGACGCTCCTCGTCTTCCTCTTCGCCTACCTCAACCTCTCGCGCTGGCACGTCCGCGCCTCGCGCGTCGCCGCGGCGTGGCTGGTCTTTCTGTTCGCCCTCATCGCCTTCGCGGTGTTCGACGCGCCGGTCGCCGCCGGCGTCGCACGGCTTTCCCTCGCCACCATCGCCGGCGTCGGCTTCGTGCTGGTGCTCTACCTCTCGACGCACGGCTACGACCGCGCGGTCATGCTGATCCCGACCTGGTTCCTGCTGCTCGCCTGGGTGATCTGCGCGAGCTTCACCGTGACCGGTACGCTGACCAACGACCTCGTGTCGCCGGCGCTGATCGGCGGCCTCGTGCTGATCGTCATGCTGATCGGCTTCACGATCATGCAGAACGCCTTCGCGGGGGGCGGCCTGGGCGCCGGCGCGGTCACCGACTCGAGCCGCAAGGCGCTGGCGCTCACCGGCAGCGGCGACGTGATCTACGACTGGGACGTCGCCGCCGACCGCGTCTTCGTCTCGCCGGAAGTTGAATCGCAGCTTGGCGTCGGCCGCGGCGCGCTGGAAGGCCCCGCCGCCGGCTGGCTCGACGTGCTGCACCCGTTCGAGCGCGACCGCTACCGCGCCTGCCTCGACACGATGCTGGAGCAGCGGCGCGGCCGCATCAACGAGCACTTCCGCCTGCGCGCCGCCGACGGCCATTATTTCTGGTACGCGATGCGCGCCAGGCCCGTGGTCGGCCCGGACGGCGAGGTGATCCGCATCGTCGGCACGCTCTCCGACATCACCGAGAGCAAGGTCGCCGAGGAGCGCCTGCTGCACGATGCGATCCACGACAACCTGACCGGCCTGCCGAATCGCGAATTGTTCTTCGACCGGCTCGAGGCGGCTCTCACCTTCGCGCAGAACGACCCGCGCCTGCGTCCCACCGTCTTCTGCATCGACGTCGACCGCTTCAAGCAGATCAACGAGACCGTCGGCCTCTCCGCCGGCGACTCGATCCTCCTGACGCTGTCGCGGCGCCTCTCCCGCCTGCTGAAGCCGCAGGA
>CAZZZM010000063.1:5532-13080 GCA_964658465.1 uncultured Nakamurella sp.
AAGGGCGGCGGCAACAGGATCGAGGTGTTCCGGCCCGCGATGCGCACCCTGCGCTCCGACCGGCTGGCGCTCGAATCCGACCTGCGCAAGGCGCTGGAGCGCGGCGAGATCAAGGTTTTCTTCCAGCCCGTCGTGCGGCTCGAGGACCGCACCGTGGCCGGCTTCGAGGCGCTGCTGCGCTGGGACAACCCGCGCCTCGGCCGCCTGTCGCCGGCGGAGTTCCTCCCGATCGCCGAAGAGACCGGCGCCATCGTCGACCTCGGCATCTTCGCGCTGGAGCGCACCGCCCGCGAGCTTTCCGCCTGGCAGCGTGCCCTCGACGTCGACCCGCCGATCTTCGCCTCGGTCAACGTGTCCTCGCGCCAGCTGCTGCGCCACGACCTGCTGCACGACGTGAAGGCCGTGCTGACGCGCTGCGACGTCCACCGCGGCTCGCTCAAGCTCGAGCTGACCGAGAGCCTGGTGATGGAGAACCCCGAGTACGCCGCGCAGATCCTGACGCGCATCAAGGAGCTCGGTGCCGGCCTGTCGCTCGACGATTTCGGGACCGGCTACTCGTCGCTCTCCTACCTGCAGCGCTTCCCCTTCGACACGATCAAGATCGACCGGTCGTTCGTGCACAACAACGGCGCCAAGGGCGCCCGGCCGGTGATCCTGCGCTCGATGGTGACGCTCGCCCACGACCTCGGCATGGAAGTCGTCGCCGAGGGGGCCGAGAGCGAGTCGGATGCGATCGAGCTGTACCAGCTCGGCTGCGAGTACGCGCAGGGCTACGCCTTCGGGCATCCGATCAGCGCGCTGGACGCCCGCAAGCTCGTGGGGGCGGCGACGGCGGCGGCCTGAGGCCCCGAATGGGCTGCTAGCGCCCCGGGCTGGTCAGCACGGTCGCCTGCCGCCCGATCGTCCGTCGGTGGCTGCGCGGTCCCAGGTGCGTGAGCACCTCGTAGCCGATCGTCCCGGCCCGCTCGGCGATGTCGTCGATGGTGATCTCGGCGCCGATCAATTCGACCGAGTCGCCGCGCTCGACCATGGGGGCGTCGGTCACGTCGACGACGGTGAGGTCCATCGAGATGCGCCCGACGATCGGGCACAGCGCGCCGTCGACCGACGCGTAGCCGCGCGGCGGCCCCTCGGCGCCGATCGCGCCGGTCGGGATGCCGTCGGCATAGCCGGCGGAGATCGTCGCGAGCCGTCGCGGCGACGGCGCGGTCCAGCGCCCGTCGTAGCCGACGCCGGCGCCGGCGGCGACTTCGTGCACCTGGATGACCTTGGCCTCGAACGTGACGACGGGGCGCATCGGGTTCGCATCGTCGGGCGTCGGGTTGCCGCCGTAGATCGCGTAGCCCGGCCGCACGACGTCGTAATGCGCGTCCGCCCCGTAGAAGATGCCGCTCGAATTGGCGAGCGAGGCCGGCACGCCCGGGAAGCCGGCGCGCACCGACTCGAAGGTCTCGATCTGGCGGGCGACATGATCGCGATGCGCGCGTCGGCCCGACCAGACGAAATGGCTCATGACCAGGGCGACGTCGAGCTTGGCGGCAAGGCTCGCGGCGGCCGGGATCTGCTCGGCGATGAGACCGAGCCGGTTCATGCCGCTGTCGAGCTGGATCGCGCACGGCGCGCGGGTCTTGGCGCAGGCCTCGGCCCAGTCGTCGATCTCCGGCAGCGAGCCGAGCACCGGTCGCAGCCGGGCCTTGAGGAAGATGTGCGCGGTGCGCGGCATCAGCCCGTTGAAGACGTAGATCGTCGCCTCCGGGGCGATCGCCCGCAGGTGCTGCCCCTCGAAGACGTGGGCGACGAAGAAGGTCTTGCAGCCGACCCTGCGCAGCGCCGTCGCCGCGGCGTCGAGCCCGAGACCGTAGGCGTTGGCCTTGACGACCGCCGCGCATTCGGCGGCGCCGGCCTTGTCCTGCAGGAGGCGCCAGTTGGCGGCGATGGCGTCGAGGTCGACCGTCACGGTCGTGCCTGCCTGTTCGGCGGCGACGTCGCGCCATTCGGTGACGGGGGCGAGCAGTGGTCTCAAAACGCGCAAACCCGAAGATGACCGGATTTTGTCGATCCTAATCCAATTTGTCTCGCTTTAGGACCGGTCTCGAGGTCACAGGCGTCAGATCACCCAAGCGTGGCATTTCCGCCGCGGCTCTTGCGGCCCGGGGCGGCGGAGCCAGCTTTGATTCTGGCAAGGAGGATCGGATGGAACGCGAGAACGTCTGGGACTACCCGCGGCCGCCGCGGCTCGAGCCGGTGCCCCAGGAAATCCGCATCGTGTTCGCGGGTCGGACGATCGCCCTCACGCGCGACGCCAAGCGGGTGCTGGAGACGACCCATCCGCCGGTCTACTACCTCCCGCGCGACAGCTTCACCTGCATCATCGAGCCGAGCGCGCGGCGCAGCTTTTGCGAATTCAAGGGCAACGCTTCCTATTGGAGCCTGCGGGAGGGCGACAAGGTGGCCAACGATTGCGCCTGGAGCTATCCGGACCCGACCCCGGCCTTCGCGGCCCTACGCGACCATCTCGCCGTCTATCCCCAGGCGATGGACGCCTGTTTCGTCGACGGCGAACAGGTGCTGCCGCAGCCGGGCGGCTTCTACGGCGGCTGGGTGACGAGCAACCTCGTCGGCCCCTTCAAGGGCGCACCCGGCACGAGGGGGTGGTGAGCCAGGCAAGCTTGGCCGTTGTCGTTGGCGACCTTGGCTCCTATCTTGGCGTGCCTTGCATCGGGAGAATGCGTTGAGCACCGAAGGCCTCGCGGCGGAGGATCCGATGGCGAACCGCACCGGCCCGGCGCGGCCGCGCGTGACGATCGACACGGGCACCGAGCCTTTGACCGGCCGGCACGGCGACATCTTCTTCGCCGCCGTCCAGACGACGCGCATGCCGATGATCGTCACCGACCCGCGGCGCGACGACAATCCGATCGTCTTCGCCAACCAGGCGTTCCAGGCGATGACGGGCTACGCCGCCGACGAGCTGATCGGCCGCAATTGCCGCTTCCTGCAGGGGCCGGAGACCGACGCTGAGACGGTGGCGGAAGTCCGCCGCGCGATCGCCGAGCGGCAGCAGGTCGCCGTCGAGATCCTGAACTACCGCAAGGACGGCTACACGTTCTGGAACGCGCTCTTCATCTCGCCGATCTTCAACAGAGCCGGCGAGCTGGTCTATTATTTCGCCTCGCAGCTCGACGTCAGCCGCCGCCGCGCGGCGGAGGAAGAGCTGCGCCAGGCGCAGAAGATGGAGGCGCTCGGACGCCTCACCGGCGGGATCGCGCACGACTTCAATAACCTGCTGCAGGTGATGGTCGGCTACCTCGAGATGATCGGCAGCGGGCTGCAGAAGCCCGAGATCAACCGGGAGAAGCTGCAGCGCGGCATCGCCAACGCGCAGAACGCGGCGGAACGCGCGGCGAACCTCACGCAGCAATTGCTGTCGTTTGCCCGCAAGCAGAGGCTCGAAGGCCAGATCATCAACCTCAACGGACTGACGGGCCGCGTCCGCGACATCGCCGAACGGACCCTCGGCGACGACGTCACGATCTCAAGCGATCTCGCCGACAACCTCTGGAACTGCCGCGTCGACCCGACGCAGGTCGAGACCGCGCTCATCAACATCATCATCAACGCCCGCGACGCGATGGCCGGGCGCCCGGACAAGCGCCTCACTATCACGACGAGCAACCTCGAGATCGGACAGGACGGATCCGGCCGCGCCAGAAACCTCGCCGCCGGTCGCTACGCGTCGATCGCGATCACCGACACGGGCAGCGGCATGGCCCCCGAGATCATCGAGCGCGTGATGGACCCGTTCTTCACCACCAAGGAGGAAGGCAAGGGCACCGGCCTCGGCCTGTCCATGGTCTACGGCTTCGCCAAGCAATCCGGCGGTGCCGCGCAGATCGATTCCGTCGAGGGCCAGGGCACGACGGTCCGCATCTTCTTCCCCGCCGTCAGCGAGGCGGTCGACGAGACGCATTTGCGCGGACCGCGCGCCTTCGACCGGCCCGGCACGGAGACGATCCTCGTCGTCGAGGACCGCGCCGACGTCGCCGAGATGGCGCGCATGATCCTCAAGGACCTCGGCTACACCGTCCTGCACGCGGCCGATGGTCGCGAGGCTTTGGCCATCCTCGATGCCGGCCACCCGATCGATCTGCTCTTCTCGGACATGATCATGCCGGGCGATCTCAACGGGGTCGAACTCGGTCGCGAGGTCCGGCGCCGGGCGCCGCAGACGAAGGTTTTGTTGACGACGGGCTACGCCGAAGCGTCGCTCGAACGAACCGAAGCGGGGGGCGAGGAATTCGACGTCCTCAGCAAGCCGTATGGCCGCAGTGACTTGGCGCGCAAGGTGCGCGTCATACTGGATGGCCCGACCGGTGTCAGCTGACCCCCCGGAGACCTAATGGATAGACACGAAGAGTCGCACGACAACGAGGACGAGCAAGATCCTGACCTCGACCACCACGAGCGCCATCATTCAGGTTCCGGCCCGACGCCGCCGCAAGCGCGCGTCATTCACGAGATCATTCGCGAGGAAGGTGAAAAGACACTCGATCGCTCCGTCAGGGCGATGGCCTGGTCGGCGTTGGGCGCCGGCCTGTCGATGGGCTTCTCGTTCTTCACCATGGCGATCATCCGCAGCGCGCTCCCCGAGGGCGCGCCATGGACGAAGCTGATCTCCAGCTTCGGCTACACGATCGGCTTCATCATCGTGATCCTCGGGCGCCAGCAGCTCTATACCGAGTCGACGCTCAGCTCGATCCTGCCGCTGCTGACGCGCAAGGACTTGAAGACGCTCTGGCAGGTCGCCCGGCTCTGGGCGGTGGTGCTCGTCTTCAACCTCATCGGCACCTTCGTCTTCGCCTGGCTGGTCAGCCACCCCGGCCTGTTCGATGCCGAGGTCACCAAGGCGCTGCGCGGCGTCGCGGAGGAGGCGATGAAGGATTCCTTCGTGCCGACGATGGTGAAGGCGATCCTGGCGGGGTGGCTGATCGCGCTCATCGTCTGGCTGATCCCCGGCGCCGGCCAGTCGCGGCTGCTGCTGATCTTGATCATCACCTACGTCGTCGCGGCCGCGCACTTCTCGCACATCATCGCGGGATCGGTGGAAGCCGCGTTCAACGTCTTCGTCGGCCACATCACCTTGGGCGAGTATTTCACGCGCTTCATGATCCCGACGCTGATCGGCAACACGATCGGCGGCGTCTCGCTTGTCGCCATCCTCAACCACGCCCCGTTGCGCGAGGAGCTGCCGGGCGGCGAGCAGCAGCCCGTCAGACGAGATCGATGACCTCGAGGCCGCCGGCGCGGTTCAGCGTGTGGGTGCCGCGCGCCCCATGCCCGCCCGGCGGCCCGAGACGCGTCACGACGGTCTGCGCGTAGCTTTTCATGTCGAGCCGGTCGACGCGGCAGATGACGAGGCCGGCTCCGTAGTCGGCGCGGCAGTCCTGCGCGACCCGCATCAGCGCGCCGCCCTCGTGCCACATCTCGCCGGCCGGCCGCGCCGCGCCGGCGTCGATCAGCACCGGGTTTGCGGGATGCGGCGTCCACGGGCCGAACGGATGCGGCGCGCTGTAGAGGCCGAGCGCATCCCACGTCGAGCCGCCGTCGCCCGACAGCGTGGCGAAGAGCCACCAGACGCCGTCGTGCTCGACCAGAGTCGCATCGTTGGCCTCGACACCATCGACGAGAACGCGGTCCGGGACGAAACGGTCGGGAAACGGATCGGCACGATAGAGCTGGAGGCGGCCGGCGCTCGACGTTTCCGGCAGCATGTAGACCGTGCCGTCGATGACGACGAGGTGCGGGTACGAGAGGTGGAACGGCTCGTCGAGCACGACGCGCGACGGCGACCAGCCGCCGCCGGCCTCGAGTTCGCGCATCGCGATCACGCCCTTGCGCGTGGCGAAGGGGAAATCCTCGAAGAACAGGCAGGTGTGGCCGGCCTGCGCGAGCACGAATGGGTCGGCCTGAAAACGTCGGCCGTCGTGATCGAGCGTCACGAACGGCGCGCCTTGCCACCCCCGTGCGAGCGCGACGCCGGGCCCTTCCGCCGCTCGCACGGCGATCCGCCACGGCGGCAGCCGCGCGTCGGCCGCACCGAGCTTCCCGCGGAGCCTCGACGCGAAGGTACGCGCGAGAAACAACGGCACCGGCACCGCCTCGTTTGCCGGCGGAGGATCGGATGCCGCCAGGGCCATGCCCTCGCCCGACGCGGACCGCACCGCGGCGACGACGAGCTGTTCGGTGCGAGCGAGAACGTGATCGAAGCCGTGTGCGAGCACATCCCGCTGCTCCAGCGCCGGCAGACCGGCGGCAATAATGCGGCCCTGCGCATCGACGACCTCGACGCGCGGCCCGCGCCGCGCCAGCAGCGCGTCGAGGAGCGCGCGCTCTCCAACGCGACCATCGAACCGCACGTCCAGAACGAGATCGGCGTCGCCGTCGCTCGGATGCTCGCCGGTGGCTTCGAAGAGCGCGCCGTGCGCTCCATAGAGCCGCCTCTCCAACGCCAGCGCGAGACCTAGACCCATCGGCAGCGGGCGGCCGTGGGCCCGGCGCATCACCAGGGCGTGCCCCGCGTCGGCGAGACGCTGGCCAAGGCGGTCGTGCCAGCGCCGCACCGGCCCATCGGTCCGCAACGCGACCTTCACGGCAAACATCCGGCTTCGACAGATCGGCCGTCCACTCGTATGAGGCTTCTGCGGGGGGATGCAGCGCGATGGCGCGGAAGCTTCTGTTCTACACGCACGCGTTCGGTGGCGGCGGTGCCGAGGTGGTGTTCTCGCGGCTGGCCTCGGCCTTCGCCGCGGCCGGCGACGACGTCATTTTTGCCGTCGACAGCGCGATCGAGGCCGGGCCGCCCGCGGCCCAGCCTGGCTTGCGCGTCGTCGTGCTCCCGGCCGGCCATGCCGCCGGCACGCGCGCGCTCGCGGCCTTGCTGCGCGCGGAACGACCCGACGCCTCGTTCTCCGCTCTCGGCGCGCAGAACCTGAAGCATCTCGCCGCGGCGCTGCTCGCGGGGCGGACGCGACGGTGCGTGCTCGGCTATCACGGCTTCGCCGCCGCCGAGCCGAAGCCGTTCGCGCGCGCCTCGTTTCAATTCGCCGCCGTCGCGACGCGACTGGCGGCGCGCACCGTCTGCGTCTCGGATGCCTTGCGCGACGAGATGCAGCGACGCTGGCATGCGAGCCCGACGCGGATGCTGCGCCTCTACAACCCCCTGCCCGACGGCCTCGCCTTCGCGCCGCCGGACGGTCCCCGCGAGCGGCTCGTGCTGGCGATCGGGCGTCTGGTGCCCGTCAAACGATTTCCGGACCTCGTCGAAGCCTTCGCGCAGCTCGACGACGGCGACGCGCGCCTGGCGATCCTCGGCGAAGGCCCGGAGCGCAACAGGATCGAGGCGGCGATCGCGCGGCACGGGCTGCAATCGCGCGTGACGCTGCCGGGGCACGTCGCCGATCTGGCGGACTGGTATCGTCGCGCGGCCTGCGTCGCCATCGTCTCGGAGAGCGAAAGCTTCGGCCTCACCGCCGCCGAAGCGCTGGCGCA
>CAZZZM010000064.1:0-12986 GCA_964658465.1 uncultured Nakamurella sp.
AGCACGCTGGTGCTCATCGGCTCGTCGGCGACGCGCCGCATCGACCGCCCGGGCGCCGCGCCCTGGATCTACACGCCGCGGAGCGCGGAGAGGTGAGCGTCGATCGCGGCCATCGCGTCGTCGACGCCGAGCGTCGCCTCGTCGGTTGGACGTCGCACCAGGATGACCGGCAGGCCGAGCCGGCGCGCCGCCACGAGCTTGGCGGCGGTCGCAGCGCCGCCGCTGTTCTTCGTGACGAGGACTTCGATTCCCTCCGCGCGCATGAGCGCCTCCTCGGCGGCGGCATCGAACGGGCCGCGGGCTTCGATCCACCGCGCATCCGGCAGAAGCTGCGCGTCCACGGGGTCGACGGAGCGCACGAGGTAGTGGTGCTGCGGCGCGCCGGCGAAGGCGGCGAGCTGCTGCCGCCCGATGGTGAGGAAGACGCGCCGCGGCGCCGCCCCGAGCGCGGCGGCGGCCGCCGCGACATCGTCGACCTCGCGCCAGTCGTCGCCGGCTTGCGGCCGCCACGGCGGCCGGCCGACGGCAACGAGCGGGACGCCCGCGCGGGTCGCCGCCTGTCGCGCATTGCGCGAGATCGTCGCCGCGAACGGATGCGTGGCATCGACGAGTACCGCGATCCCCTGCGCGCGAAGGTAGCCGGCGAGGCCGTCGGCCCCGCCGAAGCCGCCGGTGCGCGTCGGCAGCGGCTGCGGCGCCGGCGAGGCCGTGCGCCCGGCGAGCGAGAGCGTCGCCTCGATATCGGCGCGCCGCGCGAGTATGTCGGCGAGCGCGGTGGCCTCGCTGGTGCCGCCGAGCAGCAGGATGCGACGGGGACCCTCCGATGACGGCAAAAGCGGCTCCCTGGCTGTCGATCGTCGGCATCGGCGAGGACGGGCGCGACGGCCTCTCCCCTGCCGCGGCGCGGCTCGTCGCGCAAGCCAGGCTCGTCGTCGGCGGCAAGCGCCATCTCGCCCTCGCGGCACCGCTCGACGCCGAGACGATGACCTGGCCGTCGCCGCTGCACGAGGCGATCCCGAAAATCCTGGCGCGGCGCGGCGAGCCGGTCTGCGTGCTGGCCTCGGGCGACCCCTTCCTCTACGGCGTCGCCCCCCTGCTCGTCGCCGCCGTGCCGGCCGAGGAGATCGTCTGCGTGCCGGCGCCCTCGAGCCTCAGCCTGGCGGCGAGCCGGCTCGGTTGGGCGCTGCAGGACGTGCGCATCGTCTCGCTGCACGGGCGCGACCTCGTCCGCCTCGTCCCGCACCTGCAGCCGCACGCCAAGCTCCTGTGCCTGACCTGGGACGAGACGACGCCGGGCAAGGTCGCCGCGCTGCTCGCCGCGCGCGGGCTCGGCGGCTCCCGCCTCGACGTGCTCGAGGCGCTCGGCGGCCCGCGCGAGCGCATCCGCCGGGGGACCGCCGAGACCTTCGCGGCCGACGACATCGATCCGCTCAACGTCCTGGCGCTCGAGATCGTCGCCGGCCGGGAGGCGCAGCTCCTGCCGATCGCGCCGGGCCTGCCGGACGAGCTGTTCCAGCACGACGGCCAGATCACCAAGCGCGAGATGCGGGCGATCGTGCTCTCGGCGCTGCGGCCGTTCCGCGGCGGCCATCTGTGGGACGTGGGCGCGGGATCCGGCTCGGTGGCGATCGAATGGGCGCTGCTCGATCCCGCCAACCGCGCCACGGCGGTCGAGATGCGGCCGGAGCGCGCCGCGCGGATCGTCCACAACGCCGCCGCGCTCGGCGTCCCCGGCCTCGAGGTCCGGGTCGAGCGCGCGCCCGGCGTCTTCGCCGACCTGCAAACGCCGGATGCGATCTTCATCGGCGGCGGCGGCACCGATCACGCGATGATCGAGCTGGCCTTCGACGCGCTGCCTTCCGGCGGGCGGCTCGTCGTCAACGCGGTGACGCTCGAGACGCAGGCGCACCTCACCGACCTGCATCGCGTGCACGGCGGAGAACTGACGCTCATCTCGATCGCCCATGCCGATCAGATCGGCCGCTTCCGCGGCTGGCGCCCGGCGATGCCGGTCACGCAATGGGCGGTGAGCAAGCCGTGATCGCAATCGGCGTCGGGTGCCGCAAGGGCTGCCCGGCGGAGGAGATCGTCGCGCTGGTTCGCGAGGCGGTGGCAGCGCTGCCGGCCGACGCGAAGCCGGGCGGCGTGTTCTCGATCGAAGAAAAACGCGGCGAGGCCGGCCTCGCGGAGGCGGCGGCCCGTCTCGACCTGCCGCTCGGCTTCTTCGACGCGAGCCAGCTCACATCGTTCGCGGCGGCCGCGGAAACCGTCTCCCCCCGCATCGAACGGATGCATGGGCTGCCGTCGGTCGCCGAGACGGCGGCGCTGGCGGGCGCCGGCGACGGCGCCGTGCTGCTCGTGCCGCGGCGCGCCTCGGCGCGGGCGACCTGCGCGATCGCCGGTCGACCGTTCAGACGATCCGCACCCTGAGGGCCGGCAGGCCGGCGATCCGCCCCTCGAGCAAGTCGCCGCGCACGACCGGCCCGACGCCGGCCGGCGTGCCGGTGAAGATGACGTCGCCGGCCTTCAGCTCGCTGCCTTTCGACAGTTCGGCGATCTGCTCCGGCACGCTCCAGATCATCGCGGAGAGATCGTCGGTCTGGCGCACCGCCCCGTCGACGCGCAGCTCGATCGGCCCCTTCGCCGGATGGCCGATGGCGGCGACCGGGATCACTGGACCGACCGGCGCCGCATGGTCGAAGCTCTTGCCGATCTCCCACGGCTTGCGGCCGTCCTTCATCTTCTGCTGGAGGTCGCGCCGGGTCATGTCGAGGCCGACCGCGTAGCCGTAGACATGATCGAGCGCCGCCTCCGGCGCGATGTCGCGGCCGCCGCTCTTCAGGAAGACGACCAGCTCTAGCTCGTGATGATAGTTGCCGGTCAGCGGCGGATAGGCGTGCTCGCCGACCGACCCGTCGGCGATCAGCTGCGCGGCGTCGGACGGCTTCTGGAAGAAGAACGGCGGCTCGGCTTTCGGGTCGGAGCCCATCTCCCTGGCGTGCTCGGGGTAGTTGCGGCCGATGCAATAGATGCGGCGCACCGGAAAGCGACCGCCGCCGGCGATCGGCACGCTCGGCTGCGGCAGCTCGAACGGCACGCCGTCCGCCGACGCCGTCCCGGTGCCCGGTCCGCCCACCACCATCGCGCCGCCTGCAGCCATGAATGTTCTCCGCGTGCCCAGCATCACTCGCCCTCCGGAGGAGTGGAAACACCGCTGCCGAGCGATCGCTGCATCACGACGACGTCGAGCCAGCGGCCGTGCTTCCAGCCCGTCGCCGCCATCCGGCCGGCATGCGCGAAGCCGCAGACCTCGTGCAGGCGGATCGAGCCGGCATTGGCGCTGTCGCCGATCAGCGACAGCATCTGCCGGAAGCCGGCCTGCTCGGAGGCCGCAACGAGGGCCTCGAGCAGCAGCCGCCCGACGCCGCGTCCCCTGGCCGCCTCGTCGACGTAGATCGAATCCTCCACCGTGAAGCGGTACGCCGCGCGCTCGCGGAACGGCCCGGCATAGGCGAAGCCGAGCACCCGGTCCGCGTCCTCCGCGACGAGATAGGGCGCGCCGAGGGCCCGGATCCTGTCGTAGCGGGCGGCCATCTCGGCGCGATCGGGCGGCGCGGTCTCGAACGTGCCCGTCCCGTGCGTCACCGCCTGCGCATAGATCCCTGTGATCGCCTCGAGATCGGCCGCCGTCGCCGGGCGGATGCGCGCCGCCATCGCTACCCCAGCACGCGCAGCACCAGGACGAGCACGACGAAGACGACGGCCGCGACCACGGTCGTCAGCCCCGCCTTCATCCACAGGCGCGGGGCCGTCGGCGCGCCGGGCTCGCTGCCGGGCACGACCTCGCCGCTCTCCGCCTGCGAGCGCACGCCGATCGGCAGCACGGCGAAGAGCACGGTGAACCAGATCGTCAGGAACACCGCGAAGGCCAGGGCGCCGGGGATCGGAAGAGTGAACATTCTCCAGCCTTTTCAACGGTTTGGTGACGGACCTTTGCGTGCCTGTTGCGGGGGCGCAACGTGCTGCCGGAAAGGCGCTTTCAGCTGCCGGCTCGGGTTGCCAGCGTCCCCCGCGGCAGGGAGACTCGATGGGCAGGCGCTGCGTCGCCACCAGGGATAGCACGATGAACCGCAGGATTTCCGGTTACGCAAGCCTCCTCGCGCTCGGCCTGACGCTGGGCGCCGCGCCGGCGAAGGCGGATCTCTTCGACTTCCTCACCTCGCCGTTCACGACCCCCGCCGGCACCGCCGCGCCGCCGCGCGAGATCGTCCCCTATGCCGGCCGCGAGCGCCCCGGCACCGTCATCGTCTCGCTGAAGGAGCGCCGGCTCTATCTCGTCCAGCCCGGCGCCCAGGCGATCAAGTACGGCGTCGGCGTCGGCCGCCCCGGCTTCACCTGGAGCGGCGCCAAGACCATCGCCATGATGAAGGAATGGCCGGACTGGACGCCGCCGCCCCAGATGCTGAAGCGCCGGCCCGACCTGCCGCGCCACATGAAGGGCGGCATCGACAACCCGCTCGGCGCCCGCGCCATGTACCTCGGCGGCACGATGTTCCGCATCCACGGCTCCAACGAGCCCGAGACGATCGGCCAGGCCGTCTCGTCCGGCTGCATCCGCATGACCAACACCGACGTCGCCGACCTCTACAGCCGCGTCCACGTCGGCACGCGGGTGCTGGTCGAGAGATAGCAGCCGCACTTCTTCTCCCGCTTGCGGGAGAAGGGAGGGCGCAATTATTCCGGCGACCAGGCCTCGTAGTCGCCGGTCGCCGGTGGCCGGGCGTTGGCGCGCAAGGTCGAGCCCGCCGGCCGCCAGGCCTCGGGCGTGCCGGTCATGTTGGGGCGGTGCGGCTTCTGCCAGTCCTTCGGCACGTAGGTCTCGTCCGTCGGCGGCACGTCGGAGGTGTGGTGCAGCCAGCCGTACCAGCCCGGCGGGACGGTCGAGGCTTCCATGTAGCCGGGGTAGATGACCCAGCGCCGCTCGAAGCCCAGCGCCGGATCGATCGCGCCGCCGCGCGTGCGGTAATAGACGTTGCCGACCTCGTCGCTGCCGACGCGCTCGCCGCGGCGCGCCGTGAAGAAGGCCGTGCCGACGGTCTGGCCGTTCCACCAGGTGAAGATGCGGGTCAGCCGGTCCATGAGGGTGGGCAAGACGATCGGTCCTCGTTGCGCGAGAGCGCCGACTTATGCCCGAGCGCGGGGCGGCTTGTCCATGCTCGGCGCGCGGCTCAGCCGATGCGCCGCATGGCGCCCGGCTCCAGCGCGGCAAGCGAGGGATAGCCGTCGACCGCCATCAGCAGGTCGGCCTCGGCGAGGATCGAGCGCAGGACGTGGACGATGCCGTCGACCCCGTCGAGCGCCAGGCCGTAGGCATAGGGCCGGCCGATGCCGACGGCCGTGGCGCCGAGCGCCAGCGCCTTGATGACGTCGGTGCCCGAGCGCACGCCGGAATCGAACAGCACCGGCGTACGTCCGGCGGCGGCGACGACGTCCGGCAGCATGTCGAGCGCGGCGAGGCCGCCGTTGGCCTGGCGGCCCCCGTGGTTCGAGCAATAGATCGCGTCGAACCCGGCATCGATGGCGCGGCGCGCGTCGTCGGGGTCGCAGATGCCCTTGAGGACCATCGGCAGCTTGGTGAGCGAGCGCAGCCACGGCAGGTCGTCCCAGGTCAGCGGCTTGCCGAAGATCTGCGCCCAGCGCGTCACGGCCGCCGCAGGATCCTCCTCTGGCGGCTTGGCCAGCGAGGCGCGGAAGTGCGGATCGCAGAAATAGTTCTGCAGCACGTGCCCGCGCAGCTGCGGGAAGTTGGCAGTGTTGAGATCGCGCGGGCGCCAGCCGGTGAGCCAGGTGTCGAGCGTCACCACGATCGCCCGGTAGCCGGCGGCCTCGGCGCGGTGCACGAGGCTCTCGGCCACCGCGGGGTCGCGCGGCGTGTAGAGCTGAAAGAAGGCCGGCGTCGGCCCGCACGCCTCGCGCACCTGCTCGAGCGGGTCGTTCGACAGCGTCGAGGCCATCACCGGCACGCCGGTCGCGGCCGAGGCGCGCGCGGCGGCGAGGTCGCCGTGCCCGTCCTGCGCGCAGATGCCGATCACCCCGATCGGCGCCATGAAGATCGGCGTCGGATATGTCTGGCCGAACAGCTCGATCGTCAGGTCGCGCTCGACCTGCGCCCGCAGCATGCGCGGCATCAGGCCCCAGCGCTCGAAGGCGGCGACGTTGTTGCGCTGGGTGAACTCGTTGCCGCAGCCGCCCTCGACATAGTCGATGGTGCCCGGCGGCAGCGCGGCGCGGGCGCGCTCGACCAGCGTCGCGTAATCGACCGGCAGCTTCGGGCGAACGCCGCGCAGGCCCGCGAAATAGATCTCGTTCTGATAGTCGCCGAAGGGTGGCATGGCGTCTCCTCGCGCCGAGGCTGCCATAGGGGATGCCGGCGCACCACCCGCTGATCGACGCGTTTCGTTTTCCTATCGGAGGCGCGGCCCAGGGTCCGGCAGGAGCACGCTGGTCGCGGCGTTCGCAGCCACCGGATATGCGACGGGGCCGGAGAGCTGCCGGGCGCTGCGAGACCAGGCTCAGTGCGACTCGGAGGGGTCCAGGTTGAGGTGCTGCTCGACGCGGCGGAGGCGTCCTTCGAGTTCGCTGATCAGCACGCCATGGCCGATCGTCGTCGTGTGATACTCGATCACCGCGCGCCGCAGGCCGGTGATCTTCTCGTCCAGCCCCTTCAAGTCTTTCCGAGTCGCGATGAAATCGGAGGCGACATCGGCGCGCAGCGAATGCATGTCGGATTTGAACTCGGCCCGAAGCTCGGCGATGTCGTCCCTGGTGGCCATGACGCCGCGCATGTCGGCGATCTCGGCGCGCATGTCGCGGAGCAGCCTCAGCATCAAACTTTCCGGCTCGTCGACCATGACCGCGATCCCGTGTCTACGAGGGCGAGGCTACAGCTATTGCGTGCGCATGGCGAGCCTACGCCTCATTGGTTCAGCACCGTGTTGATCACCTCGCCGCCGCGCAACAGCGAGAGCTTCCAGTAATAGCTGCGCGACGCCGTCGCCTTGACGAGGTTCTGCGTCGTCTTGATCGGCACGTCGTTGATGGCGAGGATCATGTCGCCCTTCTGGAACGACACCGCCGCGGCGTTCGAGTCCGGCGCGACGCCGGTGATGACGACGCCGTCGTGGTTCTCGGGGCTCGACAGCTCCTCCTCGATCGCCGGGGACAGGTTGACCGCGGTGATGCCGGCGAACGGGCTCGCGCCGGCGATCGTCACCGGGTCGGGCTTCGGGATTTCCGGCGCGCGCTCGAGCCTGACGTCGATCTGCTTGGTCTTGGTGCCGCGCCTGACCGTGAGCTGCACCGTGCCGCCGATCGGTTTGGTGCCGAACCGGAAGCCGAAGCTCTCCGGGCTTTCGACGAGCTTGCCGTCGATCGCGGTGATGAGGTCGCCGCGCTGCAGGCCGCCGGCGGCCGACGGGCCGTCGTCGACGACGTCGGTGACCAGCGCGCCGATCGGCCGGTTCATGCCGAACGTCTCGGCGATGTCGTAGGTCACGCCCTGCAGCGAGGCGCCGAGCCACGGCCGATGCACGATCTTGTCGCCGGCCTTGGCCGCGGCGACGACGATCTTCACCATGTCGACGGGGATCGCGAAGCCGATGCCGACCGAGCCGCCGGACTGCGAGAAGATCGCCGAGTTGATGCCGACGAGCCGCGCGTGCGTGTCGACGAGCGCGCCGCCCGAGTTGCCGGGATTGATGGAGGCGTCGGTCTGCAGGTAGAAGGCCGAGACGCCCTGCGCCACGTTGGTGCGCGCCAGCGCCGAGACGATGCCCTGCGTCACCGTCTGGCCGACGCCGAAGGGGTCGCCGATGGCGAGCGCGATGTCGCCGACCTCGACCTGGTCGGAATTGCCCATCTCCATCGTCGGGAACGGGCCGTCGCCCTTGATCCTCAGCACCGCGAGGTCGTTGCGCTGGTCGCGCAGCACGATCTGCGCGGGGTACTCGCTCTGGTCCGAGAGCGCGACCTTCACGTCCGTCATCTGGTCGATGACGTGGTAATTGGTGACCACCAGGCCCGACGGATCGACGATGACGCCGGAGCCGAGCGAGCGCATCGTCTGCGAGCGCGGCGACGAGGGCTGCGCGCCGAAGAACTGCTGGAAGACCGGGTCGTCGAAGAGCGGGTTGCGCTGCACCTTCTCGGTGCGCGAGGCGTAGACGTTGACGACCGCCGGCGCCGCCTTCTTCACCACCGGCGCGAAGGACAGCGTCATCTCGGTGTTCGACTGCGGCACCAGCTTCGGCTCGGCCGCGGCGGGCGCCGCGAGCGCCAGCACGAGGGCGATCGCGGGAATGAGCGCTCGGCCGAATGTCATCATGGGCTCCGTCAACCTGTGGCCGGTGGTTTCGCCAAGCGAATGCGGCAGCAAAAAGCCCGGTCGGGAGCCGACCGGGCTTTTAAATCATCTGTTTACGGCTGAAGCTCAGGCCGCCTCGTCCTCGTCGTGCACCTGCACCGGGCCGGAATCCTTGCCCTTGGCCGAGACGTCGCGGTCGACGAACTCGATGACGGCGAGCGGCGCGTTGTCGCCGTAGCGGAAGCCGGCCTTCAGCACGCGCGTGTAGCCGCCGTGGCGGTCCTTGTAGCGCGGGCCGAGCACCTCGAAGAGCTTGCCGACGAGCTTGACGTCCTTGATCTGGGCGATCGCCTGGCGGCGGGCATGCAGGTCGCCGCGCTTGCCGAGCGTCACAAGCTTCTCGACGACGGGGCGCAGGTCCTTCGCCTTGGGCAGGGTCGTGACGATCTGCTCGTGCTTGATCAGCGCCTGGCACATGTTGGCGAACATCGCCTTGCGGTGCTCGTGGGTGCGGCCGAAGCGGCGTTTCGCGTGTCCGTGATACATGGATGGCTCTCCTGATTATGCGGCCGCCGTGCCAAGGTACGGCCGCTGATTATTCTCTCGAACTTTCCGTCTCCCGCGTGCGGGAGAAGGAGATGCCGCCTAGTAGTGCTCCTCGAAGCGCTTCGCGAGCTCGTCGATGTTCTCCGGCGGCCAGCCGGTGACTTCCATGCCGAGGTGCAGGCCCATCTGCGCCAGCACTTCCTTGATCTCGTTCAGCGACTTGCGGCCGAAGTTCGGGGTCCGCAGCATCTCGGCCTCGGTCTTCTGGATGAGGTCGCCGATGTAGACGATGTTGTCGTTCTTCAGGCAGTTCGCCGAACGCACCGACAGCTCGAGCTCGTCGACCTTCTTGAGCAGCGCCGGGTTGAAGGCGAGCTCCGGAATCGACGGGGCGACCTCCTCGCGGCGGGGCTCCTCGAAGTTGACGAACACGTTGAGCTGGTCCTGCAGGATGCGCGCCGAATAGGCGATCGCGTCCTCGGGCGTCAGCGAGCCGTCGGTCTCGACCTGCATGGTGAGCTTGTCGAGATCGAGGTTCTGGCCCTCGCGGGTGTTCTCGACGCGATACGACACCTTGCGCACCGGCGAGTACAAAGCGTCGACCGGGATGAGGCCGATCGGCGAATCCTCGTGGCGGTTCTGGTCGGCAGGCACGTAGCCCTTGCCGGTCGCCACCGTGAACTCCATGCGGATCTCGGCGCCCTCGTCGAGCGTGCAGATCGCCAGCTCGGGGTTGAGGATCGTCACGTCGCTGACGGTGCCGATGTCGCCGGCCGTCACCTTGCCCGGTCCGGTCTTCTTCAGGACCATGCGCTTTGGGCCCTCGCCCTGCATCTTGACGGCGATGTCCTTGATGTTGAGCACGATGTCGGTGACGTCCTCGCGCACGCCGGGGATCGACGAGAACTCGTGCAGCACGCCGTCGATGTGCACCGAGGTGATCGCCGCGCCCTGCAGCGAGGAGAGCAGGATGCGCCGCAGCGCGTTGCCGAGCGTCAGGCCGAAGCCGCGCTCCAGCGGCTCCGCCTCGATCGTGGCGAGACGCTTGGCGTCGTCGCCCGGGAGGATCTTGAGCTTCTCGGGTTTGGTGAGTTCTTGCCAGTTCTTCTGGATCACGGCGTTGCACCTTTCGTGATGCGGGCGGAAGGCCGGATCGCCAACCGCGTCGGTCTTGTCGTCCCCGAATTGATCGTCATTCGGCGTCCCCCGGACGCCGCGAAGCCGCCGGGACCGGCGGCTCGCTCTCGTCGCTTAGACGCGACGGCGCTTCTTCGGGCGGCAGCCGTTGTGCGGGATCGGCGTCACGTCGCGGATCGACGTCACCATGAAGCCCGCCGCCTGGAGCGCGCGCAGCGCCGATTCGCGCCCCGAGCCCGGACCGGACACCTCGACCTCGAGGGTGCGCATGCCGTGCTCGGCCGCCTTGCGGGCCGCGTCCTCGGCGGCCATCTGCGCCGCGTAGGGGGTCGACTTGCGCGAGCCCTTGAAGCCCATCGTGCCGGCCGACGACCACGAGATCGTGTTGCCCTGCGCGTCCGAGATCGTGATCATCGTGTTGTTGAACGACGAGGCGACGTGCGCCACGCCGGACACGATGTTCTTGCGTTCGCGTCGGCGAACGCGGGTTGCATCCTTGGCCATAGAGTCTCTGTCCTTCTGGCGCGCCCGTAATGCCAGGCGCTCGGGTTATGTTGATTGCACCCCGCGCCGAACGCGGGGCCGGCCTCGCTGGCGCGAAGCTACTTCTTCTTGCCGGCGATCGGCTTGGCCTTGCCCTTGCGGGTGCGGGCGTTGGTGTGGGTGCGCTGGCCGCGCACCGGCAGCTGGCGGCGATGGCGCAGGCCGCGATAGCAGCCGAGGTCCATCAGGCGCTTGATGTTGATCGCCACCTCGCGGCGCAGATCGCCCTCGACCATGTAGTCGCGGTCGATCGTCTCGCGAATCTGCAGCACCTCGGCGTCGGTCAGCTCCGACACGCGACGCGGCGCCGGGATCGACACCTTCTCGCAGATCTCGGCGGCCTTCGAGGCGCCGATGCCGTGGATGTACTGGAGCGCGATGATGACGCGCTTGTTGGTCGGGATGTTGACGCCGGCGATACGAGCCATGACTGTCCTTCTCCATGTGGCGCTTCCCTGGGGAAGCCAAAGCGACCGCGTCCGGTGGAGTCCGGCCCTTGCGGCGCGAATCTGTCTGGTTTCATCGCGTCAACGAACGCAAGGCGACCCTCGGATGAGAGCCGCCAGCGATCGTTTTCAAGCGATGGCGTCGGGCTAAAGTGTTTTCGCCCGACGGTCAAGTCTCGCCGCAATATCGCGCGAGTCTTTCGAAAGACGCCGCAGCCTACGCCGGCTGCCTATTCCGCAGCACGCCGTCGATCGCGGCCGACACGTCGTCGATCGACGCCATGCCGTCGACGCGATGCAGATCGCCCTGCCCGCGGTAATAGTCCGACACCGGCGCGGTCTGTTCGCGATAGACGCTGAGACGCTCGCGGAACGCCTCGACATTGTCGTCCTTGCGCACCGGCTCGCCGCGCGCCTTGGTCTCCTCGACCCGCGTCTCCATGCGCTGGACCAGCGCCGCCTCGTCGACCTTCAGCTCGATCACCGCGTCGAGCGCCATGCCCTTGCCCTCGAGCAGCTTGGTCAGCGCCTCGGCCTGCGCGACGTTGCGCGGGAAGCCGTCGAGGATGAAGCCGTTCTTGGCGTCCTCCTGCTCGACGCGGTCGCCGATCAGCGCGATCACGATCTCGTCCGGCACGAGCTTGCCGGCGTTCATGATCGCCTCGGCCTTCTTGCCGACCTCGGACTGCGCCTTGACGGCGGCGCGCAGCATGTCGCCGGTCGAGAGCTGCGGGATCGAATGGTTCTCGGCGAGCCGTGCTGACTGCGTGCCCTTGCCTGCCCCGGGCGGTCCGAGAAGAATGAGCCTCACCTACGCCTCCCGCGCATCTTCGATCGCTTGATCAGGCCCTCGTACTGGTGGGCCTGAAGATGTCCGTGGATCTGCGCCACGGTATCCATCGTCACGCTGACCACGATCAGCAACGACGTGCCGCCAAAGTAGAACGGCAGACCGAAATGCGAAATCAGTATTTGGGGGAGGAGGCAGATGATGGCGAGGTAGCCGGCGCCGATCACCGTGATGCGCATCAGGATCTTGTCGATGTAGTTGGCGGTGCGCTCGCCGGGGCGGATGCCGGGGACGAAGCCGCCGTGCTTCTTGAGGTTGTCGGCGGTCTCCTGCGGGTTGAAGACGATCGCGGTGTAGAAGAACGCGAAGAACACGATCAGCCCGACATAGGTCAGCAGCCACAGCGGCCGGCCCTGGCCGAGGTAGGTCTCGATCATGCCGAGGATGCCGCTCGTCGTGCCGCCCTTCTGCGCGAAATTGGCGATCGTCGTCGGCAGCAGCAGCAGCGACGAGGCGAAGATCGGCGGGATGACGCCGGAGGTGTTGAGCTTGAGCGGCAGGAACGACGTCTGCCCCTCGTAGACGCGGTTGCCCTGCGTGCGCTTGGGATAGGTGATCAGCACGCGGCGCTGCGCGCGCTCCATGAACACGATGAAGGCGATGACCACCACCGCCATCACGACGATGCCGAGGATCAGCCCGGTCGAGATCGCGCCCTGGCGGCCGAGCTCGAGCGTGTTGACGATCGCCGCCGGGAACGCCGCGATGATGCCGGCGAAGATGATGAGCGAGGAGCCGTTGCCGATGCCGCGCGAGGTGATCTGCTCGCCGAGCCACATCAGGAACATCGTGCCGCCCATCAGCGTCAGCACGGTGGAGAGGCGGAAGAACCAGCCGGGGTCGCTGACCACGTTGTGCTGCCCCTCGAGCCCGACGGCGATGCCGTAGGCCTGGAACGCGGCGAGCACGACGGTGAGGTAGCGCGTGTACTGGTTGATGACCTTGCGGCCCTGCTCGCCCTCCTTCTTGAGGGTCTCGAGCGACGGGACCACCGAGGTCATGAGCTGGATGATGATCGAGGCGGAGATGTAGGGCATGATGTTCAGCGCGAAGATCGCCATGCGCTGAACGGCGCCGCCCGAGAACATGTTGAAGAGCTCGA
>CAZZZM010000065.1:0-11613 GCA_964658465.1 uncultured Nakamurella sp.
CTCCTTCTCCCGCCTGCGGGAGAAGGTGGCCCGACGAAGTCGGGTCGGATGAGGGCGGTCGGGTGAAGAGGGCAACGTCGAGCGTGCGCTGGAACCTCCCTCATCCGACCCCGCTCTGCGGGGCCACCTTCTCCCGCAAACGGGAGAAGGAGAGGCTGCAGTACGCCTCTCATCGCAGCTTCAGCGTCGACAGGCCGATCAGCGCCAGCGCGAAGGCGATGATCCAGAAGCGGATGACGATCTGCGGCTCGGACCAGCCCAGCTGCTCGAAATGGTGGTGGATCGGCGCCATCTTGAAGACGCGCTTGCCGGTGAGCTTGAAGCTCGTCACTTGCACGATCACCGACACCGCCTCGAGCACGAACAGGCCGCCGACGATGATCAGCACGATCTCGTGCTTCACCGCGACCGCGATCGTCCCGAGCAGGCCGCCGAGCGCCAGCGAGCCGGTGTCGCCCATGAAGATCTGCGCGGGCGGGGCGTTGAACCACAGGAAGCCCATGCCGGCGCCGATCAGTGCGCCGCAGACGATGGCGAGCTCGCCGGCCTCGATCACGAAATTGATGCCGAGGTATTTCGCGAAGATGGCATTGCCGACGAGGTAGGAGATGAAGCCGAACGCGCCGGCCGCGATGATGACCGGCACGATCGCGAGGCCGTCGAGACCGTCCGTCAGATTGACCGCGTTGCCGGCTGCGACGATGACGAAGGCGCCGAAGATCGGGAACAGCCAGCCGAGGTTGGCGACATAACCGTTGATGCCGGGGATCGACAGGCTGCCCGCATGCACGGTGCCGCACGCATACATGATCGTGCAGGCGGCGAGCGCGACGGCCGCCTCGATGGCGAGACGCGAGCGGCCCGAGAAGCCGGCATGCGTCTGGCGCGTCACCTTGAGATAATCGTCGTAAAAGCCGACAAGCCCGAAGCCGACGACGACGAGCAGTACCGTCCAGACGAAGTAGTTGCTGAGATGCGCCCACAGCAGCGTGGCGACGATCAGCCCGGCGAGGATCATCAGCCCGCCCATCGTCGGCGTGCCCTTCTTGGTGAGAAGGTGCGAGGCGGGACCGTCGGCGCGGATCGGCTGGCCCTTGCCCTGCTTGACGCGCAACGCCGCGATGATCGCCGGCCCGAAGAAGAAGACGAAGAGCAGCGCCGTGCCGATCGCGCCGCCGGTGCGGAAGGTGATGTAGCGGAACACGTTGAGCGGCCCCGTATGGGGCGTCAGGTCCGCGAGGTAGAAGAGCATCCGGCGGTCCTTATGCGTGCGCCGGAGCGGCGGCGTGATGTTGCTTCAAGGCAGCGACGATGGGCGAGAGGCGGCTGCCGTTCGAGCCCTTGACGACGACGACGTCGCCGGCGCGGACGATGTCGAGCACGATGGGCAGCAGCGCGGCGGCGGTCTCGCGCCATTCGACCGCGACGCGATCCTCGAGCGCTTCGGCCAGCGAACGCATCATCGGGCCGGCGGCGAGAACGAGGTCGAAATGATTGGCTGTGATCTCGTCGGCGAGGTCGGCGTGCAACTCGCCCGACCGCGCGCCGAGCTCCAGCATGTCGCCGAGCACGGCGATGCGGCGACCGTCGCCGGCCGGCGTCAGCGTGCCGGCGAGCGACAGCGCGGCGCGCATCGAGGCGGGATTTGCATTGTAGCTCTCGTCGATCAGCGTGATGGGGCCGTCAGGCGTCGCGATCGCCACGCGCTCGCCGCGGCCCTGCTGCGCCTGGAAGAACGGCAGCGCCGCGGCTGCGTCCTCGAGATCGACGCCGACGGCATGGGCGGCGAGCAACACGGCGAGCGCGTTCTCGGCGAGATGGCGACCGGGCGCGCCGAGCCGGAACAGGATGTCGCGGCCGACGATCCGCGCACGGACGGTGGAATGATCGGCGGCCGGCACGAATTCGAGGAGGCGCGCGTCGGCGGCGTCGTGCGCGCCGAACGTCGACACGAGCCCTGCCGGCGACTGCCGCGCCGCGGCCTCGAGACGCTCGAAATACGGGTTGTCGCGATTGAGGATCGCGACGCCGCCGGGCTCGAGGCCGGAGAAGATCTCGGCCTTGGCGTCGGCGATCGCCTCGACGGAGGGAAAGAACTCGAGGTGCACCGGCGCCACCGTGGTGACGATCGCGACGTGCGGGCGCACCATGGCGGTCAGCGGGGTGATCTCGCCCGCATGGTTCATGCCGATCTCGGAGACGAGGAAGCGCGTCGCCTTCGGCATGCGGGCGAGCGTGAGCGGGACGCCCCAATGGTTGTTGTAGGAGGCGACCGAGGCGTGCACGGCCCCGGCCGGGGTCAGCGCGAGGCGCAGCGCCTCCTTCGTCGAGGTCTTGCCGACCGAGCCGGTGACGGCGATGACGCGGGCCTGCGTGCGCGCGCGGGCGGCCTTGCCAAGCTCGACCATGCTGGCGAGCACGTCGTGCACGACGAAGAGCGGTCCCGTACCCGCGAGCGCGTCGGCATGCGTCTCGGCGACCACCGCCGCCGCGGCGCCGCCGGCGAAAGCCTTGGCGACGTAGTCGTGCCCGTCGGTGTTGTCGCCCTTGATCGCGAAGAAGAGGTCGCCGGGCTGCAGCGTCCGCGTATCGATGGAGATGCCGCCGATCGCCGATGGGAGGCCCGTGTCGCCGAGGCCCGCGACACGCGCGCGGAGCGGGGCGACGAGGCCCAGGCCCGTCCACAGCGGTTCGTTCGCAGGCGTCATCAGGCGTGCTTCTGCAAAGCGCGGCGAGCGGCGTCAAGGTCGGAGAAGGGCAGCACGGTGCCGCCGACGATCTGCCCGGTCTCGTGGCCCTTGCCGGCGATGACGAGCACGTCTCCCTCCATCAGCGAGGCGATGGCCTCCTCGATGGCCGTGGCTCGGTCGGCGATCTCGAAGACCTGCGCCGCGCCGCCCGTGGTGCCGTCGAGAATGGCACGGCGGATCGTCGCCGGGTCCTCGGAGCGCGGGTTGTCGTCGGTGACGATGACGACATCGGCGAGCCTGGCGGCGATCTCGCCCATGATCGGGCGCTTGCCCTGGTCGCGATCGCCGCCGCAGCCGAAGACGATCGTCAGCTTGTCCCTGGTCAGCGGGCGCAGCGTCGCCAGCACCTTGTCGAGCGCGTCGGGCTTGTGCGCATAGTCCACGAAGACCGGGGCCGCGCCGCGGCGCCCGACGAGTTGCAGGCGGCCCGGCGCACCCTCCAGCGTGCCGAGCGCGGCCAGCACCGCCTCGGTGTCGCCGTCGGTGGCGAGGCAGAGCGCGGCTGCGACGAGAGCGTTCTGAACCTGGAACTCGCCCGCCAGCGGCAGACGCGCCTCGCGGCGACGGCCGTCGATTTCGAGCGCCAGGATGGCTGCGAGATCGTCCGGCCGCATGTCGACGAGGCGCAGGCGATGGCCCTTGCGGCCGACATCGACGACGTCGAGCTTGCGTCTGCGGCAGGCGGCGACGACCTTGTCCGCCATGTCGCTGTCGGCGTTGACGATCGCCGGCCTGCCCGCGGGCAGCAGAGTGTCGAATAGACGGAGCTTGGCCGCGAGATAGGCCTCGAGCGTGCCGTGGTAGTCGAGGTGGTCGCGCGAGAGATTGGTGAAGGCGGCGGCGGCGAGATGCACGCCGTCGAGCCGGCGCTGCTCGATGCCGTGCGAGGAGGCCTCCATCGCGAGGTGCGTGACGCCGTCGCCGGCGAGCTGGTCGAGGCTCTGATGCAGCGCGATCGGGTCGGGCGTCGTCAGCGAGCCGTAGACGCTGCCGTTCGGCGCGACGATGCCGATCGTGCCGAGCGAGGCGGCGGCGTGGCCGAGCGCCAGCCAGATCTGGCGGCAGAACGCGGCGACGGAGGTCTTGCCGCTGGTGCCGGTGATCGCGACGATCGTCTCGGGCTGGCCAGGATGGAACGTCGCGGCGGCGCGGGCCAGCGCATGTCGCGCGTCGTCGACCAGGATGCAGGCGACGCCGGGCGGGAGCGGCGTCTTGGGCTGATGGTCGGCGACGATCGCCACCGCGCCTCTCTCGACCGCTTGCGCGATGAACCGCGCCCCGTCCGTCTTCGAGCCAGAGAGCGCGAAGAAGGCGTCGCCGGGCGCGACCTTGCGGCTGTCGGCCGCGAGGCCGGCGATCTCGATGCAGCCGAGCCCCGAGGGGCAGGCCGCCTCCGGCAGCAGGGTCGCGAGACGCGTCAGTGGATACCCTCCGAGGTGTGGGCTGGCACGTTGGCGAAGCCGTATCCCATTCGCGCCAGGAGAGGGAAGGGCAGCTGCGGCAGGTTCAGCATCGGCGGCAGACCGAGCAGCGGCGCGACGCGCTCGATGATCTTGCCGGTGACGTCGCCAGAGTTCCAGGCGGCGGTGTGGTAGCCGTAGGTGCCGGGGATCGCCTGCGGCTCGTCCATCAGCGTCAGGAAGAGGTATTTCGGCTTGTCGGCCGGCAGCACCGCCATGAAGGTGGTGAACACCTTGTCGTGATCGTAATGGCCGTGCACCAGCTTGTCGGCGGTGCCGGTCTTGCCGCCGATGAAATAGCCGGGGATGTTGGCGTTGCGCGCCGAGCCGACCTCGGCGTTGAGGCGCATCACGTAGCGGATCGCCTCCGACACTTCGGGGCGGATGACGCGCGGCGCGTCCTTCTGAGCGTCCTCGACCGAGCGCTTGAGGAAGGTCGGGGTGACGAGCAGGCCGCCGTTGGCCAGAGCGCCGACCGCCATCAGCGACTGCAGCGGCGCGACGTTGATGCCCTGGCCGAAGGCGATGGTGATCGTGTTCAGCATGCCCCAGTGCTTGGGGATGAGCGGCTCGGCCGATTCGGGCAGCTCGGTGCGCAGCCGCGTCAGCTGGCCCATCGAGCGCAGGAACGTCTGATGGGCGTCGATGCCGCACATCATCGCGATCTTCGCCGCGCCGATGTTCGACGAGTGATAGAAGACCTCCGGCACCGTCATCATCTTATGCTCGGCGTGGAAGTCGTGGATGGTGAAGCGGCCGTATTGCAGCGAGTTGCGCGCGTCGACGACGGAGCGCAGCGTGACCTTGTTGAGCTGCAGACCCATCGCGATGGTCAGCGCCTTGAAGGTCGAACCCATCTCGTAGACGCCGACGGAGAGCCGGTTGATCCTGTTGGGATCGAGCGCATCGGCCGGCTGGTTGGGGTCGAAGTCCGGCAGCGACGCCATGGCGATCACCTCGCCGGTGTTGACGTCGAGAATGGCCGCGGCGCCGTTCTTCGCCTTGAACCGGGCGATGCCCTTCTCGAGCTCGTCGCGCACGGCATAGGTGGCGCGCAGGTCGAGCGACGTCGTCACCGGTTTCAGGTCGTCGGCGGCGACCTTGAAGCCCATGCTGGTGAGGTCGGAGAGGCCCTGCGTGTCGATGTACTTCTCGAGGCCGGAGATGCCGACACCGTCGAGGTTAGCGAAGCCGAGCACGTGGGCGGCGATCGGCCCGTTCGGGTAGACGCGCTTGTTCTCGGGCAGGAAGCCGACGCCGGGCAGGCCGAGGTGGAAGACCTCCTGCTGCTCCTTCGGCGTGACGGCGCGCTTGACCCAGACGAAACCCTTGCGCGAGCCGAGCTTCTTGCGCAGCTCGGCGGCGTTGACGTCGGGCAGCACCGCGGTGAGCAGCTCGACCGCCTCGTCCTTGTCGATGAGCCGGCGCGGCTCGGCGAAGATGCTCATCACCTTGACGTCGGTCGCCAGCACCTCGCCGTTGCGATCGAGGATGTCGGGACGCGCGGCGGCGACCTGGTCGGAGGCGGCGCTGCGGATCTTGTCCTCGGCCTGCGGCTTCAGCCCGAACATGACGAGCCGGCCCGCGATCACCATGAAGACGAGCGAGAAGGCCGCGGCGACGAGCATCGTGCGGCGCGGCGTCTTGTCGAGCCGCGTCGCGAAGAGGTTCCTGAGGAAGGCGCGCGGGCTGAAATTCAGCACGGCATGGCCCGCGCCGCTGATCATGCGGGCGCCGAGACGCGCCATCCCACGGCTGGCGCGACCCGCCAGGCGCGTTGCGACGGCGACGATCCCTTGAGCGTCGATCTTCATCGCGGAGCCTTCTTGCTGGACGAGGGTGTCGCGCTGTTGGCGGCGCTGTCGCCGGGCGTCGCGGTCGATTGCGAGAGGCCGAGGTCCTCGAGCTTGCGGCCGATCGTGTCGATCGGCGCCGTCTTCGCCGGCAGTTGCTCGGCCTGCGCGATCTGGTTCATCGCCATCGGCTGCAGCGGAAGCAGCTTTTCGGACAGCGCCTGCACGCGTTCGGGCCGGGTCAGGTGGCCCCAGTCGGCACGCAGCCGGCCGATCTGGTCCTGCTCCTTCTTGATCTCGGCCCTGAGGCTTGCGACCTGCTCGGCGTGGAAGATCGTCTGGTACTTGATCGAATAGGCGTAGATCGCCGAGCCGATCAGCGCGGCGATGGCGATGAAATTGAGGATGCGGATCATCTGGGCTTCCCCGATTTCGGCGTGACGCGATGCGGCAGGGTGGCGAGCTTCACGAGCTCCGGCTCGAGCGGAATCGCGGGATTGTCGGTGCGCAAGCCTGTGCGGAGCTTGGCGGAGCGAGCGCGGGGATTGGCCTTGGCCTCGGTCTCGCTCGGAACGATCGGCTGGCCCCTCGGCAGGGTGAAGCTCGGTAGCGTCGCCGCGGGTTCGCCCGGTAGGCGCCGCCCCTTGGCCTCGCCGCGGCCGGAGCGGCGCGCCAGGAATTGCTTGACGATGCGGTCTTCGAGCGAATGGAACGAGACGATCGCCAAGCGGCCGCCCGGCTTCAGCAGGCGCTCGGCCGCCGCAAGACCTCGGACCAGCTCGCCGAGCTCGTCGTTGACCGCGATGCGCAGCGCCTGGAACGTGCGCGTCGCCGGGTGGATGTCGGTCGGTTTCGACGGGACGAGGCGCGCCAGAAGCTCGGCCAGCTGCCGCGTCGTCGTGAAGGGATTAGCGGCGCGGTCGTGAACGATGGCGCGACTGATGCGGCGCGACTGCCGCTCCTCGCCGTAGTGATAGAGGATGTCGGCCAGCACCTCGTCGGAGACCTCGGCCAGAAGGTCGGCCGCGCTCGTCCCATGATTTCCCATGCGCATGTCGAGCGGGCCGTCCTTCATGAAGGAGAAGCCGCGCTCGGCCGCGTCGATCTGCATGGACGAGACGCCGACGTCGAAGCAGATGCCGTCGAACGGGCCGAGCTTCTCCCCAGCTGCGATCTGCGCCAAGTCGCCGAACCGGCCCTCGACGAGGCGGAGACGATCCCCGAACTTATCCACAAGCGGCGCGCCGCCGGCGATGGCCGTCGGGTCGCGGTCGAGCGCCAGGACACGCGTTCCGGGGCGCGCGAGGATTGCGGCGGTGTAGCCGCCGGCGCCGAAGGTGCCGTCGAGGTAGAGGCCGGCCGACTCGTCGTGCGGGAGGAGCGCGGAGAGAACCTCCTCGCGGAGCACGGGAATGTGCCGGGCTGGTCCGCCAGCGGCACCTTGATCCGTCGGACCCTGGTCGCCGCCGCCCGTCATTCCCGTGCTCCAGGAGGCCGCGGCATCGGTGCCGCGTATCCGGAGCCCAATTCCTGCCGGACCTCGCGCAATCGAAGCTTGGCCTCTTCGAAGCGCGCGCGGAACCGGCTGGGCTCCCAGATCTGGAACTTGTGCCCCTGGCCGACGAAGGTCACCTCGGTGGTGATCCCCGCGGTCGCCCTGACCATCTCCGAGAGGACCACGCGGCCCTCGGCGTCGATCTTCAGGACCTCGCTCGCGCCGTAGAGCGCGACCGAAAGGGTCTCCCATTGCTCCGAATAGGGGGAATAGCGGGACAGCACGTCGTCGATGGCCTGTTTCAAGGCGTTGCCGCCGCAGTCCACCGCTGCCGTGTCGAGCGAGGGGTAGAGGAAGAGCCCCTCGTGGCCGTCCCGCGCTAGAATCGCCCGGAACGGAGCCGGGATCGACACCCGGCCCTTCGCATCGAGGCGATTCGAGTAATTCGAGACGAACCGGTCCACGCCACACGCCCCCATCCGTCGAGCGCCCGGATCGCGCGAACGGGCCGCGAGACGCGGTGCCGATCAGGTCGAGTGGGGCCCGAGACGGGATGATTTGGGATAGCATGGGATTTGATGGGAAGCAACGCACGTGGATGGAGCCGTGCACAGGCGCACGTCCCCGCCCACTAGGCCGCATTAGGGTTAATGGGCGGTTGCGGGGCGCAAATTCTGCGCGCAGAGAGGTCGGCAGGTACGAGCGGCGGAGGCGCGGCGATGGCGAGCTTGGAATCCCGTCGGGATCGCATCGTCGGAGGTCTCTTAGGCCTGCTTGTCGGCGATGCGCTCGGCGTGCCCTACGAGTTCCATCCGCCGGCAACGATCCCGGCGCCGCATCTTATCGAGTTTGCGCCGCCGCCCGGCTTCAGGCGGGCGCATGCGCGCGTGCCGCCGGGGACCTGGTCGGACGACGGCGCGCAGGCGCTCTGCCTTCTCGCCTCGCTGCTGCATTGCGACCGGCTCGACGCCAACGATCTCGGCGCCCGGCTGCTCAAATGGTACGAGCACGGCTACATGGCCGTCGACGGGATCGTCTTCGACGTCGGCATCCAGACGGGAGAGGCGCTTCGGCGGATCGCGGCCGGCGTCGACCCGTTGAAAGCTGGTGGCGACGCGGAGCACTCGAAGGGCAACGGCTCGCTGATGCGCGTGCTGCCGCTTGCGCTCTGGCATCGCGGCGACGATGCCGCCCTCGTCGCAGACGCGCACGACCAATCGCGCGTCACGCACGGCCATGTCGCCGTCCAGGTCTGCTGCGCGCTCTACTGCCTTTGGGCGCGTCGCATTCTCGAAGGCTCAGCCGATCCGTGGGGCGAGGCAGTCGCCGCGCTGCGCGTTGTCTACGGCGGCGCCGGTACCCATGCCGATGCACTCGATCGGGAGATCCGGCCCGACGCCGAGCGTAAGGTCACGGGGAGCGGTTTCGTGATCGACTGCCTGTTCAGCGCCAAGCATGCGCTCGACGCCGGCTCGTACGAGGCCGTGGTGCGCGCCGCGATCGCGCTCGGCAACGACACCGACACGACCGCCTGCGTCGCGGGCGGGCTCGCCGGCTTGCGCGACGGGCTTGGGTCGATCCCGGAGCGTTGGCTCACAAACCTTCGCGGGCGTGATCTCCTTGATCCACTGCTGGACGCGCTTCTCGAAAGGTCCGTGTGAGGGTCGGGCATTGCAAGCTGGCGCGCGGACTAGCCGGGCCTCACCCGGACCTTGATGCCGGCATAGGTCGGCAGTATGTAGGAACGTAGATACAGGAGACGCGCGCTGTGCTGACGATCTCAAGTCGTGTCTTCAATCAGGACACAGGCGCTGCGAAGAAAGCTGCCGCAGACGGACCGGTCACGATTACCGATCGGGGCAAGCCGGCTTTCGTCTTGATGACGCATGCCGCGTACCAAAAACTGATCGACGAGGGCCCGACGCTGGGCGACGCGCTCCACATGCCCGGCGTCGCAGATATCGATCTGGACGCCGAGTTGCCGTCGCGCGCGGACGACTTCTCGCGTGACGTCGATCTTTCCTGATGTACCTCCTCGACACCAACGTGGTCTCGGAAACGCGGAAGACGCGGACGGCCAGGATCGATGCCAACGTCGAAGCCTGGTGGTCGCGCGCCAAGCTGAGCCTGTTCTTCATCTCCGTCATTACGCTGTTTGAGATCGAGGAGGGCGTTCTGCGCATCGCCCGACGCGACGCCGCGCAAGGCGAGGTCTTGCGAACGTGGCTCGATGACCTCGTCGTGCCCGCCTTCGCAGGTCGGCTTTTGCCCGTCACGCCGGCAATCGCGCGCGCCTGCGCCGCCTTGCAGGTGCCCGACAAAAGACAGCTGACCGATGCGCTCATCGCCGCCACGGCCCGCGTGCACGACTTAAAGGTGGTTTCACGCAATGTCGCCCACTTCGAGGGCGCCGGCGTCGAGGTCATCAATCCCTGGGTCCGCGCCCCGTGACCATGCCTTGAGCGCTTTCCCGCCGACCCGCATCGTCTGCCTCACCGAGGAGACGGTCGAAACGCTCTACCTGCTCGGCGAGGAGCACCGCATCGTCGGCGTCACCGGCTACGCTGTGCGGCCGCCGCGCGTGCGACAGGAGAAGCCGCGCGTCGGCGCGTTCCTCAGTGCCGACGTGCCGAAGATCCTGGCGCTCGCGCCGGACCTCGTCCTCACCTTCTCCGACATCCAGGCGGATATCGCCGCGGCGCTGATCCGCGAGGGCGTGGCCGTGCACGCCTTCAATCAGCGCTCGATCGCCGGCATTCTGGCGATGATCCGAACGCTCGGCGCGCTGGTCGGGGCGGGCGACACAGCCGAGGCCTTGGCGGCGGGATACGAGAAGCGGCTTGCCGATATCGTGGCCTCCGTCGACCCGACGCGCCCGCGCCCAAAAGTCTATTTCGAGGAATGGGACGAGCCGCTGATCTCCGGCATCGGCTGGGTGTCGGAGCTGATCGAGATCGCCGGCGGCATCGACGTCTTCGCCGATCTGCGGACGCGACAGGCCGCCAAGGACCGCATCGTCGCGCCCGCGGCGGTGATCGCGGCGGCGCCCGACCTGATCCTCGCCTCGTGGTGCGGCAAGAAGGTCGTGCCGGCAAAGATCGCCGGGCGACCAGAATGGGACGCGATCCCCGCCGTGCGTGCGGGCAAAATCGTCGAGATCAAGTCGCCGCTGATCCTGCAGCCGGGGCCGGCCGCGCTGACGGACGGGCTCGACGCGATCGTGGCGGCGGTGTCGGCGATCTAGCCCCGCGCCCGCGCCGCCATCTCCACCAGCACTTTGCGCAGGTCGCCCGGATGCATGATTGGCGTCGCGAAGGCGATGCGCGCGGTGAGATCGCCGCAGGCGAGGTCCATGCCGTCGGGGTCGAGGCCGGTGGCGAGCCAGTCGCCCTTCGGCTTGCCGGCGATCTTCTCGGCATAGAGCGCGAGCGCGTCGCGATGGTCGGCGTTCATGTGGGCGACGGCGCCCTCCTCGGCCGCGAGAAGCGTCTCGGCGCCGGCGAGCGGCGTCAGCAGGCGGCTCCCCGGGAAGCGCGCCGCGCGGGCGAAGCCGCCGTTGAGATGCGCCTGCTCCAGCGCGATCCGCCAGAACGAGAAGTCGGCGAAATCCGCGTAGAGCTCGGCCTTGGGATGGCGGGCCAGGAAGCGGGCGCGCACCATTTTGCGCGCTGCCGGATCTGCGACCTTTTCGGCGCGACCGGTGAGGGTCAGACGCGGATGTGCGAGCGGGTCGCCTTCGCCGGTCTCGGCGAGCAGCAGCGAGACGCGCTGGTCCTTGTCCATGTGCCGCGTGTGCGAGGAGAGCTGCGAGACGAGGATCAGCGGCGAGCCGTCGGGATCGGTGGCGACGGTCACCAGCGAGGCGAACGGATCGCCAGAGCCGTTCAGCGTCGCCAGCGTGCCAGCGCGGATCGAGCGGAGCAGGCGCTTGGCCTCGGCCAGCGCGTCGAAGGCCGGCTCAACGTCGGCCGGCGCCGTCTCGTCGCTCATGCGGATCGGTCCTTCATAGGGGCGGCCGTGCGAAGCGGCTCGCGCACGGTCAGGCCGAAGACGAGACCGTACACGAAAGCCAGCCAGCCGATCCCGGCGGCATCGAGACGCGGGTTGTGCACGAC
>CAZZZM010000065.1:11713-12979 GCA_964658465.1 uncultured Nakamurella sp.
CGACGATGCGGAGCCAGAGGCGCACGGGAGTTCTCCTTGCCCCGGCAGGAACAGGCCGCGGCGGCACCTGTCAATCTTCGCCGGTCGGCCGCGCGGGTTACTTGCAATATTTGCTGTCGCCGTGCGTGCCGCGCACCTCGAGATCGAAGTGCCAGTGCGTGCGGTGGTAGGCATCGGAGCCCGGCCCCAGCACGGTGTGGAAATAGCCGCAGGCGCCGGCGCGCGCGGCCGTCTCGAAGGCGGTCTCCGCATCGGTCCTCGGGGTGCCGACCTCGATGATCCGGCCGTCGGCGAGCTTGAGCTTGGCGATGTCGATCGCCAGCCCCTGGCCGTGCGCCGAGAGCTTTGCGCCGAAGACGCTGTCGCGCGAGCGGCACTCGAGACCGGGACCCGTCCACACCGCGACGACGGGCGCGCCGAACGTGCCCTTGGCGAGCGGCGAGAGCATGTCGCGCACGTAGGACGAGAACGAATCCGCGGTGACGCAGGCGATGGTCGGATGCTCGGGGAAGCTGACCTTGGCGCCGTCAGGCAGAGTCACGTCGTCGAGATGCACGGCCTCGACGACGGTGCAGCGGGCGTCGGGCTGCGGGCCGATCGTCGTCGGCTCGATGCCGACCTTCTGCGCGATGAGCCGCGTCGGGCATTGCGGATCGTCCTCGGGCGCGCGCGGCGTGAACGCGGTGGTCGCGCCGCTCGGCGCCACCGCCGGCTTGCCGGGCGCCGGAGGCGCGGCGAGATCGGCGGGTTTCGTCGGCGGGGCCGGCGGCAGCGCGGGGCCGGACGGAACGGTCGACGCATTTGGACCGGTCGCGGCGCCGCCGGGCGCCTCGGTCTTCGACGGTGGCTCGCGGGGCGGCGCCTGCAGCTCCGCTGGTTTCGACGGCGGCAGCGGAACGACGGCAGCCGGTTCCGGCGGCTTCGCGGGCTCCACCGCAGCGGCGGGCGCGGCCGTGCTCGGCGGGGGTGTCGGCTCACGCGCCGGCCGCTCGGGGGCTCGCGTCGTGTCGGTCGCCGGCGCAGGCTGGGTAGCGAACGGCGCGGCCGTCGGAGCTGCGGGTCCGCTTTTCGACACCGCGGCTGAGGCATTGGGCGTCCTGGCCGAGGCCGATGCGTCCGGCGCCGGTGCGGGATCGCCCGGAAAATGGGGGCGCGGGACGGGGAGCGGGACGGCCTCAGCCGGGGGCGGTGCCGGGCGCCGCCGCAGGCGGTAGGCGGGGCGGGAGGCCAATTGCGGGCCGCCGAACAGGAAATCGAGCGGCGTGG
>CAZZZM010000066.1:0-12905 GCA_964658465.1 uncultured Nakamurella sp.
GTCGGCCTCGAGCGTGGGCCTGATTTCGGGGGTGGACATGCGGAAAGTTTAAAGCCTTCCCGCAGTTGCCGGAAGAGGCAAGGCTGCTTCCTCATCCTCCGTCATTGCGAAGAGCCCTTGCGACGAAGCAATCCAGAATCTCTCCGCGGATGCACTCTGGATTGCTTCGCTGCGCTCGCAATGACGGCGACGAGCCTCAGCGCAGCTCGATCGGCCCGTTCAGCCCCGGCCAGTCCGAATAGCCGTGCCAGTCGCCGCCGTAATACGTCTTCTCCGGCGCCTCGACGAGTTCGGCGCCGGTGCGCAGGCGCTCGACGAGATCGGGGTTGCCGATGAACGGGCGCCCGAACGCGAAGAGATCGGCGTGGCCGTCGGCGAGCTCTTTCTCGGCGAGCTCCAGCGTCATGCGGTTGTTGCCCATGTAGATGCCGTGCCAGCGCTTGCGCAGGGCGTCGAAGTCGAGCGCCTTCGACTCGCGCGTCGATCGCGTCACGCCCTCGATCACGTGGACATAGAGCAGCTCGCGCGAGTTCAGCGCATCGACATAGGCGCCGTAGGTGCCGGCCGTGTCGCTGTCGAGCGGCGTCTCGCCCGGCGCCGTCGTCGTCGGCGACAGGCGGATGCCGACGTGCTTGCTGTCGCCCCAGGCTTCGATCGCCGCATCGACGGCGGCGAGCGGGAAGCGAAGCCGGTTCTCGACCGAGCCGCCGTACTGGTCGGTGCGGTGGTTGGTCGAGTCGCGCACGAACTGCTCGAGCAGGTAGTTGTTGGCCGAATGCACCTCGACGCCGTCGAAGCCGGCGCGCTTCGCGTTGGCGGTCGCCTTGCGGTAGTCCTCGACGATGCCGGGGATCTCGTCGGTCTCGAGCGCGCGCGGCGTCACATGCGCTTTCATCCCCTCGGTCGTGAACGCCTCGCCCTCTGGCTTGATCGCCGAGGCCGAGACCGGCAGGCCGTGGCCCGGCTGCAGGTCGGGATGCGAGATGCGCCCGCAATGCCAGAGCTGCAGGAAGATGAGGCCGCCGTTGACGTGGACCTTGTCGGTGACGCGCCGCCAGCTCTCGATCTGCGCCTCGCTCCAGATGCCCGGCGTCAGCGCATAGCCGACGGCCTGCGGCGAGATGTTGGTGGCCTCCGAGATGATCAGCCCGGCGGTCGCGCGCTGGGCATAATAGTCGGCGGCGTAGTCCGGTGGTACGCCCTCGATCGAGGAGCGGCTGCGCGTCAGCGGCGCCATGACGATTCGGTTCTTGAGCTCGAGGTCGCCGAGGCGGACGGGCTGCAGGACTGGACTCATGGCAAAAGCTCTCCTTGGCCGCCAAAGCAGCGGCGCAGCTTGCTAGGTAGGCACGCCGCGGAATTTGCAACACCCGCGCGGCGCGCGAGGAGAGACAGGCGATGGGCGATCACGAGCGGAAGTACGGGTTCTCGTTCTCTTGGCGCCGGGCGATCGGGCTCTCCGCCCTGAAGGGCAGGATCTCGCGGGCGATCGGCATCCCGCTCACCCGCGAGGGGCGCCAGCGCAAGGTCGGCGCCATGCTCGGCTGCTGCGTGCCGCTGGCGATCCTGCTCTGCGGGCCGGTGGCCATCGCCGTTGTCGTGGCGCGGGTGGGCGCGCGCTTTCTCTAGCCACGCGCCCTTCAGCTACGCGCCGGCCGGGAGGAAGGGATTGACGATCGTCAGGCTCTGCCGGATCGTCATCCCGTGGTGCATGTCCTCGGTGTAGAGCGTCGTGCATTTCGCCTCCAGCGCGGACGCGACGATCAGGGCGTCGTAGAAGGCGAACTGGTGCTGCTCGGCGAGAGCTGTCGCCAATTCGTTGATCGACGCGGTGATCGGCGGCGCGGGCAGCGACGACCTGATCGAGCGCAACGCCGAGCGAATGTCGGCCCAGCGCATCTTCAGCTTGCGGTGCGCGACGTTGGCGAACTCGTTGAGCACCTGCACGCTGATGGATCCGCCACCGGCCAACAGGCGCCGCGCGACGGCATGCCGGTCATCGCTTTGGACGGCCGCATAGATTAAGACGTTGGTGTCGAAGAATACCTTCATTCGTCCGCCGACGAGCCGCGCTCGTTCGCCTCGTCGCGCGAGAAACGGAAACCCGGCGGCAATTGCAGGCCCAGCGTATCCAGACGCGCGAAGAGCTCGTCGAGGTTGCGATCGCGGTCCACGCCCAGGGTCCGCTTGCCCGCCACTTCGATCGCGATCTCGTCGCCTTCCTCGAGCTCCAGCAACTCGACGATGGCGGCTGGCAGGCGGATCGCCAGGCTGTTGCCCCACTTGCTGACGCGCATAGCCGCACTCTTTCATGATCTACATTGGATAGTGTATATCCGGCGTGCGGTCCGCGCAAACGGGCCCTTCGCCCCCAAAACCTCCGCCATTGCCCTCCCCCACTCCCGAAGGCTAAGGAGATTGCTTCCTTCCTCCGCCTGGAGATCAGCTCGATGCCGATGCGGCTCGACAGCGAGAGCCCGGATTTCGAGAGCCGTTTCAAGGCGCTGCTCGCCACCAAGCGGGAAGTGTCCGAGGACGTCGACGCGACCGTGCGCGACATCCTGCGGGAGGTCCGCGCCGACGGCGACGCCGCGCTGATCCGCCTGTCGCAGCGCTTCGACCGGGTCGATCTTCGGGCGCTCGGCCTGCGGGTCACCGCCGACGAGATCGAGGCCGCCAAGGCCACGTGCCGCGCGGAGGACCTCGCGGCGCTGCGGCTCGCGCACGAACGCATCGCCAGCTTCCATGCGCGCCAGATGCCCGAGGACCTGCGCTTCACCGATCCGCTCGGCGTCGAGCTCGGCTGGCGCTGGACGCCGATCCAGGCGGTCGGGCTCTACGTGCCCGGCGGCACGGCCGCCTATCCGTCGTCGGTGCTGATGAACGCCGTGCCGGCCAAGGTCGTCGGCTGCGACCGGCTGGTGATGGTGGTGCCGTCGCCCGACGGCAAACTGAACCCGCTGGTCCTCGCCGCCGCCGAGCTGGCCGGGGTCGACGAGGTCTATCGCGTCGGCGGCGCCCAGGCGATCGCGGCGCTGGCCTACGGCACCGAGACGATCGCGCCGGTCATGAAGATCATGGGCCCGGGCAACGCCTATGTCGCCGCCGCCAAGCGACAGGTGTTCGGCACGGTCGGCATCGACATGATCGCCGGGCCGTCCGAGGTGCTGATCCTCGCCGACAGGACCGCCGACCCGGCCTGGGTGGCGGCCGACCTGCTCGCCCAGGCCGAGCACGATGCGGCGGCGCAATCGATCCTCATCACCGACGATGCGGACCTGGCCGAGGCCGTCGAGCGCGAGGTCGAGATCCAGCTCTCCACCCTGCCGCGCCAGGCGATCGCCAGCGCCAGCTGGCGCGACTTCGGCGCGACGATCCTGGTGCCGAGCCTGGCGGCCGCCGTGCCGCTCGCCGATCGGCTCGCGCCCGAGCATCTCGAGATCGTCGCCGTGAACGAGGAGGCGCTCGCCGCCGCCATCCGCAATGCCGGCGCGATCTTCATCGGCGGCCACACGCCGGAAGCCGTCGGCGACTACGTCGGCGGGTCGAACCACGTCCTGCCGACAGCGCGCTCGGCGCGCTTCTCGTCCGGCCTCAACGTGCTCGACTACATGAAGAAGACGTCGATCCTGAAGTGCAGCGAGGCGAGCCTGCACGAGATCGGCCCCGCCGCCGTGACGCTCGGCGAGGCCGAGGGCCTCGGCGCGCATGCGCGCTCCGTCGCGATGCGGCTCGGCCAGCGTCCCGCAGCCCGCCGACGGGCCGCCTCATGAGCGAGGAGAAGACCAACCGGCTGAAGTCCGTCGTGCTCGACGGCGATTCGATCGGCATCGGCACGCCGGACCAGGAGCACGAGCGCCAGATCGCGGTCTACGACCTGATCGAGGAGAACGTCTTCGCCCTGCCCGGCAAGAACGACGGCCCTTACGACCTCACCATCTCGCTGCACGAGGCCAAGCTGATGCTCGACATCGCCGGCGCCGACGGCGAGCAGAAGGCCGTGCACATCCTGTCGCTGACGCCGTTCCGGCGCATCCTGCGCGACTATTTCATGATCTGCGAAAGCTATTACGACGCCATCCGCACGCAGACGGCGGCGCAGATCGAAGCGATCGACATGGGGCGCCGCGGGCTGCACAACGAGGGCGCCGACCTGCTGCTCGAGCGGCTTGCCGGCAAGATCGACTGCGACAGCGACACGGCGCGTCGCCTCTTCACGCTGATCACCGCGCTGCACTGGAAGGGCTAAGCGTGGCAGGGTCTTGCGCCCTCGCAACCCGGACCCTCGCGTCATGAGCGGCCCGCTGCTCGCGCGGCCGTCGGCGATCCTGTTCTCGTGCTCGTTCAACGCCGTGCGTTCGCCGATCGCGGAAGGGCTGACGAAGCTCTATTTCGGCCGCGAATTGTACGTCGCCTCGGCGGGCGTGCGCTCGGGCGAGCCCGACGGCTTCGCCGCCGCCGTGATGGACGAGATCGGCGTCGACATCACGGGGCATCATCCGCACACGTTCGAGGATCTCGAGGATTCCTCCTTCGACCTCATCGTCACGCTGTCGCCGGAGGCGCATCACAAGGCGCTCGAGTTCACCCGCACGCTCGCCTGCGACGTGCTCTACTGGCCGACGATCGACCCGACGGCCGTCGAGGGCTCGCGCGAGCGCCGGCTCGAGGCCTACCGCGAGGTGCGCGATGGGCTCTCGAAGCGCATCAAGACCTTGCTCGACTTCAAGCCGATGGGCGAGGTCTAGTCGCCGACGTCGGGGGCGCCGATGTGGTAGGCTGCGAGCTTGCGATACAGCGTCGAGCGGCTGATGCCGACGAGCCGCGCGGCCGCCGACAGATTGCCGCCGACGCGGGACAGCGCCCGCACGATCGTCCGCCTCTCGGCCTCGGCCAGCACGTCGCCGCGCCGCCCGGCGTTGGCGTTCACGACCGCGTCGAGGTTGGGCGCCTCGGCGAGCGCATCGTCGTCGAGCGAGAGCAGCCGGCGCGCGGCCCGCGTCGCCCCGACGACGCGGTCGTCGTGATCCACCGCGAGCAGCGCTTCCGGCGCACGCCCCTGCGAGGAGGCCAGCACCAGCCGCGTGTGCGGATAGGCGCGCGCAAACAGCTCCGCTTCGATCCGGCGGGCGAAATGCTTGATCGTCATCGACAGGAACGGCTCGTGCCGGGCGTCGTGCGAATCGGCATCGTGCTCGAAGGAGATCGATCCGACGAGCGACCCGTCGGGTCCGAACAGCGGCGCCGCGATGCCGACGCGGTCGATGCAGCGCGACAGGAAGTGCTGGTCGCCGCGCACGATGGCCGCGCGCTGGTCGGCGATGCACATGCCGATGCCGGTCGTCCCGACGCGATCCTCCGCGTAGACCGTGCCGAGCCATTCGTTCGGCGTGCGCCGCCAGCCGTCGAGCGCGCGGTTGGTGCGCAGGTCGAGCAGCAGGCCGCGGCGGTCGGTGAGGAAGACGGCGCAATCGGTCTTGTCGAGCATGTCGAAGAGCTGGTCGAGCGCCGGCCTGCCGACCTCGAGCAGCGTCGCATCGCGCGCGCACGCGTCGCGCCACGCCTCGCGATCCGGCCGCGCCGGGGCCGAACGGTCGGGGTCGAGACCGTGGACGCGCAGCGAGCGGCGCCACGACGCCACCAACGCCGAGGTCCCGGCATACGTCTCGACCGTCGCCACGATCCTCTCGGCATGCCCGCTCAAGCGCGACATGATCTCGGCCCCTCGTTGAGTGGGTCGAATCTGGGACGAGGCCTGCCTCTCCGTCAAGTAACACCGTGAAATTAGTCACTATCGAAACGCAAGCGCGACCAAACTACACATGTGACGTAGCGTAATATTGTCTTATAACATTGATGACCCATCGTCACGAAGCGCCTTGGTGGAGTTTTGCGGCGATCGAATCGATGACTTGTCTGTCGCTCGGAAAGCCGGCCGTCTCCCAGAGGGTCGCGAATCGCCGCAGGGCCTCGCCGAGCGCGCGGCCGGGCGCGATGCCCTTGGCAAGCAGGTCGTCGGCGCCGAGGGGCAGCACCGGGATCGTCTCGGTTGCGACGGCGGCCAGGGCCTGCCGCCAGGTCGTTGAACCCGAGCCAGATTCGGCACCCGCCAGGACGACCCCGTCCGCGGCGGCCTGGCGCCCGTACCTGAACAGAAGCGCGCGGATCGCCGTGCCGTCCGGCGGCTTGCGAAGGCCGTGCTGATAGGCGAGCGCCCGCGTCGCGCCGTCGATGCGCGCCGTCTCCGCCCTGGAGAGCCGCAGCCGGTCCTGCAGGCGCGCGGCGTCCTCCGGCACGATCGCGGCGAGCGCGGTGAGGCGCAGGATCGCATCGGCGTCGGGTGCGATCGCGATGGCGGCGGCGAGGCGGCGCGGCTGCGGCACCGATTGCAGGAGCCGGCCGAGGATCCCGGTCTCCGCGATCTCGGCCACGACCGCGACCGCGCGACGAGCGAGGAGGAGCTTCAGGAGCTCGCCGCGGACGCGCTCGCGCGACAGGCGCGACAGGCCCTCGCGCAGCGCGATCGAGGCGGCGAGGCCCTCCGCATCGAGCGGCCCCTCCCCGTACTCGGCCGTGAAGCGGAACAGGCGGAGGATGCGCAGGTAATCCTCGCGGATGCGCGTCGCGGGATCGCCGATGAAACGGACGCGGGCCTGCGCGAGATCGTCGAGGCCACCGGCGTAGTCGTGGATCGTCCCGTCGCGCGACAGCGACAGCGCGTTGATCGTGAAGTCGCGACGCAAGGCATCCTGCGCGAAATCGCGCCCGAAGCGGACGATCGCGTGGCGCCCGTCCGTGTCGATGTCCTCGCGCAGCGTCGTCACCTCGAACGGCCGCCCGTGGACGACGAGCGTGACCGTGCCGTGCGCGATGCCGGTCGGCCGCACCTTGAGGCCGGCGGCGGCCGCCCGCGCCATCACGGTCTGCGGCGAGGCGGTGGTCGCGATGTCGTAGTCGGCGACGGGGCGGCCCATCAGCGCGTTGCGCACCGCGCCGCCGACGAGCCGCGCCTCCTCGCCGTCGCGATCGAGCAGATCGAGCGCGCGGGCGAGCGGCGCCACGGCCAGGAGCTTGGCGGCCTCCGGCCTCGTCGCCTGGGCGTTCATTGCATGTGCCCGGGCACGATGCGCCCGTTCTCCTCGTGCGCCGGCACGTAGCCGCCGACGTGGCGCGGCGCCATCACGCCGACCAGGACGAGACTGCCGAGCGCCAGCAGCAGCCCGGCGAGGGTCAGCGGCACCACGACGCGACGCGTCCAGTTGTCGACGGCGAGGGGATTGAGGAACTGGACCAGCAGGAAACAGGCATAGAGCGCGAAAGGCACCGTGAAGAAGACGAGCGGCTCGCTCAACGCCCGGATCATGAGACGGGCCGCCGCCGATCCCTACTGCCGCTCGCTGGCGTCGGCGAGGCGGTCGCGTCCCTCGTCGGACCGCGCTCCGCGCCGCCACGTGCAAGGAGGAGAAGGCCCCTCACAGGTACAGCCTCTCGTAGAGACCGCGGATCATGCCGGCGGTGATGCCCCAGATCCTGCGGCCGTCGTGCTCGAAGGCGTAGAACTGCCAGGTCCGGCCCTGCCAGCTGCGCTCGTGCAGCTGGTGGTTCGCCTCGCTCATCAGGAAGGCGAACGGCGTCTCGAAGGCGTCGACGACCTCGGCGGGGTTGAGCACGATGTCGAAGGGCGGCGTCACCCGGGCGATGACCGGCACGATGCGGAAGCCGGTGCGCGTCAGATACGGATCGAGATAGCCGAGCACCTCGACGTTCGCCTGCGGCAGGCCGATCTCCTCGTTCGCCTCGCGCAGCGCGGTGGCGGCGGGGCTCGCGTCGTCGGGATCCATCTTGCCGCCGGGAAAGGCGACCTGGCCGGCGTGGTCGCGCAAGCCGGCGGTGCGCTCGGTGAGCAGCACCGTCAGGCCGTCCGGCCGCTCGACGAGCCCGACCAGCACGGCTGCCGTGCGCACCGTCGCCAGGAAGTCGGCCGTCACGTCCCAGGCGTTGAGGACGTGGTCGCCGTGACGCGGGGTCGCGGCGCGATCCAGCGCGTCGGCGGCGAGCGAGGGGGCGATGCGCTCGCGAATGCGCGCAAACACGACCTCGGCGTCGAACTCCGGCGCGAGGGGCGGCCGCGGCCGAATGTTCACGTCCCGGCCTCCGCCGGCCCGATGACGAAGAAGGCGCCGCCGGAGGCGATCCCGACGCTGCCGTCGCGCGCCTCGGCGCGGTCGAGCAGCTCGATCGCCAGCGTCCGGGTCAGCCGCGCCTCGAGGCCGCCGCGCACGAGGACGTAGGGCTTCACGCCGCCGTCCGCGTCGAGCGCGAAGCGCAGCGGGTGGGCCGCGCCGGCCTCGACCTCGTCGCCGAGGTTGGTGACGAAGCGGAGCGTGTCGCCGTCCGCCTCCATCGCGGCGGCGATGAACGGGACGTCGTCGACCTCTATGCCGACGCATTCGACCGGCGTCACCAGCACGTAGCGCTCGGGGTCCTTGCGCAGGATGCCGGCAAAGAGCTGGACCATCGCCGGCCGGGCGATCGGCGTGCCGGCGTAGAACCACGTGCCGTCGGCGGCGATCCGCATGTTGATATCGCCGCAGAACGGCGGGTGCCACTTGTCGACGGGAGCCGGGCCGCGCAGCTTGACCGCGCCGACCGCCGCCGCGAGGCTGGTCAGGCGCGAGGCGGGGCCATCTGTCGCTCGTCCTTGCGTCGCCTTCTCCCGCGCCGCGTTCTCAGTCATAATCCGGACCCAAAGAGCGCCACAGTCGCTCCGACCCCTCGTAATCCCCCAGGAGCCCCCCGTCCATGGCCGAGCCCGCGACCAATGCCACCTCGCTCGAAGCCGCGGTGGCGCGCAACGCGGAGGTCGCGCTGGACCGGGTCGCGGCGGCGCGCGCGGCGATCGGCACCGTGATCTTCGGCCAGCAGACGGTGGTCGAGGAGACGCTGGTGACGCTGCTGGCCGGCGGCCACGGCCTGCTCGTCGGCGTGCCCGGCCTCGCCAAGACCAAGCTCGTCGAGACGCTCGGCACCGTGCTCGGCCTCGACGCGCGCCGCGTGCAGTTCACGCCGGACCTGATGCCGGCCGACATCCTCGGCTCCGAGATCCTCGAGGAGAGCGTCGACCGCAAGCGCAGCTTCAAGTTCATGAAGGGGCCGATCTTCGCGCAGCTCCTGATGGCCGACGAGATCAACCGCGCCTCGCCGCGCACGCAGTCGGCGCTCCTGCAGGCGATGCAGGAGTACCACGTGTCGGTGGCCGGCGAGCGCTACGACCTGCCGGCGCCGTTCCACGTGCTGGCGACGCAGAACCCGCTCGAGCAGGAGGGCACCTATCCGCTGCCCGAAGCGCAGCTCGACCGCTTCCTGATGCAGATCGACGTCACCTATCCCGATCGCGCGGCGGAAAAGCGCATCCTCATCGAGACGACCGGCGAGCACCAGGCCGCCGCCAAGGCGGCGATGACCGCCGAGGACCTGCAGGCGACGCAGCGCCTCGTCCGCCGGCTGCCGGTCGGCGAGAGCGTCGTCGAGGCGATCCTCGACATCGTCCGCAACGCGCGCCCCGGCGAGGGCGACGCCGCGATCACCAAGTCGATCGCCTGGGGCCCCGGCCCGCGCGCCGCGCAGGCCCTGATGCTCGCCTCGCGCGCCCGCGCGCTGGTCTCCGGCCGCCTGTCGCCCTCGCTCGACGACGTCGTCGCGCTGGCCGAGCCGGTCCTGAAGCACCGCATGGCGCTCACCTTCTCCGCCCGCGCCGACGGCGAGACGATCGACGGCGTCGTGAAGAAGCTGACGGCGAAGTTTTCGTGACCGCACCGGGGACGCACGCTCCTCTGGCCGTCATTGCGAGCCGGAGGCGAAGCAACCCAGGGGTGGCCGTGCGCAATCTGCTTAGCATGTGCCCTGCCGCCCCTGGGTTGCTTCGCTTCGCTCGCAATGACGGAACCGCCTGATGCCCGTCACCGCGCGCATCCTGGACGAGTCCGAGCGCCGCCCCGGCGGCCCGCAGCAGCAGGGCGCGCTCGATCTGGCGCGGCGCCTCCCGGCGCTGGTGGTGGCGGCCAAGGAGATCGCCTCGTCGGCCCTGCACGGCGTGCACGGGCGCCGGCGCTCCGGCATCGGCGAGAATTTCTGGCAGTTCCGGCCCTTCGTCGCCGGCGAATCGGCCGCCGGCGTCGACTGGCGCCGCTCCGCCCGCGACGACCGCATCTACATCCGCGAGCGCGAATGGGAATCCGCGCATACCGTCTGGGTGTGGATCGACCGCTCGCCGTCGATGGCCTACGCCTCGTCGCTGGCGATGCAGCCGAAGCTCGACCGGGCGATCGTGCTCGGCCTCGCCGCCGCCGATCTCCTGGTGCGCGGCGGCGAGCGCGTCGGGCTCTCGGGGCTGACGCGTCCCGTCGCCTCGCGCAACGTGATCGAGCGCTTCGCCGAGGCGCTGGCCTACGATCGCCGCTCCGGGGACGACGAGCTGCCGCCGGCCGGCCCGCTGCCGCCGCGCGTCCGCATCGTCGTGATCAGCGACTTTCTGACCCCGCCGGACGAGATCGCCGCGCGGATCGACGACATCTCCGCGCGAGGCGCGCGCGGCCACCTGCTGATGATCGCCGATCCGATCGAGGAGACGTTCCCTTTCGCCGGCCACACCGAATTCGCCGACGTCGACACCTCGGCGCTGATGCGCATCGGCCAGGCCGAGCGCTTCCGCGACATGTACACGCGCCGCCTCGCCGCGCACCGCGACGCGATCGCCGGCATCGCGCGCGCCAAGGGCTGGAGCCTCGCCCTGCACCGCACCGACCGCCCCGCCTCGGAGGCGCTGCTGGCGCTGCGCATGCGGCTCGAGCAGGGCGCCGACCTGTTCGCGGCGGGGGCGCGATGATGAGCCCCGAACCCAGGCCCCTTCCGGACACACCCCCTCAGCCGGCGCGTCGCGCCACCTTCTCCCGCACGGCGAGAAGGAGGAGCGCATCATGCTAGGCCTGCCGCTCGCCTTCACGATCCCGTTCGCGCTGGTGGCGCTGGCCGGGCTGCCGGTGCTCTACGTGCTGCTGAAGGTGACGCCGCCGCGCCCGCAGCGGGTGCCGTTCCCGCCGCTGAAGCTGATCCTCGACCTGCGGCCCAAGGACGAGACGCCGGCCAATACGCCGTGGTGGCTGCTGCTGCTGCGGCTCACCCTCGCCGCGCTCATCATCCTCGCCATGGCCGGGCCGATCTGGAACCCGATCAGCGTCGGCACCAAGGGCAGCGGCGCGCTCCTCGTCGCGCTCGACACGAGCTGGGCGGCGGCGCCGACGTGGGACCGCCGCATCATCGCCGCGACGCAGCGCATCGAGGCCGCGCGCCAGCAGTCGCGCACCGTCGCCGTCGCCGCGACGTCGGACGGCGGCAAGGACATCATCGCGACCGATTCCACGACCGCGCTGGAACGTCTCCACGCCCTCGCGCCGATGCCCTACGCCCCCGACCGCATGGCGCTCGCCGGCGCCATCGGGCGCTTCGTCAAGGCGCACCCCGACACGACGATCGTCTGGCTGTCCGACGGGCTCGAGCGCGGCGCCGGCCGCGCCTTCGCGCAGGCGCTCGCCGCGCTGCAGGTGAAGACGATCCTGATCTCCGACGACAAGCCGGTGCTGGCGACCACCGACCCGCGCAACGACGGCGACAAGCTGGCGGTCCGGGTGCTGCGTTCGCGCGAGGGCGACGCCGGCGCCCACGGCCTCGTCCGCGCGCTCGACATGAAGGGCCTGACGATCGGCGAGGCGCCCTATGCGTTCGGCAGCGGCGACGCGGTCGACGCGACCTTCGATCAGCCGATCGAGCTGCGCAACCAGATCGCGCGGCTCGAAGTGGTCGGCGCACGCTCGGCCGGCGCCGTCACCCTGCTCGACTCGCGCTGGAAGCGGCGCAGCGTCGGGATCGTCTCCGGCGACACGCTCGACACGGCGCAGCCGCTGCTCGCCCCATCCTATTACCTGCGCAAGGCGCTCGGGCCCTTCTCCGACGTGCACGAGCCGAAACCGGGGACGCCGGACCCGATCGGCGCGATGCTCGACGACAACGTCTCCGTGCTCGTCCTCGCCGACTACGGCACGATCACCGGGCCGATCCGCGAGCGCCTGTCGGACTGGGTCGACAACGGCGGCCTGCTCGTGCGCTTCGCCGGCACCCGACTCTCCGGCGCGACCGACGACCTCGTGCCGGTCAAGCTGCGCCGCGGCGGCCGCGTGCTCGGCGGCACCCTCTCCTGGGAGCGGCCGAAGCATCTCGCCGCCTTCGAGCCGCCGAGCCCGTTCGTCGGCCTCAAGGTGCCGGAGGAGGTCACGATCACCCGCCAGGTGCTGGCCGAGCCGGAGCCCGGCCTGCCGGCCAAGACCTGGGCGCAGCTCTCCGACGGCACGCCGCTCGTGACGGCCGCCGCGCGCGGCAAGGGCCGCGTCGTGCTGTTCCACGTGACCGCCGACACGACCTGGTCCAACCTTCCCATCTCGGGGCTGTTCGTCGACATGCTCAAGAAGATCGTCGCCCTGTCGGGCGAGAGCGCCCGCGCGGTCTCCGACGCCGAAGCCAAGGCCGCGCAGGCGAGCCGCACGGTCGAGACCGTGGCGCCGTCGCGCACGCTCGACGGATTCGGCACGCTGGGCGCACCGCCGCCGTCGGCCAAGCCGGTGCCGACGACCTTCGGCGGCGTGGCGTCGCAGGATCATCCGCCGGGCTTCTACGGACAGGCCGACGCGCTGCTCGCCGTCAACGCGCTGGGGCCGGACGACAAGATCCCGGCGGTCGACCTCTCCGGCCTCAGCTTCGAGGCGGCGCCGCTGCAGGCGGCCGAGCCGATCGACCTGCGGCCCTGGCTCATCGCCGGCGCCTTCGTGCTGTTCTGCCTCGATGCGCTCGCCGCG
>CAZZZM010000067.1:0-5720 GCA_964658465.1 uncultured Nakamurella sp.
GCCGCGGAAGCCATAGCCACGCCAACCACCGCGCCAGCCGTAGCCGCCGCGCCACCAGACCTTGTCGATCTTCGCCGTCGTGCCGGGCGCGACAGCGGCATCCGTCTCGACGGACACGGCAGCGGTCGCCGGGGCGACCGTTTGCGCGGTGAGGCCATTGGCCGGGGCGGCGACGGCGGCAACCGGAGCCGCGAAGACGAGCGCGCCGAGCAGTCCGAGCATCTTGAGTTTCATATGAATCTCCACTTCATCCCGCCCGGTCTTGTGCGGGCTGGTCGAGATATATGTGGGAATTTCTCCCACGCAACAGCCGGATGGTCGCGGGCGGTCACATGTCGGTGAACGCCGCGTCCGGCGAGCCCGGTCGCGTACGCGGACACAAGCTCTCCCGGGTCTTGGCGGCCGCCGACGTTGGCCGTTCTGGGAGGTCGAGAGCGCCGACATCGCGCCCACGTGCGCGTGAAACGGCAGCCGTGTCGTGCCGTTTACCTTTCGGTTATTTAAGCCCAGGCCCATGCACACGGCCTGGAGGCGTCAGGATTTCGCCATCAGGTCGACCGCTAGGCCGTAGAGGCGGGTGCGTACGCCCGCCGGGAGCGCCGCCAGCGTGGCGAGATAGGTCTGGCCTGCCTCGCACATGGTCGCGTCAGGAATCGGCGGTTGCGGCGTCTTGCCGTCGAGCAGCGCGTCGATCTCGGGACGGCTGAGCCCCTTGTCGACGAGCGCGTGGTCGAGCGCCTGGAAGTCGGCATCGCTCGGCGGTCCCCGGTCGACGGGCTGGGCGCGACCGCCGTCCATCGCCGCGAGACCGGCGATCGCAGCATCGGCGACCAGCGGGCGGTGATCGGCCGCGAAGGCGCTGAAGCCGGAGACGTTGGCGCCATAGAGGAACGCGACGCAAAGATGGGTGTCCTTCTTCGCCAGCGCTTTCATCTCCTCGAGCTGGAGCGCGAAGATCTGGCCCAGCGCCTCGTCGGGCGCCTTTGCCGCGAGGGTGCCGTGCGCGTGACGCAAGGCGGCGACAGCGTCGGCCATCAGCTTGTCGACGTCGATCTGCTTGCCCTGGTTCGCCTCGGCAAGCGTGTTGAGGATCGAGTCTGATTCGGCCGGGAACACGGCCTTCATCTTATCGAAGAAGCGCGCGTAGTCGGGCGCGGCGGCGATGGCCTTGTCGAGCGATGCGCGGGCCGCCTCGAGCGCCTCTGGCGCCAACGCCGAGCGCAGCGGCGCGGTACCTGCGGCGGGCGCCGCCTCGTCGGTCGCGGCGGTGGACTCTTCCGGCGCCGGCACGACGGCAGGCCCCTGCTCCGCGGTAACGAGCGGGACCGAGTCCGACCTGAAGGCGCGCAGCATGAAACTGGCACCGAGGACGACCGCAATGATCGCGGCCAGACCGAGCAGGGTCAGCCTTAACTCTCTCGTCGAAACTACGGCTCTGGGCATGGGCGGCGACCTTGCCCTCAAGCTTGGGCGACGGCAAGGCGCTTCGGCTGCGTCTTTGGCGCATCATAGGATCGCCGCTGCTCGCGATATCTGTCCAATCGCCCGGCGAACCGCTAAGGTGGCGGCACACCAATGCCCGAGGCACAGATGCATCATCTCCGTCGCTCGGTCCTGGCGGTCGCCATCCTTCTGCTGGCGGCGCCGGCCGGAGCGCAGACGAGCCCGTCCTCCGGCCGACCCAACCTGCCGCCGGGCACGCTGCCCAAGCCGAAAGCCGTGCCTTACGCGCCGCCCAAGCCCGATTCGCCGGTCGTGCAGACGCTCGTCGGCGGCAGCGAGGGGCCGCTCGTCGTCCGCAAGCGGTCGCGTCGGATCGCCTCTCATCCGTACCATCACGCGCGGCACTACGTGCAGCGCGTACCGCTCGACCTCGAGCGCCCCGCCCTCGCCGGCGTCACGCTGCTGCGGCCGCTGCCGCCCGCGCCGCAGCCGCCGCATATCGCCGTGCCCCTGCCGGCCTATCCCCTCGACACGATCGCCGCCGCGTTCACGACGCCGCCGCCGCCGATCGTCTGCCACCCGACCCGGCGAATCCGCGACCTGCCCGATCCCGAGCTCTATCGCGAGCGCACGGTCCAGTGCGAGCCGGACAATCCGTAAACCCGGCCGAGGTTGAACACGCGTGCATCTGCTCGATTCCGACTCGCTGGCGCAGGTCCTCTCGACCTACGGATACGCCGCGATCTTCGCCGTCATTTTGCTGGAGAGCGCCGGCGTGCCGATGCCGGGCGAGACGGTGCTCGTCGGCGCGGCGGTCCTCGCCGGCTCGCGCAAGGGGCTCGACATCCGCCTCGTGATCGCAACGGCGGCGGCGGCGGCGATCCTCGGCGACAATCTCGGCTATTGGGTCGGCCGCCGCTTCGGCGAGCCGCTGCTGCAACGGTTCGGACCGCGGGTCGGGCTGGACGATCGCAAGCGCACGCTCGGGCAATATCTCTTTCGCCGCTACGGCGGGATCATCGTCTTCTTCGGGCGCTTCGCGGCTCTGCTGCGGACCTATTCCGCCCTGCTCGCCGGCGCGAACCGCCTCGACTTCAAGACCTTCCTGCCCTGGAATGCAGCGGGAGGGATCGTCTGGGCGGCGATCTTCGGCGTCGGCGGCTATCTGCTCGGCCAGAGCATCGAGCATATCGCCGGCCCGATCGGCTGGGCCGCGCTCGCCGCGGCCTTGATCGGCGTCGTCCTGCTGTGGCGCTTCTACAAACGCCACGAAGAACGGCTGCTCGATCAGGCCGAGCGCGAGATGTCCCGCGGCTGAGGCTTTTATCAACGCTGCGGCAGCGAACGAATCGCTCGGTTGGCGTCAGATCTTTGCGAGATTCAGGACTTCAGGCATCGTAGATTTGTCTAGTGGACGACCGCCGCGACGATCTTCTGCGCGGCGTCGTCGAGGTCGTCGGCGGGGATCACGTTGAGCCCGGACTTGGCGATGATCTCCTTGCCGAGATCGACGTTCGTCCCCTCGAGGCGCACCACCAGCGGCACTTCGAGGCCGACCTCCTTCACCGCGGCGATGACGCCCTCGGCGATGACGTCGCACTTCATGATGCCGCCGAAGATGTTGACCAGGATGCCTTTGACGTTCGGATCGGCGGTGATGATCTTGAACGCCGCGGCGACCTTTTCCTTCGTCGCGCCGCCGCCGACGTCGAGGAAGTTGGCGGGCTCGGCACCGTAGAGCTTGATGATGTCCATCGTCGCCATGGCGAGGCCGGCGCCGTTGACCATGCAGCCGATCGTGCCGTCGAGCGTGATGTAGGAGAGGTCGTATTTCGACGCCTCGATCTCCTTGGCGTCCTCCTCTGACAGGTCGCGCAGCGCCTGGATGTCGGGGTGGCGGTACATCGCGTTGTCGTCGAAAGAGATCTTGGCGTCGAGGCACTTCAGCTGGCCCTCCGACGAGAGGATCAGCGGGTTGATCTCGAGCATCGCCATGTCCTTGGCGACGAAGGCTGCGTAGAGCTGGCCGACCAGCGTCGCCGCCTGCTTTGCCTGGTCGCCGTCGAGACCGAGCGTCTGCGCGACCTTGCGGCCGTGATGCGGTTGGACGCCCGTCGCCGGATCGACCGAGAAGGTCACGATCTTGTCGGGATGGGAATGCGCGACCTCCTCGATGTCCATGCCGCCCTCGGTCGATACGACGAAGGCGACGCGGCTCGTGGTCCGATCGACCAGCAGCGACAGGTAGAACTCCTTCGCGATCGAGGAGCCGTCCTCGAGATAGACGCGATTGACCTGGCGGCCGGCCGGGCCGGTCTGCACGGTGACCAGCGTGCGGCCGAGAATCTGCTGGACGTTCGCGGTGGCCTCCTCCAGCGACTTGACGACCCGCACGCCGCCCTTGCCGCCGGCCTCGGCCTCCTTGAACGTCCCCTTGCCGCGGCCGCCGGCATGGATCTGCGATTTCACCACCCAGACCGGGCCGCCGAGCTCGCGGGCCGCCGCCTCGGCGTCCTCAGCCTTCAGCACCGCCACGCCGCGCGGCACCGGCACGCCGAACTCGCGCAACACGGCCTTCGCCTGGTACTCGTGGATGTTCATCGCCTCAGGCTCCGCGCCGATCGGATAATTTGCGACCGATATACGCCGGTGCAAACGATCGCAATGGAAGCCCACCCATGCGCCCATGACGCAACGGCTTTTTTACCATGCCGGCCTAGGGTCGCCACGAGCCATCGGTGAATACGGTTTCGAGCGGATGCAGATCGACGTCGAGGACGTAGGCCACGCTTTGGCGGCGCGCTCCTGGCGGCTCGCCTTCCCGAAGGCGCTCGAGGCGCGTTTCGAAGCCGACACCGAAGCCGAGCGCTGCCGGCGGGTGATCCGGCAGAACTATCTCGGGCTTGCGATCTACAACGCCTTTCTTGTCGGCGACTGGTTCCTCGTCGGGGACATCTTCCGCCTCTCGCTGATCCTCCACCTCTTCATCATGACGCCGATCATGGGCCTGGTGATCGTCACGCTCGCTCGGCATCCGCGCGCATGGCTGCGCGAAAGCATCCTCGCCGGCGGCATCGTGCTCGGCACGGCAGCCATCCTTGGCCTCATGCTCATCAGCACGTCGCCGCTGCGCAGCAGCGAGCATCTTTCGGTCGTGCTGGTGATCCTGTTCGCGACGATCGTCCAGCGCATCCGCTTTCCATACGTGCTCTTCGCCGGCGTCGCCTCGCTCGTCCTCTACGCCGTGGCGCTGTCGGGACTGGCGCACCACGAGCCCGCCCGCGCGGGCGCCGCGGTCGCGATCATGGCCGGCGTCGTCCTGTTCTCGCTGATCGGCTGCTACAACCTCGAGTACGAGCAGAGGATGGGCTATCTCCTCGGCCTGCGCGATCGGTTGCGCAGCGAGGAGTTCGAGAAGATCAGCCGCAACGATGCCCTGACCGGCCTCGGCAACAGGCGGGCGCTCGACCATGCCATGGCATCGCGGCAGGGATCGAGCGGCACGGCCGGCGTCGCACCGACGGCGGTGCTGCTCATCGATATCGACTTCTTCAAGGCCTACAACGACGTCAACGGGCATCTGGCGGGCGACCTCTGCCTGCAGCGCGTGGCCGCCGCGATCAGCGGGGCGCTGCGCCTCCAGCAGGACGACGTGTTCCGATACGGGGGCGAGGAGTTCATCGCCATCCTGGACGGGGTGATGACCGCCGACGCGATGGTCGCCGGCGAGCGCGTGCGGCGTGCCGTCGAGGAGGCCGCGATCCTGCGCGGCACCGGCCGCGATGCCGTGATGACGGTCAGCATCGGCGTCGCATCGGGGATGCTCGACGGGGAGACGACCTTGGCCGACATCGTCGCCGAGGCGGATCTCGCGCTGTACGCGGCCAAGCGCGGCGGCCGCAATCAGGTCAGGCATCCGGGCCCGACCACGGACGTCGCGGCGCGACCGAACCGCGTCGCCTGAGTCAGGCTGTGGTTGCGAGCGGTCGCTCAACGCCGACGCTTAGAGCCGCATCGAGGTCCGGCCACAAGTCCTTGTACCAGCCGTCGAATGCCCCGAGCAGATCGCCGTCCGCGTCGAGCACGCCGCGGGGGCGCAGTCGCGTCGCACCGGCCGCGGCGAGCGCGTCGTCGGTGCGGGTCGGCACCATCTGGAAGGTGCGCGACCATTTGCGGTCGCCGCAGCCGAGCACCATGTAGCGCACGCCGTCGAGCGAGCCCGGCGCGAGGCGGGAGACCCAGTCGACGAAGCGGCCCGCATTGTCCGGCGGCTTGCC
>CAZZZM010000067.1:5820-9545 GCA_964658465.1 uncultured Nakamurella sp.
TCGGCGACCTCGATGTCGAAGCGCTGCAGGATCATGGCGAGCACCAGCACCGCCTCCTGCAGCGCGAAGCCGCGGCCGATGCAGGCGCGCTTGCCGTTGCCGAACGGCTTCCAGGCGTTGGGCGGGCGCGCGGCGATCGCCTCGGGAGCGAACCGCTCGGGGCGAAAAGCCTCCGGATCGGGCCAAACCGATTCGTCGCGATGCAGCATCGGCAGCAGGACGAGGATCGTATCGCTCGGCTCGACGGCGTAGCGTCCGCCGAGCAGGGTCGACTCGCGCGCGCCGAGGGCAAACGCCGGCGCCGTCGGCCACAGCCGAAGCGTCTCCATCAGGACCTGCTCGACGTAGCGGAGCGCGGCGAGATCCTCGGGACGCGGCGTCCCGGCGCCCAGCACGCGATCGACTTCCGCGCGCGCCGCCGCCAGCGCAGCCGGGTTCTGCAGCAGGAAATAGGTCGCGAAGGACAGGAGCCCGCTCGTGGTTTCGTGACCGGCGGCGAGGAAAGTCACCATCTGGTAGCGGATGTTGTCGTCGCCGAGCCCCTGCCCGCTCGGGTCCCGCCCGGCCAGCATCTTGTCGAGCAGGTCGCCGCGCGTCGGGCCGCCACGCTCTGCGCGGCGCCGGGCCACGAGCTCGTCGGCAAGGCCGTGCATGATTGCGATGTTGCGGGTGTGGTGGCGCCGTTTCGCGACCATGAGCCGGGTCACGACCTCGGGCCGTCGAACCCGCCGCCCGGCCTCCTCCAGACCCTCCAGCATCGCCGAAACGAACGGATGCATCTCGACTTGGTAGAAGCTGTTGAAGCGGAAATCGAAGGCGCACAGCGCGATCGTGTCGAGGGTCAATCGCGTCAGCTGGTCGGCGACGTCGATCGGGGCGTCGCCAAACCGCTCCCAGCGCAGCAGCATCTGCTCGGCGATGTCGAGCATGCGATCGAACATGCCGCGCACGCTGAGCGGCCCGAAGGCCGGCGTCAGCAGGCGGTGCGCGAGATCCCAGTTCGGCTCGTCGTTGTGGGCGGTGAACAGCCCGTCGCCGACGACCGGCCGCAGATTGTCGAGCGCGCGGCTGTTCTTCTTCTCGAAGCGCGCGTCGTCGCACAGCTCGTCGACGAGATCGTGACCGCCGACCACGAGGATCGAGCGGCCGAGAATGCGCAGCCGGAAGATCGGCCCGTGCTCGGCCGCGAGCCGCATGAGGCTCTGGATGCCGTTCTTGCCGTCGATGCTCGGGATGTTGCCGAGCAACGGCCACGGTTTCGGCTGCGGGATCGGCGTCTCGGCGGGCCTGGGCATGGCTGCGACCATGCCACCATGCCCCCCGCGGCACAAACCTTAGTCGGCGAAGGCCGGATTGATGCCCTTGCACGCCTCGACGAGCGTCTGCACGGAGGCGACCGACTTCTCGAACATCGCCTTCTCGGTCTCGTCGAGCTGCACCTCGACGACCCGCTCGACGCCGTTGGCCCCGATGATCACCGGCACGCCGACATAGATGTCCTTCAGGCCGTACTGGCCCGTGAGCTGCGCGGCGCACGGCAGCACGCGACGCTTGTCCCTCAGGTAGCTCTCGGCCATGGCGATCGCCGAGGCGGCCGGCGCATAGAACGCCGAACCGGTCTTCAGGAGGTTGACGATCTCGCCGCCGCCCTTGCGGGTGCGCGACACGATGGCGTCGAGCTTCTCCTGCGTCGTCCAGCCCAGCTTCACGAGATCGGGCAGCGGGATGCCGGCGACCGTCGAGTAGCGCAGCGACGGCACCATGTCGTCGCCGTGGCCGCCGAGCACGAAGGCGGTCACGTCCTCGACCGAGACCTTGAACTCCTCGGCGAGGAAGTAGCGGAAGCGCGCCGAATCCAGCACGCCGGCCATGCCGACCACCTTGGTCGGCGGCAGGCCCGAGGTCTTCTGCAGCGCCCACACCATCGCATCGAGCGGATTGGTGATGCAGATCACGAACGCGTCGGGCGCGTGCTGCTTGATGCCGGCACCGACCGATTCCATGACCTTGAGGTTGATGCCGAGCAGGTCGTCGCGGCTCATGCCGGGCTTGCGCGGCACGCCGGCGGTGACGATGACGACGTCGGCGCCGGAGATGTCGGCGTAGTCGTTGGCGCCGGTGATGCTGGCATTGAAGCCGTCGACGGGGGCGGATTCGGCGAGGTCGAGCGCCTTGCCCTGCGGCGTGCCCTCCGCGATGTCGAAGAGAACGATGTCGCCGAGCTCTTTGAGGCCCGCGAGATGCGCCAGCGTCCCGCCGATGTGCCCTGCGCCGATGAGAGCGATCTTGCTGCGCGCCATGATGTGTATCTCCAGGCCCGCCAGATAAAGTCCCGGGCCGTCGGCGCGGTTCATGCCGAAGATCGGGATGACTGACAAGCCCACCGGCTCAGCCGGCGAGCGCGGCGGCGATCCTGAGGACGGTGTTCCAGTTGCGGGCCGTCCCGACGACGCCGAGGCGACGCTCGACGACGGCGGTCGTGAGCTTCGAGCGGCCGATACCGTCGGGATAGGTCAGATAGAGGGTGGCGCCGATCGCCGCGAAGGTCTCGCGCCCGACGATCGCGGCCTGCAGAGACGCCTTCGCCTCGTCGCCCGGCGTGTCGCGCAGCGGCATCGCCACGAGATGCGACGGGTCGCTTCGAGCAAATTCGGGATAGGGATTGGCCGCGATAAGGGCGGCCCAAGCCGCGGCGGAGCGCACCAGCACGCAGGTCTCGAGCCCAAGCCTGGTCTTCACCGCCCGTTCGAGGCTCGACTCGAGAGCGACGGGGTCGGCGTTCGTGGAGGAGAAGACGAGGTTGCCGCTCTGGAGCAGCGTCCGCGGATCGGCGAACCCGAGATCCGCTGCGATCGCGCAGATATCGCGCATCGCCACCGTCCCGCGACCGCCGACGTTGACGGCGCGGAACAGCGCGACATACGCCGGCACGGGTCGACCCGTCCCGGCGCGTGGATCAATACTTGGCGATCACGACCGCCGAGCCGCACTGGTAGTTCAGCTGCGTCCACAGGTCGACGTTGTTGTAGATGTAGCTGCCCGACTTGATGGCGCGGACCGGCGGCACGATCCCGCGGATGATGCCGAGCGAGAAGGGCACGGGCGCGACGGCCTGCCAGGTGCCGTCGGCCGCCTTGGCGAAGTTCGAGCACACGATGGTGCTCTGATCGGTCACCGGCGAAATCTGGACGAAGGCGAGCTGCGCATGCGCGCTCGAAGATGCCAGCAGCGCGAGCACCGGCAGAGACAACAGAAGCTTCTTCATGGATGAACCCCTCAGGCCCCTCTAGGAGGTGCGAAAACCAGAGCAACTGGACGTGAACGTCTTGCTACGCTTTTGTGAAAGCCCCGACGAAGCGGCGCATTTCGAACAAAATCAGGACAAGATTGCGCGGGCGTTGCGCCGCGGTCAACAGCGATCGCGCTCTATCGGCGACGCTGAGACCCGCCCGCCACAGGAACCTTGGCCGCAACGGCCGGTTCTCGGTGCAGAGCGGGCGGTGAGCGCGCGCGGAGGGGAAAGCCATGAGGGTTCGTTCGACGCTTGCCATCGTCTCGCTGGCCTTCGCCGGTTGCGTTGCCGCCCCGTCCATCGGCTCGGCGCAGGTCGCGTACGACCGCTCCGGGCTGCCGCTCGCCGGGCTCGACTATCCCTACACCGACCAGTCTCCCTACGCCGTGGCGCACGGCGAGCGCCCGAGCTTCGTCGTCGTGCCGGGCGCCTA
>CAZZZM010000067.1:9645-12697 GCA_964658465.1 uncultured Nakamurella sp.
TACGGCAACGGCGCTGGTCCCGGCTGGGTCGACGCCTATGGACCGGGTTATGCGCCCGGCATCACGCCCGGCTACGGCTACATCCCGGCCGGAGCACCGCCGACGATCTTCGACCTCGGTTACTGAGCGGTCGCCGCCTCGGACGTGAGTCGCGCCAGCCGATCGAGCGCGCCCTGCAGAATGTAGGCGGCGGCCATCCGGTCGACGACGGCCGCCCGCTTGGCGCGCGACGCGTCCTGCTCGATGAGGCTGCGGGTGACGGCGGCGGTCGACAGGCGCTCGTCCCACAGCACGAAGGGGAGCGCCGTCAGACCCGCCATGTTGCGGATGAAGGCGCGCGTCGCCTGCACGCGCGGGCCCTCCGAGCCGTCCATGTTGAGCGGCCATCCGATCACAAGAGCCGCCGCCTCGAGCCGCGTCGCCTCCTTCACCAGGGCGGCGGCGTCGTGCTGGAAGCGGGTACGCCGGATCGTCGTCACCGGCGACGCGAGGCGGCGCTCGACGTCCGACACCGCGACGCCGATCGTCTTGGTGCCGAGGTCGAGCCCGAGAAGGCGGTCGAAGCGGCGCAGTCGCGGGGCGAGGTCGGCGAGGTCGACGATGGTGTCCGGCATGGGACGCTCTATAGCGCAGCGCTTGATGACTTGGGCAGAAACGCGATGCTATAGACCGCGCCGTCTTCCCAGGGAGTCCGCATGTCGGTCGATCAGGCCACCGTCCGCCGCATCGCCAAGCTCGCGCGCATCAAGGTGCCCGACGAGGAGGTCGCCGGTCTGCAGGGCGAGCTCAACGCCATCCTCGCCTTCGTCGAGACGCTCGGCGAGGTCGATGTCGCCGGCGTCGAGCCGATGACCTCGGTCATGCCGATGCCGATGAAGAAGCGGCATGACGAGGTGACCGACGGCGAGATCGCCGACCTCGTGACGAAGAACGCGCCGGCGAGCGAGGACCATTTCTTCATGGTGCCGAAGGTGATCGAGTGAGCCTTCTCCCCCTCGCGGGAGAGGGTGGCTACGCGCCGCGGGATCGGCCGAGAGCGTTGCCGACATGGCCCGAACGTCTCCATCTCCTCCCGACCTCCCTCATCCGACCCGACTTCGTCGGGCCACCTTCTCCCACAGGCGGGAGAAGGAGAGCGCCGCGAAAGACCCACGCTTGACCGATCTGACGTCCCTCACCCTTGCCGCCGCCCGCGACGGGCTCAAGGCCAAGAGCTTCTCGGCGACCGAGCTGGCGCAGGCGCATGTCGACGCGGTGGCGGCGGCGAAGCCGCTCAACTGCTTCATCGTCGAGACGCCCGACCTCGCCCTGAAACAAGCGGCTGCCGCCGACGCACGGCTTGCCGAAGGCGAGGCGCGGCCGCTCGAGGGCATCCCGCTGGCCATCAAGGACCTCTATTGCACCGACGGCGTGCAGACGACGGCCGGCAGCCACATCCTCGAAGGCTTCGTGCCGCCCTACGAATCGACGGTCTCGGCGAACCTCTGGCGCGACGGCGCCGTGATGCTCGGCAAGCTGAACCTCGACGAATTCGCGATGGGCTCGTCGAACGAGACCTCGTATTTCGGCCCGGTCGTCTCGCCCTGGCGGCGGCGGAACGGCAACGCCATCGACACGACGGCGAAGATCGTCCCCGGCGGCTCGTCCGGCGGCTCGGCGGCAGCCGTGGCGGCGCGTCTGTGCTTCGGCGCGACGGCGACCGACACCGGCGGCTCGATCCGCCAGCCCGCCGCCTTCACCGGCACCGTCGGCATCAAGCCGACCTACGGGCGCTGCTCGCGCTGGGGCATCGTCGCCTTCGCCTCCTCGCTCGACCAGGCCGGCCCGATCGCCCGCGACGTGCGCGACTGCGCGATCCTGATGCGCGCGATGGCCGGACACGACCCCAAGGACACGACGTCCGTCGACCTCCCCGTGCCGAATTACGAGGCTGTGGTCGGTGCGTCGATCAGGGGCAAGACGATCGGCATTCCCAAGGAATACCGGATGGACGGCATGGCGCCCGAGATCGCGGCGCTGTGGGACCAGGGCATCGCCTGGCTCAAGGACGCGGGCGCTGAGATCCGCGAGATCACCCTGCCCCACACCAAGTACGCGCTCGCCGCCTACTACATCGTGGCGCCGGCGGAGGCGTCGTCGAACCTCGCGCGCTACGACGGCGTCCGTTACGGCCTCCGCGAGCCCGGCCGCGACATCACCGACATGTACGAGGCGACGCGCGCCGCCGGCTTCGGCAAGGAAGTGCGCCGCCGCATCATGATCGGCACCTACGTGCTCTCCGCCGGCTATTACGACGCCTATTATCTGCGCGCGCAGAAGATCAGGACACTGATCAAGCGCGACTTCGAGGAGGTGTTCGCGGCGGGCGTCGACGCGATCCTCACCCCCGCCACCCCGTCGGCCGCCTTCGCGCAGGGCGAGAAGGGCTCCAGCGATCCCATCGAGATGTATCTCAACGACATCTTCACGGTGACGGTGAACATGGCGGGCCTGCCCGGCATCGCCGTGCCGGCCGGGCTTTCGGAGACCGGGCTGCCGCTCGGCCTGCAGCTGATCGGCCGCGCCTTCGACGAAGAGACGCTGTTCTCTGTCGCTGCCGCGATCGAGCAGGCGGCGCCGAAGGTCGAGCTGCCGACGAGATGGTGGTGATCACAACCATCTGATCGCCGCGACACACCGGCTGTCGCTGTAGCGGGGTGTCAACTGGTCGCGCTTTGGAACACGCGGGCACCGGCGCGATTGCACATGTCCTCGGCAGCACATGATGCTGCTTTGTGCAATCGGAACCCCGGGGCAGTATGTTGCGTCTATCGGATCTCACGCGCCTCCCTGACGATCGCATTCCTTTGCCGACGAACAACAGCTCGCACCCACTGGCAGAGCAGTTTCGCCGCTTCATCCAGACCGATTCGTTTCCTTGCGTCGGCGCGAAGTCGGCCCTCTCGAAGGGCCAGCTCACGATCATTGTTGCAAAAGACATCGGCAGCGCTGCCGACGATCTGCGCATCTTCACGGCGCTGCTTGGTTTCATCGCCACCTATCGCAGAAACCC
>CAZZZM010000068.1:0-2795 GCA_964658465.1 uncultured Nakamurella sp.
CTGGATCGACTTGCCCTGCAGGAACTGCACGTCGTCGATGATCAGCACGTCGATGCCGCGCAGGCGCTCCTTGAAGGCGAGCGAGGTCTGCGCCTTCAGCGCCATCACGAAGCCGTACATGAACTTTTCCGCCGTCAGGTAGATGACGCGGCGCTTCGCGGCGGTCACGGCATGCGCGACGGCCTGCAGGAGGTGCGTCTTGCCGAGGCCGACGGAGGCGTGGATGTAGAGCGGGTTGTAATGCAACGTCTCGCCGGGCGTCGCGGTGGCGACCCGATGGGCCGCGGAATGCGCGAGCTGGTTCGAGCGCCCGACGTGAAAGCTGTCGAAGGTCATGCGCTTGTCGAGCGGCGAGCCGCCGAGTGAATCGGCATCGGCGCCATCGCGCGGCTGCGGGCTTCGCGGACGATCGAACGTGCCGTTGGTGAATGCGGTCACGGTGGGCGACGAGGCGCCGCCCGCCGCGCCGGAGGTCGTCGAGCCGATGCCGTCGGGGCGCCCGAGCTGGCCCTGGAACGCCTGCGGACGACCGACCGCCGGGCGCGACGACGAGCGCACGACGATCGACAGAGCCTGCACCTCGGCGACCTCGGAGGCGATCACGGCAAGCATACGATCGAGATAATGCGACTGGATCCAGCTCTTCAGAAACTTCGTCGGCACGCTGAGCTGCGCAACGTGACCCGCGATGGAGTCGAGTTCGAGCCGGCCGAACCAGGAGGTAAAGACGTCTTCGCCCAGTTCGGCACGCAGACGGCGACAAATACGATCCCAAACATCATCGGTCTTGGCGGAAACAGCCATGGCGCTGAGCTCCCGGTCTCGCGACGGCATGCAAACATTGGTCATCGGCTTCGACATCGACCACTCTCAAAGACACTGAATCAGACGCACGGACGCGCAGCAACGGCGCGCGCGGAGGGCGCGACGAGCATCATCTCAAATTTGGAAGATCAAGACGCTGGACGAGCGTCGCTTCAGATCGGCCGGTGCGGATCGACAGGTGGCGGCGAGAACGCGGACGCAGGCACATCGCGACGGAGCGAGACGAGGGCGCCGATGCAAGAGACAGGGAGCCCGATTTGCCGTTCCATCGCTACCGCTTCCTTTCCCATGGCCGCCCCTCACCAGAAGCCTCTCAATCAAGAGGCCGACAAGCACCCTCCCGCGCCTCGAGGCGACGTGACGGCGTTCTCGCTCATGGTGGGCGGTCTCTCGCGCCGACGTCTCTACTCGCGGCGGCGATCGACCGTGGCAAGACACTAACATAGACGCCGGACTCGGCAAGCGGCGTTCGCAAATTCGACATACGTGTTTCATGCATTCCGACCGCCAAGAATCGCCCATGCAAAAGGCTTGACGAAAGTAAGCCTCTGGAATCGCGCTCGTCTGTTTTCGATTTCTTGCCTGGAATCCGGATGTGGCTCGCAGGCAACATAAACGAAAGCCTTAAATTTCCGCGTCGATTGAGATTACAGGCGTGTGACGTCGCGCGGTGGCTTTAATCGTATCTTCTTGAATCGGCTCGACAATACCTGTCGCATTTCGACGTCGGGGCGGTGGCAAGACCTGCTGCGCCGCAACGAGCCGCCTGCCGCGACGGCAATCCGGCAAGCCGTCATCCGACCCATGCGCGGACGACGCGTCGTCTTGGTAAACGATGCAGGTGTCGTACAACGCCAAGCGATGAAAGCAGGAGATCTCCGATGATGCGGCAGCGAGTGCTGAGGGCCTTCGCGGTGCTCGTTCTTGTCGCCGGTGCGGTCGTGCACGGCGCCAGCGCGGACGAGACGCGCCGCACCGAGATCACCTGGCTCGGTCAGTCGGCGATGCGGATCACCACACCCGGCGGCAAGGTGATCATGATCGATCCCTTCCTGACGCAGAATCCGAAGACGCCGCCCGAATGGAAGGATCTCAAACATTTGGGTCATCTCGACCTGATCCTGGTGACGCATGGCCACCTCGACCATGTCGGCGACACGTTCGAGCTGTCGCGGACCAACGACGCCCGCGTGATCGCGCCTGCGGGGCTGACCGACACGTTCACCACTCTCGGCCTTCTCGATGCGGCGCATGCGCCGAAGATGAACAAGGGCGGGACGGTCACGCCGCTCGGCCCGGGCATCTCGATCACGATGGTGCACGCCGACCATTCGTCGGAGTTCCTGCACGTCAATCCCTTCACCGGGAAGCCGATGAGCTTCCCTGGCGGAGAGCCGGTCGGCTACATCATCCAATTGGAGAACGGCTTCACGATCTATCACATGGGCGATACGGCCTTGTTCGGTGACATGCGGCTCATCGCCGAGCTGTACCATCCGGACCTCGTGATGATCCCGATCGGCGGCAACTACACGATGGACCCGGCAGCGGCCGCCTACGCGCTCCGCGCCTATCTCAGGCCGCGCGTCGCGATCCCCATGCACTACGGGACGACGCCGCAGCTGAAAGGCACGCCGGCCGAACTGATCCGCGCCATGGGGCCGAACATCTCGACCAAAATCGTGGTGATGCAGCCGGGCGAGACGCAGACGTTCTGAGACGACGGCGGCCGGCCGAGGCCATGGCGGCCGGCCTACCGGGCACGCGGGGCCTTGCCGCGGTCAACGTCATCTGAGAGGTAGGCGCATGGACCAGATCACCGAGAAGCCGGGTCTCGTGCCGGCGCGCACGATCTCTCCCGCATTGAAGTTCGCGCTCGAGATGGGCCCGCTGCTGCTCTTCTTCTTCGCCAACTTCCGGCCGAAACTCTTCGAGCCGCTGATGCGGCCGTTCCTGCCGGCGCATTTGCT
>CAZZZM010000068.1:2895-12331 GCA_964658465.1 uncultured Nakamurella sp.
GATTCGGCGATGAAGCTCGACGAGGAGGGCTGGCGGATCCTCACGCTGCGCTGGGGGCTCATGTTCCTCGCGCTCGCCGTCGCCAACGAAATCGTCTGGCGCCGCTTCTCGGAACACACCTGGGTCCTGTTCAAGTTCCCGGGGACGATGGTGCTGATCTTCCTCTTCACCTTCACGCAGGTGCCGCTGATCATGCGCCATGAGCTCAAGGGCGACGCCGCCGAACGGGCGCCAGAGCACCTCTGACGACATCCGCAAAAGTTTCCGTGTCGCCGCGCACGGCGCGCGACTGCGACCGCTTTGCAACAGACCGGCAATCGCGGTCCCGGGGCTTTACCCGGACCAAGGTTTCGCCCCAATTGGTGTCGAGGTTCGCCGGGTAGTTCGGCAGGGGTTTGCCGGGGGAGATTTCATGAACGACGCCACGTTGGTCCGCACGGCGCGGGCGCGCCGTCTCGCGCGTATCGCAGCCATGGCCGTCGCCGTCTGCGTCGTGTCGACGACCGCCCAGGCCGAGGTGCTCGATCCCTTGCGTGGCTACGGTCTCGACGGCAACCCGAACGGCAGCGCGGCAGCGGCACCGCGGGGGCGCGAACGGTCCTCGGCGCGCGACGCCGGCGAGCGCTCGTCCGGTCCGATGTTCGTCTCCGCCGGGCGCATCCGTCGGCTGGCGGCGCGCCAAGGCTACAATCTGACCTCGACGCCGCGCCGCCGTGGCCATGCCTATTTCGCAACCGCTCAGAACGGCGCGGGTCACAAGTTCGAGCTGATGTTCAACGCGTCCAACGGCTACATCGCCGCCGCGCGCGACCTCGGGCCGATCGTCGCCGAGCAGCCTGCGGCCAAGCCGCAGGAGGCCGCCACGCCCACGGCCGCGACGCCTGCGGCCGCCGCCGCACCGGCGCCGACCCCCGTCGCGGCCGATCCGACCCCGGCCGTTCCGACCGATGCCGCGCTCGCCGCCGCCAAGGACGCTGTCATGAAAGCGCAGCAGGCCGAGGCGGAGGCCAAGCAAATCGCTCAGCAGCGGGCTGCCGACGCCCGCGAGGCGCAGGCCAAGTTCGCCGCCGCCGAGGCGGATGCCCGTCGCGCCGCAGCCGCCAAGGCCGAGGAGGCCCGCCGCGAAGAGGCGCGCATCGCCGATGCCAAGCGCAACGAGGCGCGTGCGGAAGAGATGAAGCGCCGGGCGCTCGCCGCGGCGGAGGCCAAGCTCAAGCAGGCCCAGGCGCTGCAGGAACGGGCGGCCGCCCGCGTGAAGGCCGCCGAAGATGCCGCCGCTGCGGCCCGCGCCGCCATCGCGCCGGCCGAGATGAAGCCGACCGCCGAAAAGCCCGCCGAGATGGCGCCGGCCGAAGCCGCGGCGCCGGCCGCCGACGCGCCGAAGGCCGACGCTGTTAAGCCTGATGCCGCCAAGGCGGATGCTGCGAAGGCTGACGTGCCAAAGGTGGAAGAGCCCAAGGCCGATGTGCCGAAGGCCTCCGAAATGGCTCCCGAGACGGCGCCCGCGACGAAGCCCGCCAAGGTCGGCGCCGACGCTACGCCGGCCGCGAGCGAGACCGCGCATGCCACCACGCCCGATCCGTCGCCGACCGGCAGCACCCGCCAGAGCCCGCCCGAGCCCTATTCCGCGCCGGCGCCCGACGAAAGCACGTCGTCGCAGGAGAAGAACTGATCGTGGCGTCTCGTCCGCAGCGCGCCGCGGCGCATCTTCTCTCCGCCTGCGTCCTGGCGCTCGCCTCCGCGAGCACGGGCGCATCCGCCGCTGAAGAGCCGCAGCATCCGGCATCGCTCGACGAGGCGATCATCAAGTCGGCGGCCAGGCACGGCATTCCGGAGAGCCTGGTGCGCCGCATCGTGATGCGCGAGAGCAAGTACAATCCGCTTGCCCGCAATCACAGATATTGGGGGCTGATGCAGATCAGCTACGGGACGGCCAAGAGCATGGGCTTCAAGGGCACGCCGCAGGAGCTGCTGAACCCGGTCGTCAACCTGCGCTACGCCGTCCCCTATCTCGCCAACGCCTTCGTCGTCGCCGGCCGGCGCCAGGATGCGGCGGTCCGGCTCTACGCTGCCGGGTATTACGACACAGCGAAGCGGCGCGGCCTGCTCGGCATGCTGCGCACCGCCGAATCCGCGCCCGTGTCCGGCTCCCCGGACGAGCCGGATCAGGTCGCCAATCTTGCGCCGCCGGCGCCTCCGCCGCAGGATGCCGGCATCTTCGGCGCTCTGTTCGGCCCCGGCCAGATGCAGCGGCAGGAGCAGCCCCAGCAGGTGGCTTCGGCCGATCCGTCCCAGGTCGTCGCCGCGTCGCAACCCGCCGCCGCGCCCGTGGCCGCCTCGACGCCTTCGACCCGCTCGGAAGGTCTGGCCGGCAAGCCGAGCGACGACGTCGCGCTGGTCGCCGACAAGCACGGCAACCTGCAGCCGCCGAAGAAATGGCTGCACGACGGCGGCAGCACCGTGATCGCGCGCGGCGAGCAACCGGTCGAGCGCGTCGCCGCTTTCGACAAGAGCGCCGATGCCAGGAGCAGTCGCGGCCGCCATCACAAGTTCACCGTCTTCGCTTCGCTCGACCAGCCGGCCTCCGCACAGGCCTATGCGGCAAGCGGGTCGCAGGACCCGCGCCTGACGGAGGCGGCGTCGCAGGCGGCGATCACCCAGGCGACCTCCGGCCAACCGACGCCCGACGCGCAGCAGCCTCAGCAAGCCGTCGCCGCCCCGACCGTCGCGGCCCCGCAGGCGAAGGTCGCCGAGGACGATACGAAGACCAAAGCTCGGAAGGGTCGCGTCGCCCACCGCAGCCGTCACAAGGATGCGCCGGAAGCGGCCGTCGCCCAAGCTCCGACGCCGCAGCAGGAGGCGCCGGTTCCGGAGGGCCAGCCTCGGGCGGACGGCGCCGCCATGGCGCCGGCCCCGCAGCCCCAGCAGGCGGCGGGCGAGCCTCAGCCGCAGCCCGCGCAACTCGACGCATCGGGATATCCCGTCGACGCCGGCGCCCGCCCGACCGAGGCTGCCGAAGCGGCGCCGCGGACCAAGAAGCGGCACGTCGCCCACCGCGCGCGGCCGCACAAGACCGCCGTCGCCGCCGTCCAGGACGACAAGGCACCCGCGACCACCGCCCAGCAGTAGCGAGAGGCTGTCGCCCGTCATTCGTGGCCAGCAAAAAAAGAGCGCCCGTCGGGGCGCTCTTTCCATTCGTCGAAGCGTGTTCGGTTTACGCCGCGACCTGCTCGACCACACGAGGTGCGGTCGCCTTGCCGATCGGGATCTGGCGCGGCTTCTGGGCCTCGGGGATCTCGCGCACCAGGTCGACATGGAGCAGACCGTTCTCCAGGCTCGCCCCGGTGACCGAAACGTGGTCGGCCAGCTGGAAGCGGCGCTCGAAGGCGCGGGCCGCGATGCCCTGGTGAAGGACCTCGCGTTTGCCGGGCTCGGACACGGTCTGGCCCTCCTTGGAGCCGCGGATCGTCAGCGTGTTCTCACGCGATTCGATCGACAGGTCCTTCTCGGCGAAGCCGGCCACCGCCACCGTGATCCGATAGCTGAGTTCGGCGGTTCGCTCGATATTGTAGGGCGGGTAGCCCGCCGCGGCGTCGGCGCCGGACACCTGATCAAGCAGGGAGAACAGTCGGTCGAAGCCGACGGTGGAACGATAGAGCGGCGAAAGATCGTACTGACGCATGGACACATCCTCCTAAAGAAGCGACATGACGCCCGTGGCCGCCTATACCGGCCGGCCTAGGGGCTAGGTTGAGTTCTGCACGTCCGTACGGACCGTGCAAAGCTGAGGTAGGAACCCGGATTCGAGGCCGCAAGACCTCGTCTCCAGCCGAACGACGGAACGATCCGCCGCATGGACCTTTACGCGACCCCCGGCAATCCGATCCCGCCGGGCGCGATCCTGCAAGTCGTCCGGACCCGCGACGGGCGCCGGCTCCGCACCGCGCGCTGGGTTGCGCGGGCCTCGCGCGGCACGGTCATCGTCGCGATGGGGCGCAGCGAGTTCATCGAGGAATATTTCGAGGTCATCGCCGCGCTTCTGGCGCGCCACTTCGACGTCGTCGCGTGGGACTGGCGAGGGCAGGGCGCCTCGGACCGCGAGTGCCGACGCCCGCAGCGCGGGCATGTGAAATCGTTCTCCGGCTATCGACGCGACCTCGACGCCATCGAGCGGCAGATCCTGGTGCCTCTGGCGCGCAAGCCGTGGTTCGCCTTCGGTCACTCCATGGGCGCGGCGATCCTGATCGACCAGGCGCACGACGGTGCGTCGCCCTACGAGCGCATGGTGCTCTCGGCGCCGATGATCGGCGTGCCGCTGCGCGCCAAGGGCCTGGTGCGCCGTTTCGCGCGTTTCGCCAACCTCGTGGGGCTCGGCAAGGCGCTGATCCCCGGCGGCCGCGAGGATTCCGCCTTCGCCCTGCGCACCTTCGAGACCAACATCCTCACCTCCGACCTGGCGCAATATCGCAGGCTCGAGGCGGCGATCGGCGCGCTGCCCGCCTTCGTCGTCGGCGCCCCGACGATGGGCTGGCTCGACGGCGCCTGCCGGCTGATGAAGCGCTTCGAGCGCGTGCGCTACCCCGTCGACGTGCTGACGCCGATCCTGATCGTCGCCGCGGCCGAGGACAGCATCGTCGACACGCGGGCGACCGAGCGGTTTGCGCTGCGGCTGAAGGCGGGGCGCTGCATCACGATCCCGCACGCCCGCCATCAGGTGATCATGGAGACGCCGGAGATCATTGCGCAGTTCTGGGCGGCGTTCGACGCATTCATCCCCGGCAGCCCGGCCGAGGCGCACGCGCATCCGGGGCCGATCCCGCACGCGGTGCCGGAGCCGAAGGCGATGCGGATGCCGCGCGCGCGGGGGCTTTGACGCCGCGTTGACACCCGTCCCGCCGCAAAGTACACGTCCGACCCTCGCGGGCCGCGTCAGCGCGCCTGCGGACAATAATCACATAAGAAGCCGGTCATTCGTGGCGTCGCCGCGGATAGTCTGGAATGGACAAGGCATCTCGATATGTTCGCGGTCATCAAGACGGGCGGCAAGCAGTACAGCGTCGCCGCAGACGACACCATCACGATCATGAGCCTGGCCGGCGAGCCGGGCGACAAGATCACCTTCGAAAACGTGCTGATGCTCGTCGGCGACAACGACACCAAGTTCGGTGCGCCGTTCGTCTCCGGCGCCAGCGTGACGGCCGAGATCGTCGGCCACAGCCGCGGTCCGAAGGTCATCGCCTTCAAGAAGCGCCGCCGGCAGAACTCCAAGCGCAAGCGCGGCCACCGGCAGGATCTCACCACGGTGAAGATCACCGGGCTCAACGCCGGCTGACGCCGGCACGGATTTTCCTTGGATTTGGGTCCAGCGCGCGACGCGGACCGGGAGCTTGAACGATGGCACACAAGAAGGCAGGCGGCTCGTCCCGCAACGGCCGCGATTCCGACGGGCGCCGCCTCGGCGTCAAGAAGTTCGGCGGCGAGCACGTGATCGGCGGCAACATCATCATCCGCCAGCGCGGCACCAAGTGGCACCCCGGCGCCAATGTCGGCATCGGCACCGATCACACGCTGTTCGCGATGGCGGAAGGCAAGGTCAAGTTCACGACCAAGGCCAACGGTCGCGCCTACGTGTCGGTCGACCCGATCCTCGAAGCCGCAGAATAAACGCGACTCCCTCTACCGGTCGCGCAGTCCGGCGCGGCTGGTTCTGCGCGATGGCGAGCCTTGCGCCATGGCCCTGTTTCCCGACATCACCTGCGACGACGTCTTCCGGCTGGAGACCCCGCGTCTCTGGCTGCGTTGGCTGCGGGCGTCGGACGCCGCGGCGCTGACGGCGATCGCCGGCCAGGCCGATGTCGCCACGATGACGGCGGCCATTCCGCATCCTTATCCGCCGGGCGAGGCGGCGCGCTTCATCCTGGAGGCCCGCGCCGAGACGGCGGCCGGGCGGGCGCTCATCCTCGCGGTCACGACGAAGTCGAAGAGCCAGCCGCTCGTCGGCGTCGTCAGCGCGCAGGCCGACGAGCACCGCGATATCGAGATCGGCTACATGATCGCGCCGTCCGCCACGGGGCAGGGCCTCGGCGGCGAAGCGACCGCGGCGCTCGTCGATGCGATCTTCAACCTCACCGAGGCGCGTGCGGTCACCGCCAACAGCCGGACCATCAATCCCGCCTCGCGGCGCCTGCTCGAACGGTGCGGCTTCGAGTTCAAGGGCTCGGGCCTGCACGACCTGCCGGCGCGGGGCGGCCGCCATCCCTGCGATTTCTTCGTGCTGGAGCGCCGCCATTGGTGGTCGCCGCGCGGCGGCCGGCTGCCGGCGATGACGCATCAGCGCGTCGCGCAGCTGCAGGCCCAGGAGTCCGTCGGCGAGCAGGCGCAATAGCGCTTCGCCTTGACGCGGGCCGGGGCGCGGCGTCTTAACCGCCGCATGCAGCCGCTCGAGATCGCCAAGGCCCTGATCGCCAAGCCGTCGGTGACGCCGCACGACGCCGGCGCCCTCGGCGCGCTCGAGGCAATCCTCGCCGGGGCCGGCTTCGCAACGCATCGCGTCACGTTCTCGGCGCCCGGCACGCCCGACATCGACAACCTCTACGCACGCCTCGGCACCGGCGCGCCGCATCTGCTGTTCGCCGGCCACACCGACGTCGTGCCGCCCGGCGATGCGGCGGCGTGGCGGCATGGGCCGTTCGACGCGACGGTGGAAGGCGGCGTGCTGTACGGGCGCGGCGCGCAAGACATGAAGGGCGGCATCGCGGCCTTCGCGGCGGCGGCGCTCGCCCATGTCGCCGAGCACGGCGCGCCGGCCGGCTCGATCGGCCTGCTGATCACCGGCGACGAGGAGGGGCCGGCGATCAACGGCACCATGAAGCTGCTGGAATGGGCGCACGCGCGCGGCGAGCGCTTCGACCATTGCATCGTCGGCGAGCCGACGAGCCGGCAGGACCTCGGCGACATGATCAAGATCGGCCGGCGCGGCTCGCTCAACGGACGCGTGACGGCGCGCGGACGCCAGGGCCACGTCGCCTATCCCGCGAAGGCCGACAATCCCATCCCGGCGCTCCTGCGCGTACTGCAGGCGCTAATCGTGCCGCTCGATGCCGGCACGTCGCGCTTCGATGCGTCGAACCTCGAGATCACGTCCGTCGACGTCGGCAATCCGGCGACCAACGTCATCCCGGCGCTGGCGACGGCGGCGTTCAACGTGCGGTTCAACGACACCTGGACCGACACGACGCTCGTTGCCGAGCTGCGCGCGCGGGCCGAGAAGGCATCCGCTGGCGCCGACGTGGCGCTCGAGTTCATGCCGTTCAACGCGCCGGCCTTCGTGACGGAGCCGTCGCCCTTTACCGACCTCGTTGTTGCGGCGGTCGAGGCCGCCGTCGGCCGACGTCCCGTGCTCTCGACGACGGGCGGCACGTCGGACGCGCGCTTCATCCAGAAGTACGGCCCGGTGATCGAGCTCGGCCTCGTCGGCGACACGATGCATATGGTCGACGAGCGCGTCCCGGTCGCCGACCTCGACGGGCTCGCAGCAATCTACCGCGGCATCCTGGAGCGCTATTTCGCGCGATAGCCGCGCAGCCTTAGGCGCTCGCGACAGCGATGACGTGGAAGAAGGAGCCCGACACCGATCCGCGCCGGCCGCCGGCCCGCACGGCCTCGCTGCCCTGCGCATCGCGGACCATCGCGAACGGCGCGTCGGTCTCGTCCGTCACGGTCGCGTAGTGGAACTCGTGGCCGCGCAGCGTCGCGCCGCTCCTGCCCAGCGTGCCGTCCGCGTCGAGCGTGCCGGTGCGGTAGCCGAGATGCAGCTTGCGCGTCGCGAAGCTCGTGGCATGGCCGAGCAGGCCGAGCATCTCGTGGACGCGGCCGTCCTTGTCGGTGAGGGTGCGGCCGAGCACCATGTAGCCGCCGCACTCGCCGTGCACCGGGCGCGTCGCGGCGAAGGCGCGCATCCCCGTGCGGAACCTGCCGGCGCCGGCGAGCGCGCCGGCGTGCAGCTCTGGATAGCCGCCCGGCAGCCAGCAGCCATCGGCGTCGGGCGACGGCGCCTCGTCGGCGAGGGGCGAGAAGAAGGTGATCTCGGCACCCGCCGCGTGCCAGCCGTCGAGCAGGTGCGGATAGATGAAGGAGAAGGCCGCGTCGCGGGCGATCGCGATGCGCTGGCCGGGCGGCGGCACCGGCACGGCGGGCGCGGCCGGCGCCGGCAAGTCGAGCGGACGGGCGGCGGTCAGCACGGCGTCGAGGTCGACATGCGCGGCGACGACGTCGGCGATGGCGTCGAGCGTGGCCGCGAGCGTCGGCAGCTCGGCCGCCTGCACGAGGCCAAGATGGCGCTCGGGCAGCGCGAGCGCGTCGTTGCGCGGAAGCGCGCCGAGCACGGCGATGCCGTGGTCGCGCATCGCGTCGGCGACGAGCCGCTCGTGGCGCGCGCTGGCGACGCGATTGAGGATCACCCCGGCGAGCCCGACCTGCGGGTCGAGCGTCGCGCAGCCGCGCGCGACGGCGGCCGCCGTCTGCGCCTGGCCGGAGACGTCGAGCACCAGCACGACCGGCAGGCCGAAGAGCGCGGCGAGATCGGCGGAGGCGCCGGTCCGGCGGGGTGCGGCGGCAACGCCGTCGAACAGGCCCATCGAGCCCTCGACCACCAGCAGGTCGGCGCCGACGGCGGCCTGGCCGGCGAGGCCGCGCAAAAGGTCGGGCGCCATCGCCCAGCTGTCGAGATTGCGGCTCGGCCGTCCCGTCGCAGCGGCGTGAAAGGCGGGGTCGATGTAGTCCGGCCCGTTCTTCGCCGCGGCGACGCCAAGGCCGCGCCGCGCCAGCGCGCGCATCAGGCCGAGCGAGACCATCGTCTTGCCGCTGCCGGAGCGCGGCGCCGAGATCAAGAACCCGCGGGTCATGCGCGGAAGCGCCGGACGTAGCCGGGATCGTACAGCGCGCTCTCGCGGAAATCCTCCGCCGCCAGCGCGCGGCCGACGAGGATCAGCGCGGTGCGCTCGATCGCGTCGTCGGCCAGCGCCGCCGCGATCGTGCCGAGCGTCGCGGTGACGACGCGCTCCTGCGGCCAGGAGGCGTAGGCGACGACGCTGGCGGGGCAATCGGCGCCGTAATGCGGGATCAGCTCGGCGGCGACCCGCTCCAGCGCGTGGATGGAGAGATGGATCGCCAGCGTCGCGCCGGTGGCGGCAAAGGCGGCAAGCTTTTCGCCCGGCGGCATGGCCGAGGCGCGGCCGGAGGTGCGGGTGAGCACGACGCTTTGCGCTACCTCGGGCAGGGTCAGCTCGCGCCTCAACGCGGCTGCTGCGGCGGCGAAGGCGGGGACGCCGGGGGTCACGGTGTAGGGGATACCGCGCCGGTCGAGCCGGCGCATCTGCTCGCCCGCCGCGCTCCAGATCGACAGGTCGCCCGAGTGCAGCCGGGCGACATCGTCGCC
>CAZZZM010000069.1:0-12317 GCA_964658465.1 uncultured Nakamurella sp.
ACGCTGAAGGAGGCGGCCTCAGGCCGCCTTCGGCTTCGCCACGATCAGCTTGCGGTTGACCATCGCCTCGGCGATCTGGATCGCGTTGAGCGCGGCGCCCTTGCGCAGGTTGTCGGACACGCACCAGAGCACGAGGCCGTTGTCGACGGTCGGGTCCTCGCGGATGCGCGAGATGTAGGTCGCGTCCTCGCCCGCCGCCTCGTGCGGGGTGATGTAGCCGCCCTTCTCGCGCTTATCGATGACCAGGCAGCCCGGCGCCTCGCGCAGGATGTCGCGCGCCTCGTCGGCCGAGATCGGGTTCTCGAACTCGATGTTCACCGCCTCGGAATGGCCGATGAACACCGGCACGCGGACGCAGGTCGCGGTCAGCTTGATCTTCGGGTCGAGGATCTTCTTGGTCTCGACGACCATCTTCCACTCTTCCTTGGTGTAGCCGTCCTCCATGAAGACGTCGATCTCGGGGATGACGTTGAAGGCGATCCGCTTCGGGAACTTGTTGGTCGAGACGGGGTCGGAGACGAAGATCGCGCGGGTCTGCGCGAACAGCTCGTCCATCGCCTCCTTGCCGGCGCCGGACACGGATTGATAGGTCGACACCACGACGCGGGTGATCTTCGCGTGGTCGTGCAGCGGCTTCAGCGCGACGACGAGCTGCGCGGTCGAGCAGTTCGGGTTGGCGACGATGTTCTTCTTGGCGAAGCCGTCGAGCGCGTGCGCGTTGACCTCGGGCACGACGAGCGGCACGTCGGGGTCCATCCGCCAGGTCGAGGAATTGTCGATGACGACGGCGCCCTGCGCGGCGATCTTCGGCGACCATTCCTTCGAGACGCTGCCGCCGGCCGACATCAGGCAGATGTCGGTGCCGGTGAAATCGTAGTTCTCCAGCGCCTTGCACTTCAGCGTCTTGTCGCCGAACGAGACTTCGGTGTTGAGCGAGCGGATCGAGGCGAGCGCCACGACCTCGTCGGCCGGAAAGCGGCGCTCGGCCAGGATGTCGAGCATCTCGCGGCCCACGTTGCCCGTGGCGCCGACGACGGCGACCTTGAAACCCATCGTTCTGATTCTCCGCAGCGGCCGTTCGCCGCCGCGCCATGGCGCGGGACCGACCTAAAGACGTTCTTGACGCTGTTTCGATGTCCTAGCCCGCCGGTAACGAACGACTCAAGCCCAAAGGCACATCCTGGCGCGGCCGCCTGCTGCGGCGCTCGGGGGAGATCATGAGTGACGTCGCCGCGCAGGCGTGGCCCGAGGCGCGCACCGGCCCGGCTCTCGTGGCGTCGGCTCTGGCCTGCGCGCTCGCCGCCCTCGCTCTGGCGAGCCTCGCCTGGTCCCGCGCGCCGGCGGGGCCGGCAGCCGTCGCCGAGGTGGCGGCCGACCCGGCACCGCCGCGCCCGCACTGGCTCGAGGTCATCAAGCCGGTCCGCATCTTCAGTCTCGAGGCGCCGCAGTTCCGTCGGCAGGCCCTTCTCTATGCGGCGCGACGCCTCGCGCCCGGCGACACGCGCGAGGACACGCTGGCGTTCGGCGCGCCGACGGGCGAGGCGCCGATGTTGCGGCTCGCTCTCCTGCGCGGCCCCGTGCCGGAGGCGCGAACCACGCTCGACGAGGGCCTCGCCCGGCTCGCCGAGCGGCAGCGGTTCGCCCCGATCCTCGGCACGCGGCGCGGCGCCCTGACGACGCGGTTCGGTCGCTTCGAGACGGCGACGCTGCGCCTTCCGGGAAGGACGGCGCCTTGCGACGGCTTCCACCTGGCCCTCGCGACGCCCGCGCTGGCGATCGACGGCATCGCCTGCGACACGACTCGCGCCGATCTCGCCTGCCTCATCGACCGGCTCGATCTCGCCTCGGCCGGCGAGGATACAGCGCTCGTCGACCTCTTCGCGGCCGCCGAACTGCGTCGCAACCCGGCCTGCAGCGGCATGCGGCTCGGCCCCGACAAGGTTCATGCGGCCTGGCTCGACGACAAACGGGCCACGCCGCCGAGAAAAATGCGTCGATCAACGGGATTTTAAGCGGCAAATCCGTGACATGAACTAAAAACGGGTGCCGCTCGTTACTCAGACGACGGAGGGGATCCAAATGAACAAGAGCATCGTTTCTCTGCTGACGGCCGCGCTCGCGGTCTCGGCATTCTCGGCGGAGGCCTCCGCTCGTCCGAAGCACCATCGGGCGCCGGCCGTGACGACGATCGATGACGCGGGCGACATCAACGCGATCCCGCTGACGGTCAACCGCCGCAGCTGGCTGGATCCCGGCCCGGTCGCGCCCACCGGCACCGGCAACAAGTACGTCACCGCCAACACGGGGCAGTTCATCCAGCAGCCGATCCAGACGCAGCGCCCGGACGATTTCGGCCGCGACGCGCTCCCCGGCCAGCCCTACGTGCCGGGGCGCAGCTTCCCGACGGTCGAGTTCTCGACGACGCCGAACGGCCGCGTCGAGGTCGCCAACGAGCTGCTGCCGCAGAACTTCTACTTCAATCCGGCGCCGTCGCGTCCGCCGTCGAACTACCAGCCGTCGTTCTCGCCGGAGCTGCCCGACACGCCGTAGGCCAGGCGCTGTCGCTCACCCGGTCGATTTGCTAGCAGGGCGTCCATGGGGCGCCCTGTTTGCTATGACGTCACGCGGCTGCTGACGCGAATTCTCAACGCGACGCCGAATGGCATCGATCGTATCGACCACGCCTTGGCGCGCCACTTTCTGGCGGGCGAGCCCGGCGCGACGTTCGGCGCGACGGCCACCGGCTTCGGGTCGCGGCTCCTGTCGGGGCCGGCGGCCGCCGAGGCGGTCGACGCGATCGCCGCGCACTGGGGCGAGACGCGGCTCGGCGTGGCCGAGGATCCGACCTATCGCGGCGTGGTCGCATGGCTGTCGGGCACCGCGGCGCCGGCGGCCGCGCCGCGCCCGGCGCGACGCCTGCCGCGCCTGCCGCCGCTCAAGCCGGCGGGCGTCGCGTCCTGGTTTAGCCGGCATGGCGCCCCCGTGACGCGCACGCCGCGCGCGCATCTGCCGATCCGCAGCGTCTATCTCAACGCCAGCCAATTTCCGCTCTGGGTCGCCGGCTCCTTCGAGTGGCTCGACCTGCGGCCGGACGTGGCGGCCGCGTTCTTCATCCACGACCTGCTGCCCATCTCGATGCCGGAATATTTCCGTGAGGCCGAGCTGCCGCGGCATCGCGCCAGGATGCGGAATTTCGCGCGCTTCGCGGCCGCCGCCATCGTGACCACGCCGACCGTGGCCGAGGACCTGCGCGCGCACATGGAGACGCTCGGGCGTCGCGACGTGCCGGTGTTCGTCGCGCCGACCCCGATCGCGCCGATCTTCGCCACGCCGCGGGACATCGACCCCGCGCTCGCCGGGCACCCCTATTTCGTGCTCTGCTCGACGCTCGAGCCGCGCAAGAACCATCTGATGATCCTGGCGGCGTGGCGGGCGCTGGTCGCCCGTCTCGGCGCAGCGGCGCCCAAGCTCCTGCTCGTCGGCACCCGCGGCTGGCACTACGATCCGATCATCGATCTCGTCGAGCGGTCGCCGTCCCTGGCGGCGCATGTGAGGGTGGTGTCAGGCCTGTCGACGCCCGGTCTTAAACGGCTGATCGACAACGCCCAGGCCGTGCTGATGCCGACCTTCGGCGAGGGATACGGGCTTCCCGTGCACGAGGCGCTGGCCGCCGGGGCGCCGGTCATCGCCGCCGACATCCCGGTCTTCCGGTGGATCGAGCATCCGCTTCTCACGCGGCTGTCGCCGCTCGACGGCGAGGCGTGGCTCGAGACGGTCGCCGCGCGTTCGGTGCAGCCGCGGGCGACCCACGATCCGACTCCGTGCGAACGTCTGCTGCCCGAGACCTGGACGACCTATTTCGCGCGGCTTGCGACGTTCCTCGACGCGCTCTGACTCGGGCGGATCGACAAGGCGTTCGCGGGCATGCCGTCGGGCCCGCGCTCGCGCAATTCGCGGATGCCCGACAGCACGCGCAGCACGAACACAGTGGTGAACCCGACGCCGGCGGTCAGCAGGAGCAGGTCGTAATAGGAGATGCGGTGGCCGTCGACGCTGAAGCCGATCCAGCCGCAGAAGAACATCCAGATGCTGATGAGGATGAGGGCGAATCGCAGCTCGGTCGGGCCGAGCCAGATGAACGACAGCTGGAAGACGCCGGACACCTGGTTGTTGATGAACACGTACATGCAGAGCAGGTAGTAGCCGATGAGCGCGAACAGGGCGACGTCCATCCGGACCCAGGGCGTGCAGCCGAGGCCCGCCATCAGGAGCAGGTTGCAGATCGCATCGACCGTGTGGTCGAGGAAATAGCCGTAGAGGGGGCGCTCGATCCGCCGAAACCGCGCGAGACTGCCGTCGAGCGAATCGCCGAACCAGTGCACCACGAAGCCGAGCACGGCGAGCCACAGCCACCAGCGGCTGTCGCCGCTCAGCAGGTAGCCCGCAAACACCATCACGGCGCCGGCGACGCCGACCAGGGTGAGATGGTCGGGCATGACGCTCGCCGGCAGGCGGGCGCACATCCAGCTCAGGAGGCGACGCTCGCGGCTCGTGAACACGGTCTGTTGAACGCGGGTCATGCCCCCCGACCCGTCTCGCGTCGCCGTCGCCACCAACGCCATAGACAATGCCCCACTGTCACCGATGCCAAGGCTCTCACAGCAAGAAAGGTGCCCTGGCGCACATCGACGCCGGCCCAGGACGCAGTCTCCGCTTAAACGAATTGGAAGCTACAATGCCGAGCTTTTTGCGGCAGCGAAGCCGTCCGGGCGGAGGTGTGGCGCTGAAGCCATAGATCGTCATGATAGGGTCCTCTGGCTCGCGGCACGGGAATTGATGGCCGCTCCGCCTTGCTAAGACCACGACTTCTTTACAAGCGATGTGCTCGCACGCCGACGCACGCCAACCGGAAGGTCCCATCCCGCATGAAACGTACCGGCGCCGGACTTGAGAAGACCAGCCGGGGCGCGCTCCAAGACATCGTCGCTCGGCGCATGGAGGCGGAACGCCATACGATCCGCGAGCGCGAGAGCGAGACCAATCCCTTCGAGCACATGACGGATTTCTCGTCGCTGCCGGGGATGCAGGAACTCAAGGTGCAGCGCTCGGCCGCCGATCTCATCGGGCTGACCAACCCCTTCTTCCGGGTTCACGAGGCGAGAGCGGGCGCCACGACGCAGATCGACGGCCGTTCCTTCACGAATTTCTCGTCGTACGACTATTTGGGACTGAACGGCCATCCAGAGGTCCAGGCGGCCGCGCACGACGCGATCACCGCCTTCGGGACGTCCTGCTCGGCGAGCCGTCTGGTCGCCGGAGAGCGGCCGCTGCACCGGGAGCTCGAGCGCGCGCTGGCCGATCATTACGGCCAGGAGGACGCCGTCGTCTTCGTGAGCGGCCACGCGACCAACGTCACCGCCATCGGTGCGCTGCTGGGCCCCAAGGATCTCGTGATCCACGACTCGCTCGCCCACAACAGCATCGTTCTGGGCGCCAACCTGTCCGGGGCCGCCCGTCGGCCGTTTCCGCACAACGATACGCAGACGCTCGACCGCATCCTGTCCTCGTGCCGCGCCCAGTACGAGCGCGTGCTGATCGTCGCCGAAGGGCTGTATTCGATGGACGGCGATTGCGCCGATCTCGGCGCTCTCGTCGACATCAAGCGACGTCACGGCGCCTGGCTCATGGTCGACGACGCCCATGGTCTGGGAGTCCTCGGGCGCACCGGCGCCGGCTCCTTCGAGGAATGCGGCATCGCGCCGACCGACGTCGACATCTGGATGGGCACGATGTCGAAGACGCTTTCGGCCTGCGGCGGCTACATCGCCGGAAGCCGGACCCTGGTCGAGTTCCTGAAATGCATGTCCGGGGGCTTCGTCTACAGCGTCGGTCTCCCCCCGCCGGTCGCCGCCGCGGCCCTGGCGTCACTTCGCCTCATGCACAGGGAGCCGGACCGCGTCGAGCGGCTTCGGCGCAACAGCGGCCTGTTCTGGACGCAGGCCAAGGCGCGCAAGCTGGATGTCGGCTCGAGCGAAGGCCATGCGATCGTGCCGGTCGTCGTGCACAGTTCCTTCGCCGCCGTCACCCTCAGCCAGAAGCTGTTCGAGCGCGGGATCAACGTGCAGCCGATCATCCACCCGGCCGTCCCCGAGCGCTATGCGCGGCTGCGCTTCTTCCTGTCCAGCGAGCACACCTCGGAGCAGATCGTCGAGACGGTCCAGGCCGTCGGCGACTGCGTCGGCAGCACCGGGTCGATGCCGCAGGCCCTGAACCTCACGAGGTGACGGGACAGTGAAGCTTTGCGCCTGCTGGTTGACAGCTCACCGGCCGAAGGTCGAAACGTTGTCCGATAGAGACCTGAGTACGCCTGCATTTTATCGCAGGGCGCGTAGAGGCCGCGGCCCGCTCGAGAGTTTTTTGATTTGACCGTAGTCACCCAGCGACGGCGATCCGATAGTTTGACCGATCGGCAGGACATCGCCGTCATCGGGCGGTCGTGCCGCCTTCCCGGCGCGCCCTCGGTCGAGGCGTTGTGGTCGCTCCTGTCGGAGGGACGCTGCGCCGTCACCGAGATCCCGGCCGACCGTTGGTCGCTGGAGCGCTTGATCCATCCGCGCATCGAGCGGGGCCGCACCTATTCGTGGTCGGCCGGCGTGCTCGACAACATCTGGGACTTCGACCCGGCGGCCTTCGGGCTCTCGCCGCGCGAGGCCGAGCAGATGGACCCGCAGCAGCGGCTGCTGCTCGAACTCGTTTGGGAGGCGCTCGAGGACGGCGGCATCAAGCCGTCGTCGATCGCCGGCAGCGAGACGGGCGTCTTCGTCGGCGCCTCCTCGGTCGACAACGTCAATCTCCGCATCGTCGATATCGCATCGGCCGACGCCTACATGATGACCGGCAACACGCTGTCGATCGTCTCGAACCGCATCTCCTACATCTTCGACCTGCACGGGCCGAGCTTCACGCTCGACACCGCCTGCTCGTCGTCGCTCGTCGCGCTCAACGAAGCCGTGGTCAACCTGCGCGCCGGTCGCATCGATACCGCGATCGTCGGCGGCGTGAACCTGCTGGTCACGCCCTATGCGTTCGTCGGCTTCTCGCAGGCCTCGATGCTGTCGCGCCGCGGCCTCTGCCAGGCGTTCTCGAAGGATGCCGACGGCTATGTCCGCGCCGAGGGCGGCGCCGTGCTCGTCCTGCGCACCCGCGAGGCGGCCGAGCGCGCCGGCGATCACATCCACGGACTGATCGTCGGGTCGGACGTCAATTCCGACGGGCGCACCAACGGCATCTCGCTGCCGTCGAAGACGTTCCAGGCGCAGCTGCTGCACAAGCTCTATCTCGGCCACGATCTCGATCGTCTGGCCTTCGTCGAAGCGCACGGCACCGGGACGCCCGTCGGCGATCCGATCGAGGCGGCGGCGATCGGCGAAACCCTGGCGGCCGGCCGCACGGCGCCGCTGCTGATCGGCTCGGTGAAGACCAACATCGGCCATATGGAGCCGGCGTCCGGCCTCGGCGGCGTGCTCAAGGCGATGCTCGCGCTGGAGCACGACCTGCTGCCGCCGTCGCTGCACGCCGACGAGCTGACCCCGCACATCGATTTCGAAGCGCTGAACCTCGAGGTCGCGCGCGAGCCGACGCCGCTCGCCCGCGACGGGGGTTCGCGCATCGCCGGCGTCAATTCCTTCGGCTTCGGCGGCACCAATTCCCACGTCGTTCTCGCCGATGCGCCGATGCCGCCGCCGCCGGCGATCGAGCGGCCATCGTCCTTCCTCGTGCTGTCGGCGCACAGCCGCGCGGCGCTGGCCGCCCTCGCGACCGACTACGCGGCGCGGCTCGAGCGGGCCGACCCGCAGACGGCCGAAGCGCTCGTATCCGCGGCGGCGTATCGCCGCGAGCGCCTGCCGCATCGCGCGGTCGTGCCGGTCGCCGGCGTCGACCCCGCTTCGATCGCGGCGGTGCTCGACCGCGTCTGCGACGAGGAGAGCGAGCTCGTCGGCGCGGCGCGCGGCACGGCGCTCGAGCGCGCGGCGCCGGTCGCCTTCGTGTTCTCCGGCAACGGCAGCCAGTTCGCCGGGATGGGCCGCTCGGCCTACCGGCAGAACGCGGTCTTCCGCGCCGAGATCGACCGCATCTCCGAGGCGTTCACCGCCCTGGCCGGCTGGTCGATCGTCGAGAAACTGCACGCCGACGACCTCGCGCAGAGCCTGCAGCTGACGCAGATCGCGCAGCCTCTGCTGTACGCGATCCAGGCCGCGGCCTGCCGCGCCTTGGCCGCCCAGGGCCTGGTGCCGGATGTCGTGCTCGGCCATAGCGTCGGCGAGATCGCCGCGGCGGAGGCGGCGGGTATCCTCGATCGCCACGGCGCCCTGAGGACGATCTTCTCGCGCAGCCTGCATCAGGAGCTGACGGCCGGGCAGGGCGGCATGGCCGTGGTCATCGCCTCGCTGGAGACGACGCAGGCGATCCTCGACGAGCTTCCCGGCGTCGAGATCGCCTGTCACAACTCGCCGCGCGCCTTCACGGTCGCCGGCGACCGCGCCTCGATCGCCGGCCTCGAGGCCGTCGCGCGTCGCCACAAGGCGCGCATCCGCAAGCTCGACCTCGCCTATCCGTTCCACAGCCGGCTGATGGCGCCGGTGGAGCGGCCGCTGATGGAGAGTCTCGACGGGCTGCCGCATCACGCCGCCGCCAAGGCGACCTTCGTGTCCAGCGTCACCGGCACCGAGATGGACGGCGCGGCGATGGATGCCGGCTATTGGTGGCAGAATGTCCGCGAGCCGGTACGCTTCTCCGACGCCGTCGCCACCGCCGCGAAGGCCGGCGCCCGCATCTTCGTGGAGATCGGCCCGTCGCCGACCTTGCTCACCCACATCGCCGATTCGATCGACGAGCGCGTCGCGGCGATCGCCACGCTTCCGATCATGGACAAGCGCGACCAGGGCGACCGCGGCGACCCGATCACCAACGCTGTCGCCACCGCTCTCGTGCGGGGTGCGCGTGTGGACGAGGCCGTCGCGTTCGGGTCCGGTCCCGCGGCGGGCGCGGCCGTCGCGCTTCCGCTGTATCCGTGGCAGCGCAAGACCTATCGGCTGCCCGAGACGGCCGAGACGCATTCCATGGTCCGGCCCGGGACCTGGCATCCGCTGATCGGCATGCGGTTTTCCGGCGACCAGCTCGAGTGGCACTCGAGCCTCGACACGGAGCTCTATCCCTGGCTCGCCGACCATTGCGTCGACGGGCGGGCGATCCTGCCCGGTGCGGCCTTCGCCGAGATGGCGCTGGCCGTGGCGCGCGACTGGCTCGGCACCGAGCAGGCGACCATCGCCGATCTCGAGATCACCAGCCCGATGCAGCTGACGCCCGATGCGGCGCGCGAAGTCCTCTGTCGCGTCTCCTCGCACGTCGGCCACCTCGAGATCCTGAGCCGGCCGCGTCTCGGCGGCTCGACGTGGCAACCCCACGCGACCGCGAAGATCCTGCGCGATTCGTCGGTCGGGGCGCTGCCGGAGCCCGACGACCACGCGCCGCTGTCGCCGTCGCATTCGGTCACCGGCACCGAGATCTACGCGATGGCCGAGCGCGCCGGGCTCAAGTACGGCCCGACGTTCCAGAAGCTCGAGACGGCGGCGGCGGTGCGGCCGGATCGCATCATGCTCGACCTGACCAAGGAGGCGGCGGACCCCGCCTTCGGCGTCGATCCGGCGCGCATGGACGCGTGCTTCCACGCCCTGGTCCTCATCTTCTCGAGCCTCCGCGAGGCGATGCACGGCACCGCCTACATCCCCGTGCGCTTCGGCGAGATCATGCTGCGGCGTCCGGGCGTCACGTTCACCCAGGCGCGGATCGACGTCCTGCGCCGCGACGAGCGCATCATCATCGCCAATTTCATCCTGATGGATGAGGCGGGCGACATCGTCGTCTTCATGCGCGAGGCGCGCTTCCAGGCGATCCGCACCTCGCGCGGCGCCGAGAACCTGCGGGTCGCCGTCCATCAGACGTCGCAGCTCGCCAGCGAGCCGACGGCGCGGCGCGGCGAACGCATGGTCTCGCTCGCCGACTTCCGCCGCGCGATCGGCAGCGGCACCGCCGGGATGAGCGACGATTTCGTGCTGCTCGACGGCTGGGCCACCTCGCTGGCGCTGCGGACGGCGCGCGAGCTCGCGACCGCGAACTTCATCGACGTCGAGGCGCTGGTCGCCAGCGGCCGCCTTCCCGCCAGGGCCAAGCCCTGGCTCAAGGACGTGCTCGTCGCGCTCGATCGTTCGGGCCTCTGCTACAGGGATCGCATCGGCCACCACATCGACCCCGAGGTCGAGCTGCCGGACCCCGACGAGATCCTGCGGACCATCGCCGAGGAGCACCAGAACCTGTCGGCCGAGCTGCTCCTCGCCGCCAGCACCGTCGCCGCCGTCGATCGGATCGTGGCCGGCGAAGGCGAGACGTCGATGCGGCCGCTCTCGGCCAAGGTCATCGACGGGTTCGAGCTCGGCGCCAGCCAGGTGCAGGCTGCCGCGGCGCATCTCATCGGGCTGCTGCGGGCCTCCCTGCCGGCGTGGCCCACCGATCGCGCCCTGCGCATCCTGCAGGTCGGCTTCGGCCCCCTGACCAATCTTTCCGTCGCCTTCGCGGATTCGTGCCAGGCCGAGTTGACCGTGCTCGATACCGACCGCCGTCGGCTGGAGCGCGCCAAGATCGCCTTCGCGGAGCGCGGCGATCTCGCCTTCGTCGACAAGCTCGAGGATTTGCCGCAGGGCGGCTTCGACTTCGTCATCGCCGCGCACGCGCTCTACCGGCAGCGCCGCACGCCCGGGCTGTGGGCCGGGCTGCGTCGCGCCATGGCCCGCGATGCGCTGTTCGTCGCGATCGAGCCGTGCCCGTCCTTCTTCCGCGATCTCGTGCTCGGGCTCGACGCGCGGCTTGCGGAAAGCACGACCGCCCCCGGCGCAGCCTGGGCCGATGGCCTCTCGGTCAGCGAGGCCGACTGGCTCGAGACCATGCAATCGATCGGGCTCGCCGACGCCGAGGTCGCGACGATCGAGACAAGTTACGGCGCGTCGCTGCTTCTGACCGCGCGCACCGAGTCGGAGCGGACGACGGCGCAGGGGGCTGGCGTGGCCTTCCTCGTCGGCGACGACGAGGCGGGCGGGGCGGCGACGATCTCCGCTTTCGCGACGCTGCTCGCCGCGGCCGGCCTGCATGTCTCGCTGGTGTTCGACAACGAGCTGGAGACCGCCAGCCTCGCCGAGACGCCGGCGCTCATCGTCCTGTTCCCGCAGGACGTCGACAGCACGGCGACGCCGGCGAAGCGCCTCCTCGATCGCTGCTTGAGATTGAAGCGTCTCGCCGATGGCGTCGGCTCGCGGGCGACCACGCTCTGGGTCCTGACGTCCGGCGCCATCACGTCGCGCGAGACGGGCGACGACGAGATCGCCGCCGGCTTCTGGGCGTTCACCCGCACGCTCGCCAACGAGATGCCGTCGCTCGACATCCGCCGCGTCGACGCCGCGCCCGACCTTTCGCCGGCCGACCTCGCCGACCGCCTGCGCGACCTCGTGCTGTCGGGCGGCGACGAGACGGAAATCCTGCTGGAGCGGACGCAGACGCGCGTGCTGCGCTTCGAGACGGCGCCGAGCCACGAGCGTCGCCATTCGCGCCCGGCCGAGGCGGCGCGCCTCAAGCGTGGCGACGGCACCGGCTTCGACCGCCTCCATTGGGAGGCGATCACCCGACAGCAGCCCGGCCCGAGCGAGGTCGAGATCAAGGTCGAGGCGATCGGCCTCAACTTCCGCGACGTGATGTTCGGCCTCGGACTGCTGCCCGAGGAGATCCTCGAGCACGGCTTCGCCGGTCCGACGCTGGGCCTGGAATGCGCCGGGCGGGTCGAGCGTGTCGGCGGCGCCGTCAGGAACCTCAAGCCGGGCGACCGGGTGATGGCCTTCGCCAAGAGCGCCTTCGCCACCCACGTCACGACGCCGGCCGCCGTCGTCGCGCCGATCCCGCACGACCTGCCGATGGAGACGGCGGCGACGATCCCCGTCGCCTTCCTCACCGCCTACCACGGCCTGATGATCTGCGCCCGGCTCAAGCCCGGCGAATGGGTCCTGATCCACGGTGGCGCCGGCGGCGTCGGTCTCGCCGCAATCCAGATCGCGCGATGGCGCGGCGCCCGTGTCATCGCCACCGCCGGCTCGGCGGAGCGGCGCACGCTCCTCGCCTCCCTCGGTGCCGAGCACGTGTTCGACAGTCGCTCGGGCGCCTTCGTCGAGGACGTCCGCCGCGTGACCGGCGAAGGCGTCGCCGTCGTCCTCAACTCG
>CAZZZM010000070.1:0-12161 GCA_964658465.1 uncultured Nakamurella sp.
GGCCCGCGCCCGCGCCGAACGTGAGGAGCGCGAGCGCGAGGAGCGCGCCGCCGCCGAGGCCCGCAAGAAGGAAGAGGACGCGCGCCGCCAGCAGGAGCTGGAGGTCAAGCGTCGTGCCGAGCAGGAGGCGACGCGTCGCCTCTCCGGGGGCGAGCCCGCGCCCGTCGCGCCGCCGAGCAGCTTCCGCCGCGCGACGCCGGCGCCGAGCGCCTATCGTCCGAGCACGCCCCGCCCCAGCTCGCCGCCTTCGGCGTCGCTGACGACCGCCGCGCCTCGCCCGGTCGAGGAGGAGGACGGCAAGCGCATCATCCGCCGCCCCGGCCTGCCGACCAAGGTGGTGATGCCGGCCCGCCCGAGCACCCGTCCGAGCCTTGGGGCCCAAAAGGATCGCGGTCGCCTGACCGTGGCCAGCGCCACGGGCGACTCGGCCGAGGAGCGCACGCGCTCCGTCGCCTCGTTCCGGCGCCGGACGCAGCGGCTCAAGGGCCACCAGGCCGAGCAGAAGGAGAAGATCGCGCGCGAGATCACGCTGCCCGAGACGATCACCATCCAGGAGCTCGCCAACCGCATGTCGGAGCGCGCCGTCGACGTCATCAAGCTGCTGATGAAGCAGGGCCAGATGGCGACGATCAACGACGTCATCGATGCCGACACCGCCCAGCTGATCGCCGAGGAACTCGGCCACACGGTGAAGCGCGTCGCCGAGTCCGACGTCGAGGAAGGCCTGTTCGACTCGCCGGACGACGATTCGCACCTGCTGCCGCGGCCGCCCGTCGTGACCATCATGGGCCACGTCGACCACGGCAAGACGTCGCTGCTCGACGCGCTGCGCTCGACGAGCGTGCAGTCCGGCGAGGCCGGCGGCATCACGCAGCACATCGGCGCCTACCAGGTGACGACGCCCGAAGGGCAGCCGATCACCTTCATCGACACGCCCGGCCACGCCGCCTTCACGCAGATGCGCGCACGCGGCGCCAAGGTGACCGACATCGTGGTGCTGGTCGTGGCCGCCGACGACGGCGTCATGCCGCAGACGAAGGAGGCGATCGCCCACGCCAAGGCGGCGAACGTTCCGATCATCGTCGCCATCAACAAGATCGACAAGCCGGAGGCCAAGCCCGAGCGCGTGCGCGGCGAGCTGACCTCCTACGAGATCCAGGTCGAGAGCCTGGGCGGCGACGTGCTCGAGGTCGAGGTGTCGGCGCTCAAGAAGACCAATCTCGACAAGCTGCTCGAGATGATCGCGCTGCAGGCCGAGCTTCTCGACCTCAAGGCGAACCCGGATCGCGTCGCCGAGGGCACCGTCATCGAGTCGCGGCTCGACCGCGGCCGCGGCTCCGTCGCGACGGTGCTCGTCCAGCGCGGGACGCTCAAGGTCGGCGACCTCGTCGTCGGCGGCACGCAATGGGGCAAGGTGCGGGCGCTCATCGACGACAAGGGCGACAACATCATGGTCGCCGGGCCGTCGATGCCCGTCGAGATCCTCGGCTTCTCCGGCTCGCCGGAGGCCGGCGATCGCGTCGGCGTCGTCGAGAGCGAGGCGCGCGCCCGCGAGATCACCGAGTACCGCGAGCGCCAGAAGCGCGAGCTGGCCGCTGCCCGCGTCGGCGGCGCCCGCTCCTCGCTCGTCGACATGATGAGCCAGCTGAAGAGCGCCGGGCGGAAGGAATTCCCGCTCGTCGTCAAGGGCGACGTGCAGGGCTCCGTTGAAGCGATCGTCTCGACGCTCGAGGATCTCAACACCGACGAGGTCGCCGCCCGCATCCTGCAGGCCGGCGTCGGCGGCATCACCGAGTCCGACGTGACCCTGGCCGAGGCGTCGAAGGCGATCATCATCGGCTTCAACGTCCGCGCCTTGAAGGAGGCGCGCACCGCCGCCGAGCAGGCCGGCATCGAGATCCGCTACTACAACATCATCTACAACCTCGTGGATGACGTGAAGGCGGCGATGTCGGGGATGCTCGACCCGACGCTGCGCGAGGACATGCTCGGCAACGCGCAGATCCTCGAGATCTTCAACATCTCGAAGGTCGGCAAGATCGCCGGCTGCCGCATCACCGACGGCAAGGTCGAGCGCGGCGCCCACGTCCGGCTCATCCGCGACAGCGTGGTCGTGCACGAGGGCAAGCTCTCGACGCTCAAGCGCTTCAAGGACGAGGTCAAGGAGGTCGTCGCCGGACAGGAGTGCGGCATGGCCTTCGAGAACTACCAGGACATGCGCGTCGGCGACGTCATCGAGTGCTACAACGTGACGGAGATCAAGCGGACGCTCTGAGCGTCCGTTTGAGGAATTCAAACACATGTCCCGTATCCACCAGCAGGGCGGCGCGCCGTCCCAACGCATGCTGCGCGTCGGCGAGCTAATCCGTCACGCGCTCTCCGATTTGCTCTCGCGCGGCGCGCTCAACGATCCGGTGCTCGACGGCCACGTCGTCACCGTGCCGGGGGTGCGCATGAGCCCCGATCTCAAGCTCGCCACCGCCTTCGTCATGCCGCTCGGCGGCCGCGACGTGGCGCCGGTGATGGAAGCGCTCGAGCGCAACCGCAAGACGCTGCGCACCGAGATCGCGCACCGCGTCGCCATGAAGTTTGCCCCCGACCTGCGCTTCAAGGTCGACGACAGCTTCGAGTACGGCGCCAAGATCGACGCGCTGCTCGACACGCCGAAGGTCAAGCAGGATCTCGAAGCCGACCCGGCGCCGCGTCCGGCGGACGACGATTCGCGCGAATGAGCGACATCGTCGATACGCCGGCGAAGGCGCAGCAGCCGCGCACCAAGCGCGTCGAGGTCAACGGCTGGGTCGTTCTCGACAAGCCGGTCGGCATAACCTCCACGCACGCCGTCTCGCGGCTGAAGCGCATCTACAACGGCAAGAAGGCGGGGCACGCCGGCACGTTGGACCCGCTTGCCTCCGGCATCCTGCCCGTCGCGTTCGGCGAAGCCACGAAGACCGTGCCGTTCGTCCAGGACGGCGAGAAGGGCTACCGTTTCACCGTCTCTTGGGGCGCCGAGACTGACACCGACGATTCCGACGGCACCGTCGTCGCGACGTCAGAGCTGCGGCCCTCGCGCGCCGAGGTCGAGGCGCTGTTGCCGCGGTTCGTCGGCACCATCCTGCAGCGGCCGCCCGCCTACTCGGCGATCAAGATCGCCGGCGAGCGCGCCTACGATCTCGCCCGCGGCGGCGCGCCCGTCGATCTGCCGCCGCGCGAGGTGACGATCGACGCGCTGGAGATCGTCGCGATGGAGGCCGACAGCACGGTCTTCGAGACGCGCTGCGGCAAGGGCACCTACGTGCGGGCGATCGCCCGCGACCTCGGGCGCGCGCTCGGCTGCCATGGCCACGTCACGGCGTTGCGCCGCACGCGCGTCGGGCCGTTCCATGAGGCCGATGCCGTGCCGCTCGGCGATCTGGAGACGCCGGAGGTCGCGGCCGCGGCGCTCCGACGCGTCGAAGCCGGCTTGGGCGAGTTGACCCGCATCCTGGTCGACCGCGCTGACGCCTCGCGGCTGCGGCGCGGCCAGGCGATGATCCTGCGGGGCGCCGACGCCCCCGTCGACGGACATGCCTACGCCGCATGCTCGGGCGTCGTCGTCGCGGTCGGGGCGATCGAGGGCGGCGAACTGGTGCCGGCGCGCGTCTTCAATCTGCCGTTCTAAGCCACGGCGCGGACTGCATAGCCGCGCCCGAACTGCCGCATCTGGACCCGCCGGGGGTGGACACGACACCCCCTCGCCTGCCGGCGAATTGCGTCCTAAGCTTCGACGGACCGCTTCGGAGATTGCCCATGCGCCGGCTTCGCTTCGCTATGCTCGTCGCGCTCTGCGCCTCGGCCGCCCCCGCTTCGGCGGACGACGCCACGTTCGACGAGGCGACGCGCTCCGCGCTCAAGAGCGCGATCAGCGGGCAGATGGCGGCGCTCGATCACGAGGACGGCGACAAGGCCGAGAGCTTCGCGACGCAGGCGATCCGCGACAAGTTCAAGAGCGGGCCGGCGTTCATGGCGATGGTGCGCGAGCATTACGGCGCGCTGCTGCACCCCAAACGCACGTCCTTCGGCGCGACCGATCCGTCGCCGCACGGGCCGCTCCAGACCGTGACGATCGTTGCCGCCGACGGGACGATCTGGACGGCGATCTACTCGTTCGAGCAGGTCGACGGCGTCTGGAGGATCACCGGCTGCAGCCTGGAGAAGATCCAGGGCGAGCAGGAGATCTGAGCGCGCTGTGCCGGAAACGACAAAGGCCGCGATGAGCGGCCTTCGATAGGATCAGCTTTGAAAGCGCAGGCCTCAGGCCGAGGCGGGGGCCGCCGCGCGCTTCTTGGCGATCTCGCGCTTGATGACGCGCATGTTCGGCGACAGGTCCTCTTCGCGCGCCTTGACCAGGAACGCGTCGAGACCGCCACGATGCTCGACCGAGCGAAGCGAGGCCGCAGCGACGCGGACGCGAACGGAGCGCTCAAGCGTCTCGGACGCGAGCGTCACGTTGCACAGGTTGGGCAGGAAGCGCGTACGCGTCTTCCGGTTCGAGTGGCTGACCACATTGCCGCTCTGGACGGCCTTGCCGGTCAATTCGCAACGGCGCGACATAGGGTAACGACCTCTGAAAAAATCCGCGACATTCGGGGAAGCCGGGCAGATACTAGAGGCGGGGTCTCGGGTCAAGCCGCAGATGCCGCATCGATCTCGAATTCCCGTCGCGCGCAGCACGCGCTCGCGCCTGCGACGTCGGTCTTTCTTAACCGGCGCGTATGTAAAAATTATGCGCATTTTGAACGAGGAGACGTGGTGCTGTTGCTGACGGACGATGCTGGGGAGGGCGCACGCCTGCAGCGCGCCTTCGGCACGGCACAGACCTGCGAGGTCGTCGCGCTCGACGACGCGCTCCGGCATCGGCCGGAGCATTCCGCCATCGCCTGTCTGGCGTCGCTCGATCTCGAGACGACCGAGCAGCTGCGCGAAGCGCTCGGCCACCATCGCACCGATCCGCGCATCCCCGTGCTCTTCCTGATGCGCGACCCCAGCGTCTATGCCGCGACGCAGGCGGAAGCCTTGGGCGCGACCGCTCTGCTGCCTAGCGATGCCTCCGAGGATGAGCTCCTCGCCGCCGCGCGCCGCATGAACGAGGCCGCCGTCGAGGCGCCGGTACCAGCGCCGGAGACCCTGATCGAGGCCGATGTCGGCGCGATCGGCGCGACGGTCGTGGCGCTGCTGCAAGCCGCCAAGGACCGCCAGCCGATCCCGCTCAGGCTCCTCGATCAGGGCGCCGAGCGGCTGGTCGCCTCGATGCGCCGGACCGGCCTCCGGCAATGGCTCGATTTCGTCCGCCGGCACGACGACATCACCTACCAGCACTGCCTTCTCGTCGGCGGCCTCGTCGCCGGGTTCGCGGCGCGGCTCGGCATCGCGCCGGCGGGGCAGAAGATGCTGGCCTACGCGGCCCTGGTGCACGACATCGGCAAGGCGTCGATCCCGCGCCACATCCTGCACAAGACGGCGCCGCTCTCGGCGCCGGAGATGGAGCTGATCAAGCGCCATCCGGTCGATGGTCACGCGCTGCTCGTCGGCCAGCGCGGGATCGATCCGCGCGTGCTCGCGGTGGTGCGCCACCATCACGAATATCTCGACGGCTCCGGCTATCCCGATGGTCTGCGCGCCGCGCAGATCCCGGATTTCGTTCGCCTCACCACGGTCTGCGACATCTACGCCGCATTGATCGAGCGGCGCGCCTACAAGCCGCCCATTGCGCCGGCGCAAGCCCACGCCATGCTGGTCGCCATGGGCGGCAAGCTCGACCAGGGCCTGGTGACCGCCTTCGGCCGGCTCGTCGCCGACATCTAGCAGCGGCGCCGGCGGGCAACTTTCTCCGTTCGGCCCTCTTTCCCTCGCGGCGCGGATTCCATATCGCGCCGGAACGCGCCTTCGCGCACCAATCGGACACGGACCCATGAACGGCTATCTGATCGCCCGCTTCGACATGACGGACCCCGACAGGGCGCCGGCGGCCTACAAGAAATACGTCGAGGCGGCCGGGCCGGCCTATGCCGAAACGCAGGCGCGGTTCCTGGTGCGCGGCGGCAAGGCGCAGCTGATGGAAGGCGAGATGCGCGCGCGCAACGTCGTCATCGAGTATCCGTCGGTCGCCGACGCCTCCGCCTGCTACCGCTCCGAGACCTACCAGGCGGCCCGCCAGCACCGTCTGCCCGTCGCCGAGGGCGAGATCGTCATCGTCGAGGGCATGGTGAAGGCGCGACAGGCGCAGGACGGCGGCAAGGGCTATTGGATCGCCCGCTATGACGTGCGCGACGTGAGCGAGTACAAGAAATACGTCGAGGCCGGCGCCCCCGCCTTCGTCGAGCACGAGGCGCTGTTCCTCGTGCGCGGCGGCCCGCATCAGGCGATGGAGGGCCAGGCGCGCGACCGCAACGTCGTCATCGAGTTTCCGAGCGTCCAGCACGCGCTCGACTGCTACCATTCCGACACCTACCAGAAGGCCCGCCAGCACCGCCTGCCGGTGTCGGTCGGCGACATCGTAATCGTCGAGGGCGTCTGATGGCCGGCCGACCGGCGCGGATCGGCGTCGTCACGGCGTCCGACCGCGCCAGCGCCGGCGTCTATGCGGACGAAAGCGGGCCGGCGATCGAGGCCTATCTCAGTCGCGCGCTGACCAGCGACTTCACGATCCTGCGTCGTATCGTGCCCGACGGTTTCGAGAGCGTGCGCGACAAGCTGATCGCGCTCGTCGACGACGAAGGCTGCGACCTCGTGCTTACGACCGGCGGGACCGGGCCCTCCGACCGCGACCTTACGCCGGAAGCAACGCTCGCCGTCGCGCCGCGGGTCTACCCCGGCTTCGGCGAGCTGATGCGGCAGGTGAGCCTGCGCGAGGTGCCGACGGCGATCCTGTCGCGCCAGACGGCGGCGCAGCGCGGCCGGTGCCTGATCGTCAACCTGCCAGGCAAGCCGGCGTCGATCGCCACCTGCCTCGATGCGATCTTCGCGGCGGTGCCGTATTGCCTCGATCTGATGGGCGCCGCGCGGCTCGAGACCGACCCCGCGGTGATCAAGGCGTTCCGGCCCAAGGGCGCCTAAACCGTCCAGGGCGCGCTGCAAGCAAGTCGACGCCGATCTTTCAGAGACGGGGGAAGCGTCGCACGCTTCCCCCGTCGGTCCGTCGCGTCAGGCAGCCGCACCCGCGTTGATAGTCTCGGCGAGCTTGGTGAGCTTGGCGTCGGTGGCCTTCTCCTCCTCCAGCGTTTCGCCAAGGAGCTTGACCGCGTCCTTCAGGCCGAGGTGCTGGGCCCAGGTCTTCAGCATGCCGTAGCGGGCGATCTCGTAATGCTCGACGGCCTGCGCGCAGCCGATCAGCACGGCATCGCCAGCCGAGGTGCCGCCGAAGTCCTCGAGGTCTTCCTCCATCTCCGACACGATGCCGGACATCGCCTCGCAGGTCTTGGCGCGCGGCGCCTTGCCAATGATCTCGAAGACCTGCTCGAGGCGCGCGACCTGATGCGCGCTCATCTCGGCGTGCTCGGTGAAGGCGCTTTTCAGCTCGGCGGCCTCGGCGCTCTTCGCCGATTTCTTGCAGGCTTTCACCGACTGCTTCTCGGCGTAATAGACGTCCTTCAGCGTCTCGTAGAAGGCGTCGTGCAGATCTTTTTCCTTGGCCATGCTCGTCTCTCCCGTCGCCGATGCGACGACAGGCGTCCAACCGCGACGGCATGCGCAGGTTCTCCGGACGATCGAATAAATGCTTTCGCGGCGACAGTAATGCTCACCGGACCAAAGCAAATGACGGCGCTATGTCTTATATTATGGATATAAGAACAGCATATGTCCGTCCCGTGAACGTGCCGGTCTGGCGCCTCGGCACCACGGCCGCGCGATCGCATGTGCGGCAAACCTCTGGCGCTGCCGCGCTTCTGCGCTAAACACCCGCCGATGACCGCTGCCCAACCCCAGATCGCCGACTTCCGCCGCATCGTCGTGAAGGTCGGCTCGTCGCTGCTCGTCGATACCGACGGCGTGCGGCGCGCGTGGCTCGATGCGCTGGCCGCCGACATCGCCCAATTGCAGGCGCGCGGCGCCGAGGTCATGGTCGTCTCCTCCGGCGCGATCGCCTTGGGCCGGCGCGTCCTCGGGCTGCCGGCGGGCGTGCTCAAGCTGGAGGACAGCCAGGCGGCCGCCGCGGTGGGCCAGATCGCGCTGGCCCGGACCTGGGCCGAGGCGCTCGGCGCCGTCGGGCTGACGGCCGGCCAGATCCTCGTCACCTTCATGGATACCGAGGAGCGGCGGCGCTACCTCAACGCCCGCGCGACGATCGCCCGCCTGCTGGCGATGAAGGCGGTCCCCGTCCTCAACGAGAACGACAGCGTCGCCACCTCGGAGATCCGCTTCGGCGACAACGACCGGCTCGCCGCGCGCATCGCCACCATGGCTTCGGCCGACCTGCTGATCCTGCTCTCCGACGTGGCCGGCCTCTACACGGCGCCACCGGCGCTCGACCCCGCCGCGACGCTGGTGCCGGTCGTGTCGCGCATCAACGCCGAGATCGAGGCGATGGCGGGCGGCGCCGCGTCGATCCTCTCGCGCGGCGGCATGCGCACCAAGGTCGAGGCCGGCAAGATCGCGACGACCGGCGGCACGACGATGCTGATCGCCGACGGGCGCGTCGCGCATCCCGTCGCCCGGCTCGTCGAAGGCGGCCCCTGCACCTGGTTCCTGTCGCCGTCGAACCCGGTGACCGCGCGCAAGAAGTGGATCGCCGGCCAGGTCGAGCCGCGCGGCACGCTGCACGTCGACGCCGGCGCCGCGCGCGCGATCCAGGGCGGCAGCTCGCTGCTGCCGGCCGGCGTGCGGCAGATCGAGGGTGCCTTCAAGCGCGGCGATTGCGTGCTGATCCGCACCGAGACCGGCGAGATCGGGCGCGGGCTCGTCGCCTATTCGGCCGAGAAGGCGGCGCTGATCATCGGGCGCCGCTCCGCCGAGATCGAGCAGGTGCTGGGCGCCCCGGGCCGCGCGGAACTGATCCACCGCGACGACATGGTGCTGGCCGGCGATTGAGAGCCTCCCTCTTTGGCGAGAGGCGCCGCCTTCGCGCTTGACCTCGCCGACGCGACGCCGCCCGTTGCGCACGGGTTAGAGCCGGGAGGACGAAGGATGACATTCGAGGGCGGATGCTTTTGCGGGGCGGTGCGCTACGTCGCCGAGGGCGAGCCTGCGATGAAGGGGCAGTGCCATTGCCGCCAATGCCAGTATTTCGCCGGCGGCGGCCCGAACATCTTCCTCGCGATGCCGACTGCCGGCTTCCGCTACACGAAGGGGACGCCGAGCACCTTCGCCCGCCAGGACGCGCCGGTCTTCGTCGCCAAGCGCGAGTTCTGCCCGACCTGCGGCGTGCACCTGCTGACCAGGGCCGAGCCGATGCCCGACGTGGTCTTCGTCAAGGTCGGCACGCTCGACGATCCCGCCGCGTTCGACGGCCCGCAGCTGGCGATTTTCACCTGCGACAAGCAGGCGTTCCATCAGGTTGCGGAAGGCCTGCCGGCCTTCGACAAGATGCCGCCCATGTAGGCGGCGCGGGCGCCGGGGTGTCTTCCCCGGCGCCGCGATCCCCGTCCGCTCAGCGGCAGACGCGACGCCAGCCGAACGCCGTCCAGACGCGATGGCAGGGGAAGACGGGAACGACGCGGCGGACCACGACGACCGGGCGGTTGGCGACGCAGCCGCCGTACGGGCCGCGATGGAAGGCGAGGCCGCAGCCACCGGAGACGAGCACGATGTGCGGGGCGGCAGCCGGCTCGACGACGAGCGGGCGGGCGTCGGCGCCGGCCGTGCCGAGGCCGAGCGACAGGGTGGTGGCGGCCGCGGCCGCGAGGATCAGGTTGCGCATGAGAACTCCCTCGTTGATGGCGACGGCACCATCGCCGTCACGTGGGAAATATACCCACGCGTTCTGAACGCAACCTGAATGTCGCAGCTCGCGCCTTCACGATCACTCGATCGGGCTGCCGCGCAGCCGCTTGATCGCGCCGCGCTGCACCTTGGCGTCGGTGCGCCGCCGCTTGGCGGCGAGCGTCGGTCGCGTCTTGACCCGGAATTTCGGACGCTCCGCCGCCTCGGCGAGCAGCGCCAGGAGGCGGGCGCGCGCGTCCTCCTTGTTGCGCTCCTGGCTGCGGTGGCGCTGCGCGAAGATGACGAGGACGCCGTCGCCGGTGAGGCGGCTGCCGGCGAGCCCGACGAGCCGGCGCTTGGTGGCGGCGTCGAGCCCGGGCGCCGCCGCGACGTCGAAGCGCAAGTGGACCGCGCTCTCCACCTTGTTGACGTTCTGGCCGCCGGGGCCGCCGGCGCGCGCGAACGTGTAGACGAGCTCGCTGTCGTCGATCGAGGCGTGCGGGGCGATGGTGATCGTCGTCATGATGGGGCCGTCACCCTCGCACCGGCAACCAGGGCAGGGCGATGCGGAAACAGGCGCCCGGCCAATCCTCGCTGTCGCGCAGCGCGATCGTGCCGCCGTGGGCGCGCACGAGATCGGCGACGATGGCCAGGCCGAGGCCGGTGCCGCCGGGTCGCGTCGAGTTCTGGAACGCGGAGAAGATCTTCGGACGCAACATGACGGGGATGCCGGGGCCGGTGTCGGCCACCTCGATGATCGTCATCGCGCTCTCGCGCCAGGCGCGGACGACGACCATCGGCAGCCGCCCCGGCGACGCACCCGCCCGCTCCACCGCCTCGACTCCGTTGCGGATGAGGTTGAGGAGGACGCGGAACATCTGCTCGGCGTCGGCGGCGAGCTCGAAATCGCTCGGCACCTCGTTCTCGACGCGCACCGGCGAATGGGCGACCGGCGCCACCGTCTCCGCCGCCTCGGTGACGATGGCGCGCAGCGACAGCCGGCGCGGGCGCGGCGGCTCATCGGCCGCGCGTCCGTAGGTCAGCGTCGCCTGGCAGAACCTGATCGCGCGATCGAGCGTCGCCACCAGCTTCGGCGCCAGGCGCTGCGCCAGCGGGTCGGTGAGGTTGGCGAGGCGGTCGGAGAGGATCTGCGCCGCCGACAGCATGTTGCGCATGTCGTGGTTGATCTTGGCGACGGCGAGCCCGAGGTTGGCGAGATTCTTCTTCTGCGACAGTTCGAGGGCCAACGCCTCCTGCATCACGGCGAGGGCGCGCTCGGCCTGGCCGATCTCGTGCGGCGCCGCCGACGGCTTGATGATCCGCGAGCGGTCGTCGGGATCGGCGCCGAACTCGACGATCGAGTCGGTGAGCCGCCGCACGGGGGCGAGGATCATCCGGTGCATCGCCATCGCCGCCAGCGTCGCGACGATGACCGAGACGATGAGGGAATAGATCAGCAGGCGCCGCGAGAACATGCCGATGGCGTGCTTGAGCGGCGCCTCGTCCATGGTCACTTCGATCAGGTCGCTGCTGCCCGGGACGGGACCGACGAAGGTCAGCACGCGCCCCGGCGGCGAGACGACGCTGCGGTAGACGGCGCCGAGCAGATTCGGCCAGTCGCTGTCGCGCAGGTCGTCGACCTCGTCGACCTTGGTCGGCAGGTCGCCGGCGGCGAGGATGCGGCGCGTGCCGTTCTGATCGAGCACGATGAGCCGCGCGTCGACGTTTTTAAGCAGCTCGCGCGAGAAATCGTCGGAGAGCAGCTTGTCGGGCGCGTTCATCATCACCCAGGCGGCCGTCGCCGCGCCGGCCTGGTGATGACGCACCCAGTTGTAGCGCATGTTGGCGATCGCCGGGACGTAGATCATCACTTCGGCGATCATCACGAAGCCGGCGATCAGCACGATCAGCCGTGCGGCGAGGCCGAAACGAAGCGCCCGGGGGCGGTTCGGCGGCGGGGTCTCCGTCGTCAGGATCGCTACGTCGCGCATGCCAGGTCCCAGCCGTCTCGTCGCTTCGGGCGATCCTAGACCCGATTTTGGCTCCTATCGAGGCACGACGGCGGCGCAGGGGACGATACCGAAGCCGTCGATCCGCTCCGCCCCGTCGGAAGAGACGTGCGGGTGGTATCGGTAGAGGGGGGCTGGCAGGCGCCAATCGATCATGTCGCGCAGGGCCGGAACGCTCGCGTCGCGCGGCACGATCATGAGGCCGGGCGCATCGGCGCGGGCGCAGAAGGCGTCGACCGCGGCCTGCGTGACGCG
>CAZZZM010000071.1:0-4579 GCA_964658465.1 uncultured Nakamurella sp.
CCGGCACCTTCACCTTGTGCCAGACCTTGGCGATCTTGCCGGCCCTGTCGATGAGCACGGTGGTGCGCTCGACCCCCATGTATTTCTTGCCGTACATCGCCTTCTCGACCCAGACGCCGTAGGCGCCGAGCATGGCCTTCTCCTCGTCCGAGGCGAGCGGGATCGCGAGATCGTGCTTGGCGCGGAATTTCTCGTGGCTCTTCGGCGAGTCCGGGGAGACGCCGAGGATCGCGGCCCCGGCCGCGGCGAAATCCTTTGCCTTGCCGTTGAAGGCGATCGCTTCCGCCGTGCAGCCCGGGGTGTCGTCCTTCGGGTAGAAGTAGAGGACCAGCGCCTTGCCCGCGAAGCCGGCGAGGGTGACGGAGGTGCCGTCGTGGCCCGGCAGGGTGAAGGCCGGCGCGGGGCTGCCGACATCCAGAGTCGCTGTCATCGTCGCCTTCCTTTCGACCTAAAAGTCGGGACATTCGCGCTGTGACTCGCGTGACGCCCGCCGGCTGATGCCAGTCCCCGCCGTATAGGCGCCGACGACCCGCTTTTCCAGCCGAGCCGCCGAGGACCGCAACCGCTTGCCCGAGACCAGCGACCCGACGAACGCCGCCCCGGCCGGCGACGTCCCGCCCCGGGGCTTCGCAGGACGTCGGCGACGCCTGTCCGCGCGACGCTTCTCCTTCCTCTGCTTCAAGTCGCTCGGGGCGCTCGTGATCCTGGTCGCCGTCGGGCTGGGGCTCGTCACGGCGCGTTTGTCCCAGGGGCCGCTCAAGCTCGACGGGCTCGGCGACAAGATCGCGAGCGCGCTCGATGCCAGGTTCGGTCGCGGCGCGCGCTTCACGCTCGGCGACACGTCACTCGTGCAACGCGGCTTCGGGCCGTCGCTGACGATCGACAAGCTGGCGATCAGCGGCCCGGACGGTGCGCCCGTGCTGTTCGCGCCCAAGGCGGAGGTCGCGGTCGATTCCTTCGCGCTGCTGTTCGGCAAGGTGGTCCCGAAGCGGCTCGAGGTCTTCGACGTCACGTTGAAGCTCGCGCTGCTCAAGAACGGCCACCTAGCGCTGGCGGCCGGCGACGCCGCAAAACCGTTCTTCGAGATCGGGGGTCGCGACGAGGGAGCCGCGCCGGCCCCGGAGGCTGCGCTACCGGCCGGGACGCCGAGCGCCAGTCGGCGCGCGGTCGTCATGCGGGAAGCCGGCCTCGCGCTACGCCAGTTCATGGACGTGCTCACCGATCCCGGCAGCGCCATCGCCGCCGTGGACCGTCTCGGCATCTCGCGCGGCAAGCTCGTCATCGAGGATCAGGTCACCGAGCAGGTGACGACCTACAAGGATCTCGATCTCTCCTTCGATCGGTCGCACGGCAAGACCAGTTTCGCGGTCGCCGCCGACGGGCCGAGCGGGCGCTGGAGCGTCGCCGCGCTCGCCGCCGGGCGCCCCGGCGCGTCGCGCAGCTTCAATCTCGAGGTCAAGCAGCTCTCGATCGACGAGCTGCAGCTGCTGACCGGAAGCCGCTCGCTCGGCGTCGAGACGGACATGCCCGTTGGGCTGACCCTGGATATCGCGCTGAAGCCGGACAACGATCTCAGCGAGGCGGTCGGCGGCTTTGCGCTGGGGCCGGGCTTCCTGCGGCCGGACGATCCCGACCAGGAGCCGATCTTCATCAGCACGCTCGATGGCGGCTTCCATTGGAACGCCGCCGACCGGACCATCGACATAGACAGCTTGCGCTATGTCGAAGGCGCGACGCATTTCAAGCTGGCCGGCAAGGTCGTGCCGCCGCACAGCGAGGGCGACGCGTGGTCGTTCGGGCTGGCCCTCGCCGAGCCGGGCCTGCTCGCGCCCGAACGGAAAGGCCAGAAGCCCGTCGCGATCACGAGCGCGTCCGTCGATGGCCGGCTCGATCTCGGCAAGAAGACCTTCTTCCTCGATCGTTTCGCGGTCGGGGCGGAACCCGGCGGCATCTCCTTCGTCGGGACGGTCGACTGGATCGACGGGCCGCGCATCCGCATGGGCGCCCGCCTGATCCCGACGCCGGTCGAGACGGTCGAGCGCGGCTGGCCGGCGGCCGTGGCGTCGCCCGTCCGCGCCTGGCTTATCAACCGCTTCGAGTCCGGCATGGTGACCGGCGGGACGCTGCAGATCGACTACGACAAGGTGGCGCTGGCGCGCATGCGCGCCGATCGCGCGCCGCCCGACAGCGCGGTCAAGCTCGATTTCGCCGTGAGCAAGGGCAAGCTGCGCTTTCTCGACGGCGTGCCCGAGCTCGACGACATAGAGGGGCACGTCCACATCACCGGCCGGACGACCCACTTCTGGCTGGACTCGGGCTCGATCGACGCGAACGGCAAGAAGATCGCGGTCTCGAACGGCCTCTTCGTCGTGCCCAACGCCAACGTCAAGCCGACGCCGGCGACTCTGACCGCGCACCTCGGCGGCAGCGTCGAGGCGGTGACCGACGTGCTCACGCGCGATGCGTTGAAGCCCTACGCGTCGATCCCGCTCGACCCGACGACGCTGCACGGCGAGGTCGACGGCGAGCTCGGCAAGGCGCTGATGCTCGGCAAGGGCGGATCGTCCGCCCAGACGCCGCTCTCGGTCGACGCGCATATCTCGCATTTCGTCGCCGATCGCCTCGTCGGGAAGGAGGGCCTCGACAATGCCGACGTCACGATCAAGGTCGCCGAAGGCGCGCTGAGCGCCAAGGGCCAGGGCCGCATCTTCGGCGCTCCGGCGCAGTTCGAGATCAACCGCGTCGGGGACGGGCCGCCGATCGCGCTCATCTCGGCGACGCTCGACGATGCCGCGCGAGCCAAGGTCGGGCTCCAGGCGATCCCCGGCGTGACCGGGCCGATGACCGCGCATGTCAACGCGAGCCTCGGCGATCCGACGAAGATCAAGGCGCAGGTCGATCTGGACCTGACGCATACCGCCATCGCCGCAGGCCTCATCGGCCTGACCAAGCCCGCGGGGCGCGCGGCCAAGATCGACTTCACCGTGCAGCCCGGCAACGATCGCATGCTGATCGAGCCGATCGCGATCGACGTCGCCTCGCTGCAGGGGCGCGGCGGCATCGAGCTCGACGGCGACAACGCGTTCAAGTCGGCGCATTTCTCGTCGCTCAAGATCTCGCCCGGCGACGACATGAAGGTCGACGTCGGCAAGGCCGACGACGGCTTCAAGCTGACGATCCGTGGCTCGACCATCGACGCGCGTCCGTTCCTCAAGGCGCTGACGACGACGCCGGTGGCCGAAAAGGGACCTCAGAGAGGGACCAAAAGCGCGCTCGCCAAAAGCGCCAAGGCCGAGGCCAGCGAGGTCGGAAGCCTCGGCGGCTTCGACGTCGATCTGAAGTCGGGCATCCTCACCGGCTTCAATCGCGAGGTGATGAGCGGCGTCGACCTCAAGCTGTCGAAGCACGGGCCGCAGATCAGGCAGTTCCTGGTGCAGGGTCGGTTCGGCGGCGATTCCGTCTCGGGCTCGATGGACTCCAACCATCGCATCCGCGTCATGAGCCGTGATGCCGGCGCGCTGGTGTCCTTCGTCGACCTCTACAAGCACATGGAGGGCGGTAATCTCTCGGCCGACATGACGATGGACGGCGACACGCTCGACGGCAATCTCGAGATCCACGACTTCGTGCTGCGCGACGAGCCGGCGATCCGCAGCCTCGTCGCGCGCTCGACCACGGTGAGCGCGCCGGGCCAGAACGAGGCGGCGGCCAAGCGCATCAACGGCGACGCGGTCGGCTTCAACCGCCTCAAGGTCAATTTCGAGCGCGACGGCAGCCGCCTCGAATTGTCCGACGCGACGATGTCGGGACCCGAGATCGGGCTCTCGGTCGATGGCTGGCTCGACTATTCGCACAACAAGGTGGCGATGAACGGCACGTTCGTGCCGGTCTTCGCGCTGAACAACCTCTTCTCGCAGATCCCCGTCATCGGCGCCGTGCTCGGCGGCAAGTCGAACGAGGGCCTGCTGGCGATCACCTTCAAGATCTCGGGCGCCGCGGCGTCGCCGACGCTGACGATCAATCCGCTGTCCGCCGTCACGCCCGGTTTTTTGCGCAGCATCTTCGGCAACATCGACATGCCCGGGATGCAGATCCCGGCGGACGGCGAGGGCGAGCCGGCGTCCCGCTAGCCGTCGGTCGGCCCGAAGATCGGGGCGAAGGCGGCCCGCAGCGCGGCATCGACCTCGGGCATCGTCACCACGTGCCCAAGGTCGGCGAGGCTGGTGACGCCGAGATGCGCGTCCGAGATCCCGCAGGGCGTGATCCCGGAATAATGCGAGAGGTCGGGCTCCACGTTGAGCGAGATGCCGTGGAAGCTGACCCACTGGCGCAGGCGGATGCCGATCGCCGCGATCTTGTCCTCGGCCGGGCTGCCGTCGAGGCCGGCCGGCTTGTCGCGACGGACGACCCAGACGCCGACGCGGTCCTCGCGGCGCTCGCCGCGCACCGCGAAGGCGGCGAGCGTGTCGATGATCCAGGCTTCGAGAGCCGCCACGAACGCGCGCACGTCCTGCCGGCGCTGGCGCAGGTCGAGCATGACGTAGGCGACCCTCTGCCCGGGACCGTGATACGTGACCTG
>CAZZZM010000071.1:4679-12072 GCA_964658465.1 uncultured Nakamurella sp.
CCGGCCCACGCCTGCATGCGCTGGATGTCGCCGTCCTTGCCGGCCGCGGCCCGCATCGCCGCCGTCAGGCCGCGCTGGACGGGGTAGGGCGCCGGCTGCGGCGCATCCGGCGCTGCGGCGGCGCGCGCGTAGCCGGTGGCGATGCTGCGGCCCGCGCGGCCGGAGAAGGCGCGCGTCAGCATCGTGTCCTCCGGCATCGTCGTCGCGAGCGCGTCGGCCCAGGCGGCATTGGTCTTCGCTTCCGGGCTGCGCAGCAGAGCCGTGCCGACCGTGACCGCGCTGGCACCGAGCGTCAGCGCCGCCGCCATCGTGCGCCCATCGGCGATGCCGCCAGCGGCGACGACCGGCACGTCGACGGCATCCGCCACGGCGGGCAGCAGCGCGAAGAGCCCGACCGAACGCCGCTCCGCCTCGCTCGCGTCGAAGGCGCCGCGATGACCGCCCGCCTCCGCGCCCTGCGCGACGACGGCGTCGGCACCGGCCGCCACCGCCGCCTTCGCTTCGGCGACGGTCGTCACGGTGGCGAACCAGGCGACGCCGCGCGCTTTCATCGTCTCGACGAAAGCCGGCTCGAACAGGCCCATGATCGACGAGACGACGGGCGTGCCGGCTTCGATCATCGCTTCGCATTGCGCCGCGAAGTCCTGAAGCTTGGCATCCCCCGCATCGGCGGCGACGCCGGGGCCCCATTCGCCGAGAAAGTCGCGCAGCCTTGCCTCATGCGCGGCATCGCGCTTCGGCGCCGGATCGGGCACCCAGATGTTCATCTGGAACGCGCCGTTGGAGCCGGCGCGGACCTCGCGCGCCCAATCGCGGATCTCGTCCGGCGACCACAGCAGCGCGCCCGCCGCGCCCATGCCGCCGGCCTTGGCCACCGCGATCGACAGCGACGCCGGACAGGCGCCGGCCATCGGCGCCATCAGGATCGGCACCTCGAGATCGAAGCGGCGGCAGAAGGCGGCGGCGCGTTCGAGGGCGGCGTTGGGCACGGTCGGGTCATCCGCTGGCATGGCGCGTCCGGCTGTCGCCGGCCTCGCGAGAGGGCTGGATCTGTTTCGAAAAGTAGATCGCACCCGGGATGACATTGTTCCAGTAGGGCGCGGTGCGCTTGAAGCCGGCGCGATCGTAGAGCGCGATCGCCGCTTCGAGCTGCGGCAGGCAATCGAGCACCATCTCGCTATAGCCAGCCTGGCGCGCCGCCTCGAAGGCGGCGTCGAGCAGCCGGCGGCCGAGCCCGGCGCCTTGGACGCCGGGACGTACGAACAGACGCTTCAGCTCGCAGCGTCGGCCCGGCTCGAAAGCCCGCACGCCGGCACAGCCGACCGGCGTGCCGTCGGCATCGACGGCAAGGAACAATTCACCGGCCGGCGGCGCATATGCGCCGGGCAAATTTGCCACCTCGGCCTCGAAGTTCTGCGACGAGAGATCGACGCCGATCGCATCGGCATAGTCGCGAAAGAGCTGTGCCACGGCGGCGAGGTCCGCGGCGCCGCGCGCCGGACGGACCGTCGTTGTCTCGAGCTTGCGCTTGTCCTTCGTCGCGAGCGGATAGCGCATCGCGACGTTGGCGCGGGCATAGCGGCCGCCGTAGCGGCGCATGATCTCCGCGTCGTGCTGGAAGCCGGCCTTCTCGTAGAGATGCACCGCGGCCGCGAGCTTGGCGTTGGTGAGCAGGAACAATTCGTCGAGGCCCATCGCCTCGGCGCGCTTGAGCACGGCGTCGAGCAGGAACTCGCCGGCCTTGCGGCCGCGCGCGCTCGCCTTGACGCCCATCTTGGTCAGCTCGAAGACGTTGTCCTCGATCTTGATCAGCGCGCAGGTGCCGACGATGCCGAGGCCTTCCGCCTCGACAAAGAGGATGAAACCGCCGCGATCGATGATCGTGCCCTGCGGGTCCTCGATGATGCGGCGGTCGTTCTCCTCGATCTTGAAGAAGCCCTCGACCCATTCGCGCGTGATCTCGGCGAAGGCGGGGGCGAGCGCCTCCGAATATTCGACGATGCGCAGGCCGCGCAGCGTCGCCGTCGGCGCGGTGCGGGCATCGTCGACGCGCGCGCTGAGCGAGCGGCGCGCGAGATTGGCCTCGAGCCGCTCGACTTGCTGCAGGAACGACCCGTCGAGATCGGCCGTCAACGCCTCCGCCGCCGCGCGCACCGGCGGCCACAGGGTGGACTTGATGCGCGTCACCAGTGCGCGCCCGCTGGCGGTGAGATCGAGCGTCTTTTGGCGCTGATCGTGCGCCGTGCGATCGGCGCTGATCAGCCCGGCGTCGAGCAGCGACGCGGCGAGGCGCGTCACCGCGGGCTGGCTGATGCCGAGCGCCTCGACCGCGTCGCCCACCGACAGCGGGCCGAACCGATCGAGCGCCGCCAGCAGCGTCACCTGCGACGGCTGCACGCCGAGCTCGAGGCGCTCCAGCACCTCGGCCGCGTCGGCCTGCATGCGGTCGGCCAGCCGCTTCAGACGGCTACCGAGAAAGAGAACGCCGTGCTCGGCAAGGATGTCGGAAACCATCGTCGTCTCCATTTACATAACACGTTATGTAAAAGGGAGCGGCAGTGGTTGCAAGGGTTCCGAGATGCCGAAAGGGATTGTGCCGTCGCCGCGCCGTGCGCGTTGCTTGGGATCGGCGCTCGCTTACACCCACACCGTTCCAGTGAACCGCGCGATCACCTCGCCGACGGGCAGCATTTCGCGTGCGCCCGTCCTGCGGACCTTCACCTCGACCATGTCGTCGGCGAGGTTCTTCGGGCCGACGATGATCTGGTAGGGCAGGCCGATGAGGTCGAGGCGCGCGAACTTCGCGCCCGGCCGGTCGTCGGTGTCGTCGTAGAGCACGTCGACCTTGGCCTTCGCCAATTCGCCGTAGATGCGGGCGCAGGCGGCGTCCGTCGCCGCGTCGCCGACCTTCAGGTTGGCGAGGCCGATCGTGAAGGGCGCCACCGCCTCCGGCCAGACGATGCCGGCGTCGTCGTGGCTTGCCTCGATGATCGCGCCGGCAAGGCGCGAGATGCCAACGCCGTACGAGCCACACTGCGCGGGCCGGTCGACGCCGTCGGGGCCGGTGACCAGCGCCTTCATCGCCTTCGTGTACTTGTCGCCGAAATAGAAGACCTGGCCGACCTCGATGCCGCGCGTGTTGACGCGCTTGTCCTCGGGCGTCTCCGCCTCGAAGCGCGCCGCGTCGTGCACGTCCTCGGTCGCCGCGTAGAGCGTCGTCCATTGCTCGACGATGCCGGTGAGGTCGCCGTCGTAGTCGACCGTCTCGGGCGGGACCGGCAGGTCGAGCACGTCCCTGTTGATGAAGACGCCGGATTCGCCCGTCTCGGCGAGCACGATGAATTCGTGCGAGAGGTCGCCGCCGATCGGCCCGGTCTCGGCCCGCATCGGGATGCCGACGAGCCCCATCCGCGCAAAGATGCGCAGGTAGGCGACGAACATCCTGTTGTAGGAGACGCGCGCGGCGGCTTCGTCGACATCGAACGAATAGGCGTCCTTCATCAGGAACTCACGTCCGCGCATCACGCCGAAGCGCGGGCGCTGCTCGTCGCGGAACTTCCACTGGAAGTGATAGAGGTTCTTCGGCAGCTCGCGGTAGCTCTTCACCCCGGCGCGGAAGATCTCGGTGATCATCTCCTCGTTGGTCGGGCCGTAGAGCATCTCGCGCTTGTTGCGGTCGGTGATGCGCAGCATCTCGGGGCCGTAGGCGTCGTAGCGGCCGGACTCGCGCCACAGGTCGGCGAGCTGCAGCGTCGGCATCAGCATCTCGACGGCGCCGGCGCGGTCCATCTCCTCGCGCACGATCTGCTCGATCTTTTGCAGGACGCGGAAGCCGAGCGGCAGCCACGCGTAGATGCCCGCCGCCTCCTGGCGGATCATGCCGGCGCGCAGCATCAGCCGGTGGGAGAGGATCTCCGCTTCCTTGGGATTGTCGCGCAGGATGGGGAGGAAGAATTTCGAGAGGCGCATCTGACCCGGCCGCTGGAGGACGACGTCGCTCTACAGGAAGGGACGGAGGCTCGCCAGCCCTCGCCTCGCTGTGGCCCGCGCGCCTTGACAGCCTGCACCCCGCATGCGGTTGTCCGGCCGCTCCAGCCCAGATAATTCCCGAAGGACCCATGCACCGCTATCGTTCGCACACCTGTGGCGCGCTCCGCGAGGCCGATGCCGGCAGCGAGACCAGGCTCGCCGGCTGGTGCCACCGCATCCGCGATCATGGCGGCGTCCTCTTCATCGACCTGCGCGACCATTACGGCATGACGCAATGCGTGGTGGACCCGGATTCGCCGGCCTTCGCCGCGGCCGAAAAGCTGCGCTCGGAATGGGTGGTGCGCGTCGACGGCAAGGTGCGCGTCCGTCCCGCCGGCACCGAGAACGCCGACATGCCGACCGGCCAGATCGAGGTCTATGTCGAGGGGATCGAGGTGCTGGGGCCGGCGGCCGAGCTGCCGATGCCGGTCGCCGGCGCGCAGAACTACCCCGAAGAAGTGCGCCTCAAGTACCGCTTCCTCGATCTGCGCCGCGAGAAGCTGCACGCCAACATCATGCTGCGCGGGCAGGTGATCGACTCGATGCGCGCGCGAATGAAGGCGCAGGGCTTCTTCGAGTTCCAGACGCCGATCCTCACCGCCTCGTCGCCGGAGGGCGCCCGCGACTATCTCGTGCCGTCGCGCATCCATCCCGGAAAGTTCTACGCGCTGCCGCAGGCGCCGCAGCAGTTCAAGCAGCTGATCATGGTCGCGGGCTTCGACCGCTACTTCCAGATCGCGCCGTGCTTCCGCGACGAGGATGCGCGCGCCGACCGTAGCCCGGGCGAGTTCTACCAGCTCGACATCGAGATGAGCTTCGCGACGCAGGAGGACGTGTTCGCGGCCGTCGAGCCGGTGTTGCGCGGGCTCTTCGAGGAGTTCGGCGGCGGCCGGCCGGTGACGCAGAAATTTCCGCTCATCACCTATGCCGACGCGATGCTGAAATACGGCTCCGACAAGCCGGACCTGCGCAACCCGATCGTCATCGCCGACGTCACGCAGGAGTTCTCGGCGGACGACGTGACGTTCAACGCGTTCAAGAACGTCATCAAGCGCGGCGGCGTGGTGCGGGCGATCCCGGCGCCAGGCGCCGGCGCGCAGCCGCGCTCGTTCTTCGACAAGCTGAACGACTGGGCGCGCGGCGAAGGTGCGCCGGGGCTCGGTTACGTGATCTTCGAGGGCGACGGCGACGCGCTGACCGGCAAGGGGCCGATCGCCAAGTTCATTCCCGACGCCGTGCAGAAGGCGATTGCCGCCAAGGCCGGCTGCAAGGGCGGCGATGCGGTCTTCTTCTCCTGCGACATGCCCGAGAAGGCGGCCAAGCTCGCCGGCGGCGCCCGCCTGCGCATCGGCAGCGAGCTGGGGCTGACGACCTCGGGCACGTTCGAGCTCTGCTGGATCGTCGACTTCCCGATGTACGAGTGGAACGAGGACGACAAGAAGATCGACTTCTCGCACAATCCCTTCTCGATGCCGCAGATGGAGCACGACGCCTTCCTCGCGCTCGACCTCGCGGACCAGGAGACCATCCTCGGTCTCAAGGCCTACCAGTACGACATCGTCTGCAACGGCGTGGAGCTGTCGTCCGGCGCGATCCGAAACCATCGCCCCGACGTGATGCGCAAGGCCTTCGCGCTCGCCGGCTACGACGAGAGCGTGCTCGAGGAGCGGTTCGGCGGCATGTACCGCGCCTTCCAGTACGGCGCCCCGCCGCATGGCGGGATCGCGCCCGGCGTCGACCGTATCGTCATGCTGCTCGCCGGCGAGGAGAACCTGCGCGAGATCGTGCTGTTCCCGATGAACCAGCGCGCCGAGGACCTGCTGATGGCCGCGCCCTCGCCCGTCACGCCGAAGCAGCTGCGCGAGCTGCACATCCGGCTGAACCTGCCGGAGGCGAAGAAGCCGGCGACGACGGATGCCGCGACGGTCGAGGTGAAGGATCAGAGCTGACGCCGGCGACTTTGTCGCCGCGCGTTTGGCCTGTGCTATAGTGTCGGCAGACGAGCCGGACCGATGACCAAGGACGAAATCCTCGCCACGCTGAAATCCGCCGAGCCTGAACTGCGGGCGAAGGGGGTCGCGCGCGCGGCCCTTTTCGGATCGCAAGTCCGCGGCGAAGCCGGCGCCGACAGCGATATCGACATCATGGTGGAGATCGATCCCGCGGCGCGGCTCGGCTTGTGGGAATATGTCGGTGTCGTCGACTTCATCGAAGAGATGTTTCCGACGAAGGTCGATGTCTCGAACCGTGCCAGCCTGAAGCCCCACGTACGCCCGAGCGCCGAGCGCGACGCCGTCTATGCTTTCTAGAACGGCACGCACTGCGCTCATCGATATCCGCTTCAACATCGTCTTGATCGAGGATTTCGTCTGGGGCTTCGATTTCGAGACGTTCGAGCAAGAGCTCAAAACCGTCTATGCGACGACCCGGGCACTCGAGATCATCTCCGAAGCGAGCCGCCGGCTCCCCGCCGAGCTGAAAGCTCGTCATCCAGGCATCCTCTGGAAGCAAATGCAGAGTGCCGGAAACCGCTATCGCCACGACTACGACGGCGTCGAAGCCTCTCTCATCTGGAGAACGGCACATGACAGCCTGCCACCTCTGATGGCCGTCGTCGAAGCCGAACTCGCAGCCGCCGATCTCGAAGGTCGCCAGGAAAGCACGGACCCATGACCGCACACGCCAAGCCCGAAAACCTCGTCCGCGGCGCCACCGGCGACTGGGAGATCATCGTCGGCATGGAGATCCATGCGCAGGTGACCTCGCGCTCGAAGCTGTTCTCCGGCGCCTCGACCGAATTCGGCGGCGAGCCCAACGCGCATGTCTCTCTCGTCGACGCGGCGATGCCGGGCATGCTGCCGGTCATCAACGAGGAATGCGTCGCGCAGGCCGTGCGCACCGGGCTCGGGCTGAAGGCTCAGATCAATCACCGTTCGGTGTTCGACCGGAAGAACTACTTCTATCCCGACCTGCCGCAGGGCTATCAGATCTCGCAGTACAAAAGCCCGATCGTCGGCGAGGGCGTGGTCAAGGTCGACCTCACGCCGACAGACAGCTTCGAGGTCGGCATCGAGCGGCTGCACCTCGAGCAGGACGCCGGCAAGTCGCTGCACGACCAGTCGGCGACCGACAGCTTCGTCGACCTCAATCGTTCCGGCGTCGCGCTGATGGAGATCGTGTCGAAGCCCGACATGCGCTCGGCCGACGAGGCCAAGGCCTACGTCTCGAAGCTGCGTACGATCCTGCGCTACCTCGGCACCTGCGACGGCAACATGGAGCAGGGCTCGTTGCGCGCGGACGTCAACGTGTCGGTGCGCCGGCCCGGCGCCGAGCTCGGCACGCGCTGCGAGATCAAGAACGTCAA
>CAZZZM010000072.1:0-12052 GCA_964658465.1 uncultured Nakamurella sp.
TCTGACGATGGCAGGCATGTCGACAAAGAGATGATCTCAACCAGTATCAAGCCGGGTCACTACAAGATTATAACGGCCAGGTACGCGCCGGATGAGTCTGCTTTATTTTTGCTACACAGGTTCGACCAACTGAAGTAAGGGCGACACTTGCGGTGGGGCGCGACAAGCGATGGCCGGTCAAACCATCTCCCCCCGCGCGCTCAGCGCCGCCGTGCGGATCGCCTCGATGTTCTTCGCGTAGCCGGCAGGCCCGTCGCGGAACACCGCATTGCCGGCGACGAGCCGCGTCGCGCCGGCGGCCACCACCGCGGGCGCGGTCTTCGCGTCGATGCCGCCGTCGACCTCGATGGCGATGTCGCGGCCGGCGATCAGCGCCTTCACGGCGCGCACCTTCTCGGTGCAGGCGGGGATGTAGCTCTGGCCGCCGAAGCCGGGGTTCACGGTCATCACCAGCACGATGTCGACGAGGTCGAGCACGTGCGCGACGGCCTCGACGGGCGTCGCCGGGTTGATGGCGACGCCGGGCCCCTTGCCGAGCTTGCGGATCGTCTGCAGCGAGCGATGCAGGTGCGGGCCGGCCTCGGCGTGGACGAGGATCGTGTCGGCGCCGGCCTCGGCGAAGGCCTCGAGGTAGGCGTCGACGGGGGCGATCATCAGGTGCACGTCGAACGGCTTCTTGGTGTGCGCGCGCATCGCCTTCACGACCGGCGGCCCGAAGGTGATGTTCGGCACGAAGTGCCCGTCCATCACGTCGAGGTGCATGACGTCTGCGCCGGCCTCGTCGATGGCCTCGAGCTCGTCGGCCAGCCGCGCGAAATCGGCCGACAGGATCGAGGGAAGGATTTCGATTGTGCCGGTCATGGTCGCCTCCAGTGCGAGCGGGCTAGCATGCACGGGCGCCGCGGTCGACGGGGTCGCGCCGGCTCAGGCCGGGCGCGGCATCACCAGCAAGCTCGACGTCGCCGAGGCGAGCAGCCGCCCCGTCGCATCGACGAGCTTCGCCTCGGCGAAGGCGGCGCGGCGGCCGATCGAGGCGATGCGGCCCTCGGCGCGGACGCGGCCGGTCTCCTTGGTCATCGCCTTGTGGTAGGCGACCTTCAGCTCGAGCGTCGTGTAGGCCTGGTCCGCGGAAAGCCGCGAGTGGCAGGCGCAGCCGCAGGCCGAATCGAGCAGGGTGGCCGCGTAGCCGCCGTGCACGGTGCCGATCGGGTTGTAGGCATGCGTGCCCGGCGTCGCCTCGAAGACCACGAACCCCTCCTCGACATGGACGAGCTCGAAGTCGAGCGTGTCGCCGATGCCGGGCCGCCTGCCGGAGGCCATCCAGGCCTTCAGCTGCTCGAGGCCGTTGAGGCCCCCGCCGAGGTCGGCGATCAGGTTCTCGCTCATGGTGTCCGCCGATGCCCCGGTCAGAGCCCGACCGGCTTGCCGGCCACGGCGATCAGCAGGTCGCCGTCGCCGAGCAGCCGCTTGGCGGCGCGCGCGGCATCCTCGACCGTGACGGCCGCGATGCGCTCGTTGCGCTTGTCGAGCCGATCGACGTCGTAGCCGTCGAGCTGCAGCGAGACGAGCTGACCGGCGATCTTGCGCGACGTGTCGAAGCGCAGGGCGTAGGAGCCGACGAGATACATCTTGGCCTTTTCGAGCTCCTCCTCGCCGATGCCGTCCTTCGCCATCAGGTCGATCTCGGCGCGGATCGTGTCGATCGCCTCCAGCGCGCGCTCGTTCTTGGTCGAGGTCGCGCCTACCAGCATCGCGGCGTGCTCGAGGTCGGAGTTCTGCGAATAGACCGAGTAGCAGAGCCCGCGCTTCTCGCGCACCTCCTTGTAGAGGCGCGAGGTGAAGCTGCCGGCGCCGAGGCAATGGTTGACCACGGTGCCGACGTCGTAGTCGGGATCGTCGCGCAGGAAGCCCTGCCGGCCGAAGCGGATCGTCGATTGCGGCACGTCGATCCTGGTGACGTGGCGCTCGCCGACGCCGGAGAAGGTCACGGTCGCCACCGGATCGAGCTCGGCCTTGGCCGGCAGCGGGCCGAAGACGCGATCGAGCCCGTGCCCGAGCGTCTCCGCGTCGATCGCGCCGACGACGGCGACCACGAGGTTGTCGCGCGCCATCGTGCGCAAGCGCATCGCGGCGAGATCGTCGCGGTTGAGCGTCGGCAGGATCTTGAGGTCGCCGCGCACCGGACGCCCGTAGGGATGGTTGGGATAGGAATGGTCGCGGAACAGCCGCGCCGCCGCCTGGTCGGGGTCGTTCAGCTCGCGCCGCAGCGCCGCGCCGAGCTGGCCGCGCACGCGCTCGATCGCCTCCGACTCGAGCCGCGCCTCGGCGACGGCGAAGCCGAGCAGCTCGAAGGCCCGCGCGACGTTGCGCGACAGCGTCTTCATGCGTCCCTGCATCGCGTCGCGGTCGGCGGAGAACGACAGCTCGATCGCGTCGTCCTCCAGCGCCTGATGGAAGGCGGCGCTGTCGTAGGGGCCGGCGCCCTCGTCGAGCAGGCCGGCGAGCATCGTGCCGACGCCGGGCTTGTGCGCCGGATCCTGCGCGGCGCCGCCGCGGAAGGCGAAGTTCACCGCGACCAGCGGGATCGCATAGTCCTCGACGAGCCACGCCTCGATGCCGCCGGGCGAGCGCACCTTCTGCACGCGCGACGCGCGGCTTTCGCTGGCCATGGGGGAGAGGAGCGTCTCGGTGCGTCCGGTCATGTTGCGCTTTCGTGCGAAGGAGTGAGCGGCCGGATCAGGCCGCCGCGGGCTCGGCCGGCAGCAGGTAGCCGGAGACGCCGCGCTTGCGATCGAGATAGGCCGCCGCCTTGCGCACGTCCTCGGCCGTCACGGCCTCGATGCGGTCGGGCCACGCCGTGATGTCCTCGAGCGTCAGGCCCGTGGTCAGCGAGGCGCCGTACCAGTTGGCGAGCGTCATCTGGCTGTCGCGCGCGTAGATCGCCTCGGCGACGAGCCGCGTCTTGGCGCGGGCGATCGCGGCCTCGTCGAAACCGACATTGGCGATGCGCGAGACGACCGCCTCGATCGCCGCGTCGAGCCGCTCGAGCGAGACGCCGTCGGCCGGCACCGCGTAGAGGTAGAAGCGCGTCTCGTCGAGCGAGGTGCCCATGTAGTGGGCGCCGGCGGCGACGGCGATCTTGTCCTGCATGACGAGCGTCTTGAACAGCACGCTGGTCTGGCCGCCGCCGAGCAGGAAGGCCAGGACCTCGAGCGCCTCGGCCTCGCCAGGCGCGGCGGTGCGGTAGGAGGGCACGAGATGCAGGCGCTGGAAGCGCGGCTGCTCGACCTTCTCGTCGGCGAGCGAGACCTGGCGGTGCGTGGTCGGGCGCGGCTCCTGCGGGCGGGCGCGCTTGGGCGGCGCGCCGAACGGCGGCACCGGGCCGTAGACCTGCTTGGCCAGCTCGATCGTCGCCTGCGGGTCGACGTCGCCGGCGACGATGAGGATCGCGTTCTCCGGCGTGTAGAAGCGCTCGTAATAGCGGAACGCGTCGGTGCGATCGAGGCCTTCGATCTCGTGCGCCCAGCCGATCACCGGCTTGCCGTACGGATGCGTCGTGTAGAGCGCGGCCTGCACCGCCTCGTCGAGGATTTCGCCCGGGTCGGAATCGGTGCGCATGCGGCGCTCCTCCTCGACGACGTTGCGCTCGGGCGCGACCACCTCGTCGGTGAGCACGAGGTTCTTCATCCGGTCCGCCTCGTATTCCATGCAGACCGCGAGGTGCTCCTTCGGGATGCGCTGGAAATAGGCGGTGAAGTCGTTCGAGGTGAAGGCGTTCTCCTGGCCGCCGAGGTCGGACACCAGCTCGGAGAACTTGCCGGCCGGGTGCTTGTCGGTCCCCTTGAACATCAGGTGCTCGAGGAAATGCGCGATGCCGGACTTGCCGACCGGATCGTCGGCGGAGCCGTTGCGGTACCACACCATGTGCGTGCAGATCGGCGCGCGGTGATCCGGGATCACCACGATCTCCATGCCGTTGTCGAGCTTGCCCTGGGCGATCGCGGTGTCGGCGTCACGTCCCTGGCGGGACCCATCGGAGCCGGGGGTGAGGCCGAGAGCGCCGCGCGGCGCGGGCGAGCCGTCGTGCATGAATGCCACCTTCGCGGGGCCGCGCGCCGCCATCCGGCGCGTCGATCCGGCCCGAGCGCCAGATATAGGACCTGCCGCCTCGGTGTGCATCATCAAAAAAGGTCGCGGACGATCGATCGCTCTGATCGACAACGCTCAAGCGATCGCGGCGCGGCCTATTGCGAGGCTTCGAGCGCGGGCGTGCGCCGCTTGGCGTGGCGCGTGCGGACCGGCTTGTCGGCCTTGTCCCTGACCTTGCGCGGCAGATCGGAGGTCGGGTCCGGCCCGAGCTGGCTCGGGTCGCGCATGCCGGCCGGCGGATCGACCAGATATGTGCGACCGGCGAGGCCGGCGACGCCGGCGCCGGGGTCGTTCGGCGGCACCGGGCGGCGCGGATCGGTCAGCGCCTTGCGCCGGTCGGTCGTGTCCGTATCGACGACGGGCAAGCCAGGGCCGGCGCCCGGCGGCGGCAGCGTATCCGTCGGCGGCACCACCAGCGGGGGCCGTTCGGTGAAGTCCATCGGCGCGCGGGCCGGTCCCAGCCCAAGCGAGTTGCGCATGTCCTGGTACTGATCGATGACGCCGGCGAGCTGCGCCTTCACGGGCACCACGAGGACCGGCTGCACGGCTGCGGCCAGAAGTAGGATCGCCAGAGACGGCGGCAGGGCGCGGGGCATGACTGGACTTCCTGGAGAACGCGCGACGTTGGCAGCGAATGCCGCATGTTAACGGCAATTTAGAGGCTGGTCAGGCCGCCGCCGGCGTCGCGCGCGTCGGGACGAAGGAGTCGAGCAGCAGCAACGCCACGCCGACCACGATCGCGACGTCGGCGAGGTTGAAGACGTACCAGTGGAAGCCGCCGACGTGGAAATAGTAGAAATCGGCGACCCAGCCGTAGGCGAAGCGGTCGATGGCGTTGCCGAGCGCGCCGCCGAGCACGAGCCCGAGGCCGATCGCCGGCACCCGCGTCGGCGTCCGCCACAGCCAGAGGCCGATCCCGATCGTCGCCGCCAGCGTGAAGGCGACGAGCGCCCAGCGCGCGCCGGGGCTGTGCGCCGGCAGCAGCGAGTACGAAATGCCGGGGTTCTTCGCAAAGACGACGTCGAAGACGGGCGCGAGCCGCACGGGCTGCCGCGCGGCGATGTCGTAGACGTCCATCAGCCAGAGCTTGTTGGCCTGGTCGATGGCGAGGGTGAGGGACGCGACGAGGAAGCCGGCGAGGCGGGGGGTCATCCTCGGCGTCCCCTCACGCCAGCCGCCCGGCGGCCTTCAGCTCGCGCAGCGCCGCGGCGTCGCGCGGCGTCACCTCGGGGAACTCGGCGTCCGAGCCGACCAGCGGCGAGAAGCGCCAGGAGCGGGCGCATTTCGTGCCCGGCGCGCGGCGCACGACGACGGCGACATCCGGCACGCCCGGCAGGCGGAACGCGTCCGCCGGCCCGGCGCCGACCTCGATCGCGATGTCGGAGGTGATGCACACGTCGGCGAAATCGACGCTGGCGAGCAGGTCGCGCAGCTCGGGCTTCGCCACGTAGACCACCGGCGCCGCCTCGAGCGAGGCCCCGATCGTCTTCTCGGCGCGGGCGATCTCCAGCGCGCCCGTCACCACCGCGCGCGCCGCGCGGATGCTGATCCAGCGGTCGATCGTCTCCGGCGCCTGCCAATCCGTCGGGATGTCCGGGAACGGCTCGAGATGCACGGAGGTCGCATCGGGGTAGCGCGCCAGCCACGCCTCCTCCGCCGTGAAGACGAGGATCGGCGCCAGCCACAGCGTCACGCAGCGGAAGATCTGCTCGATGGTCTCCAGCGCGTCGCGGCGACGCTTGCTCGAGATCGGGTCGCAGTAGAGCGCGTCCTTGCGGATGTCGAAATAGAACGCCGACAGGTCGGTGTTGAGGAACAGGCTGAGCCGCGAGACGACGCGCTTGTAGTCGAACGCCGCATAAGCCTGGCGCACCTCGGCATCGAGCTCGAAGAGGCGATGGCGCATGTAGCGCTCGAGCTCGTCGATGTCGCCCGCCGGCGGCGGCCCCTCGTAATGGCCGAGCGCGCCGAGCATCCAGCGGATCGTGTTGCGCAGCTTCTTGTAGGTCTCGACGAAGGTTTTGAGGATTTCCGGCCCGATGCGCAGATCGTCGGAATAGTCCGACGCCGCGACCCACAGGCGCAGGATGTCGGCGCCGGAATCCTTGATCACCGACTGCGGCGCCGTGACGTTGCCGGCGCTCTTCGACATCTTGCGCCCCTGCTCGTCGAGCACGAAGCCGTGGGTGAGCACCACGTCGAACGGCGCGCGGCCGCGCGTGCCGGCCGCCTCCAGCAGCGAGGAATGGAACCAGCCGCGATGCTGGTCGGAGCCTTCGAGATACATGACCTCGTCGTGCCCCTCCGGCGCCCGCCTGATGCCGGCGAGGCCGGGGAATTGTTTGGCATCCCCCATCGTGAAGGCGTGCGTCGAGCCGGAGTCGAACCAAACGTCGAGGACGTCGTCGACCTTCGTCCAGTCCTCGCTGGCCCGCGCGCCCAGGAAGCGCTCGCGCGCCCCCTCCGCGTACCAGGCGTCGGCGCCCTCCTCCGCGAAGGCGGCGAGGATGCGCGCGTTCACCGCCGCGTCGACGAGCGGCTTGAAGTCCTTGTCGACGAAGATGGCGATCGGCACGCCCCAGGCGCGCTGGCGCGACACCACCCAGTCCGGCCGGTTGGCGATCATCCCGGTGATGCGGTTCTCGCCGGCCTCCGGCACCCAGCGGGTGCGCGCGATCTCCTCCAGCGCGACGGCACGGAGGGTGGGCTGGTTCGAGCCGCGGCTTTCCCCTCCCCCTTGCGGGGAGGGGCCAGGGGTGGGGGTCCCGCCGCTCGCCGACGACGGACGAGAGGCGGCCTGACCCCCATCCCCACCCTTCCCCGCAAGGGGGAAGGGAGTCCCGGCATCGAGCGTGAACCCCTGGTCCAGCGCGATGAACCATTGCGGCGTGTTGCGGAAGATCAGCGGCTTCTTCGAGCGCCACGAGTGCGGATACTGGTGCTTCAGCCGCCCGCGTGCCACGAGGTTGCCGCTCTCGATCAGCGCCTTGATGATCGCCTCGTTGGCGTCGCCCTTGGCGCCCTTGTCGTCGATGACGCGGCGCCCCTCGAAGCCCGGCGCCTCCGCGGTGAGGAAGCCGTCGGCATCGACGGTGTAGGGAATGCGCGGGTCGATGCCGCGCTCGCGCAGCATGCGGTTCGAGGCCATCCAGATGTCGAAGTCGTCGCGGCCGTGCGACGGCGCGGTGTGCACGAAGCCCGTGCCGGCCTCGTCGGTGACGTGGTCGCCGTCGAGCAGCGGCACCTTGAAGCCGTAGCCGGCGGCAGCCAGCGGATGCGCCGCCATCAAACCGTCGAGCTCGGCGGCGGTGACCGCGCGCACCTTCTCGAAGCCGTCGACCTTCGCCGACTTGAACACGCTTGCCGCGAGCGCATCGGCCAGCAGATAGGTCGCGCCGCCCTTCGCCCAATTGCCCTCCGGCGCCGCCGTGACGCGATAGAGGCCGTAAGGGATGCGCGACGAGAAGCAGACCGCTCGGTTGGCCGGGATCGTCCAGGGCGTCGTCGTCCAGATCACCACGCGCGCATCGGCAAGGTCGCCCTTGCCGTCGAGCGGGAACGCCACGAACACCGTGTCGCTCACGTGGTCCTCGTACTCGACCTCGGCCTCGGCCAGCGCGGTCTTCTCGACGACGCTCCACATCACCGGCTTCGAGCCGCGGTAGAGCAGCCCGTTCCCGGCGAACTTCAGGATCTCGGCGGCGATCGTCGCCTCGGCGGGATAGGCCATCGTCTCGTAGGGGTGCGCCCAGTCGCCGGTGACGCCGAGGCGCTTGAACTCCTCGCGCTGGATGTCGACCCAGCGCGCCGCGAAGGCGCGGCACTGGCGGCGGAACTCGACGATCGGCACCGCGTCCTTGTTCTGGCCCTTGGCGCGGTATTCCTCCTCGATCTTCCACTCGATCGGCAGGCCGTGGCAGTCCCAGCCCGGCACGTAGTTCGAGTCCTTGCCGCTCATCTGCTGCGAGCGGGTGACGAGGTCCTTCAGGATCTTGTTGAGCGCATGCCCGATGTGGATGTTGCCGTTGGCGTAGGGCGGCCCGTCGTGCAGCACGAATTTCTGGCGCCCCTGCCCCGCCGCGCGCAGCTTGCCGTAGAGGTCGATCTCCTGCCAGCGCGCGAGGAACTCCGGCTCCTTCTTCGGCAGGCCGGCGCGCATGGGGAAGTCTGTCTTCGGCAGGAAGAGGGTGGCGGAATAGTCGAACGTGCCCGCGGGCACGGCTGTCTCAGGGCGGTTCATGTGTTTGGTCTTCGGCGGGAAGGTGGCCTTGTAGCAAGGCTTTTTCGCGTAAGAAAGTTTGCGGGCGGGGGCAGACGGCGTCAGCCTGGCCTGGATCGAGGTGCTCCTATGGGGAAGAAAGTCCCGAAGCTGAAGACCGATGAGGACGCCGAACGCTTTCTCGCGCAGGACCTGTCCGATCTCGACTTTTCGCAATTCCAGCCGGTGAAGTTCGAGTTCGAACCGAAAAGCGAGCGCATCAACATGCGGCTGCCGGCGACCCTCCTGCGCGCGGTCAAGGCGTCGGCGGCTGCCGAGGGGATCCCCTATCAGCGCTTCATTCGCCAGACCCTCGAGCGCGCGCTGACCAAGCGGGCGTCCTAGCGACGGACCACGCGCCGCTGGCCGACTGCCCCGTCGCGCGAAACCTCGGTCGCGCCCGCCCTGGACGCCGCCCGCAAATCGCGCTTTGCCTCCCCGCATGCGCGCTCTCGCCGTCCTGCTCGCTCTCGCCCTCGCAAGCCCGGCGCGGGCCGATGCCCCGCCCGGCCCCGCCAAGCCAGCGGCGGCGAGCGCGCCGGCGCGCACGCTCTGCCAGGCGATCGAGGCGGCGGCGAAGCGCAATGGCCTTCCGACCCCGTTCTTCACCCGCCTCATCTGGCAGGAGAGCCGATTCGATCCCGCCGCGGTGAGCCCGGCCGGCGCGCAGGGCGTCGCGCAATTCATGCCGGGCACGGCGGCCGAGCGCGGCCTCGCCGACCCGTTCGAGGCGACGCGCGCGCTCGACGAATCCGCCGCCTACCTGAAGGAGCTGCGCGCCAGATTCGGCAACATCGGGCTGGCGGCGGCGGCCTACAATGCCGGGCCCGGCCGCATCGGCCGCTGGCTCGCCGGCAGCGCCGGCCTGCCCGCCGAGACCATCGGCTATGTCGAGATCGTCACCGGCCACCCCGCCTTCGAATGGCGCGGGCCATTCTCCACCGCGGCGAAGCCGCCCGAGCTCGCGCCGGAGCCCGGCTTCTCCTGCCTCGCCTTCGCCGGCGACGCCGGCCGCCGCCGCGCGCCGCCGGTGCCGGACGAGCCCGGCGCGCCGCCGCCCAAGCGCTGGTCGGTGATCCTCGTCGCCAGCTACAACAAGGCCGCCGTGCTCGCCGAATGGCAGCTGCAGCGCGCCCGCCACGCCGAGACGCTCGCATCCGTGACGCCGGTGCTGCGCCGCCGCCACCTCGGCGGCCTGCCGGCGAAGAAATTCGTCATGCAGATCGAGGCCGACGACCGCTTGGCCTCCAACAAGCTGTGCAACAGCCTTCAGGGCCAGGGCGGCAATTGCGTGGTGCTGCGCAACCTGCTGCGGTGAGCCGTCGAGGCCGCGCGAGCCTCCGCCGCGCGCCGCCTTCTGCCGCGGCCGGGGATGCGCTAGGCTGGCGCCATTTCGCACAGAGCCTATTGCCATGCCGATCGTCATTCCGGCCCAAGCCGCCGCTCAAACCACCGCGCTCCTCGTCGCTCTGCTCGCGCCCACGGCCGTCCGCACGCCCGCGCTGCGCGAACTGTTGGCCGCGCAACAATGCGAGGTCGTCGACCGTCTCGCGCGCATCCACGCCACGCCGAACCCCGCCGACCAGCAGAACCGCTATCTCATCCTTTCGCGCGCCGACGCGCCGCAGGACTACGTCCAATGCGCCTTCGACCAGCTCGACCGCCACATGCTGTGCGAGGCGGCCTCCGGCTATTTCTACGACGTGCCGCGCACCATGCATTTGAAACCGGCGGCGATCGCGATGCTTGGCTTACTCGGCTTCTCGACCGATGACGACGCGCCGCAGAACTTCAGACGGTCCTTCCCCGTCGCCGACCCGCCCAATCTCGACGCCATCGCGAAGCTGATGCTCGCGGCGCTCTTCGTCGGCTACGACGTGCGCGCCGACACCGCGCTCCGCTTCGACGCACCCGACGCGCCTCGGCCCTCGGGCCGCTGCGGCACGGCGATGCGCGACGCGGACCACGGCGCATGACGCGCGCCGGGGCGGTCCTCGCCCTCGCCGTGAGCCTCGTTGCGAGCTCCGCCGGCGCGAGCCCGGACACGCGCCTCGAGCTTCTCCAGAAATACCGCTGCGCCCTCGCCGATCGCCTGCAGCGGCTCTACGATGCCGGAGACCCGGCACAGGACCACAATCGCTTCATTGTCGCTGCCATGCCGGCGCCGCGCCACGGGTATGTCCAGTGCCTGTTCCATGACAACGAGACGCGCGTCCTCTGCGAGGCGGCCTCCGGTTTCTACGAGACGAAACCTGGCCTGCCGCGCACCGCGCATCTCGCAACGGAAAAGATCGCCGCTCTCGCCCGCCTCGGATTCTCGACGGACGACAGGGCGGGCAACTTTTCCGTCGATCGCGCCGTGGCCATCCCGCCGGACTTCGGCGCGCTCGCCGATTTCATCCTCGATGCGCTCTACGCCGGCTACGACGCGCGGGCCGGCGACATGCTGGACTTCGAGGCCCCGTTCGCGCCGGGGATGACGTTCGGCTGCGATCCCGTGAGCTGAGCCGCGCCTACCGGCCGAGGAGCGCGTTGACGATCTCGACGGTCACCCGGTCCGACCCGCGCTGGCGGGCGAGCGCGCCGGCGTCGATGCGGCGCTGGCCGCGCGAGAAGAACGGCACCTCGAGCATCGCCGCCTCGGCCTCCGGATCCCAGGTGAGCGGCCCGGTGTAGCGCGGCGGGGCCGGCGGCTCGACGCGCACGGGTCGGGCGGACGCCGGCGCCGGCGCGGCCGGCCGATCCGCCAGGCCCGCCAGCTCGACGGTGAACTCGTGCAGCGTCTCCTCGGCGACGCCGCGCACTTCGATCGCGACGACGCGGCCGGCCGCATCGGTGAGCACGGCGACGCCCTCCGCCGCCTCGACCCGCTGCGTCTCCGCCGCCGCGACGAGCTCGATGCGCACGGCCTCCGCGCCGCGATCGATTGTTATCCGCATGCCCGGCCTCCTGATGATGGTCCGGGCGATGGTAGCGTGGCCGGGTGGCGGCGGCGACCTGACGAAGGGGGCTTATGACGCCGCACCCGACGCATGGTAAGGCGGGTGACGCCTTTCCAACCTCTCCAGCCGCGAAGGACGCTCCGTTGACCAAGCTCGTGCTCCACACCTCGCCGTCGGTGTTCCCCAATCCGCAGCGCGTGCGCCTGCTGATGCACGAGAAGGGCATCGCCGATGCGGTGGAGGAGCGCATCCTGAAGATGGCGCCGGTCGGCGAGCAGCGCGGCTGGCGCCACCTCAAGCGCAACCCGTGGGGCGAGACGCCGACGCTCGAGCTGCCCGACGGCGGCTACCTCGCCGAGAGCGCGGCGATCGCCCGCTATCTCGACGCGAGCTTCCCCGGCCGCAAGATCATGGGCGAGACGCCGCTCGAGGTCGCGCAGGACACGATGTGGGACGACCGCATCTGGGTGCAGATCCTCTACCGCATCACCACCATGTTCCACGTGCTGCACCAGGGCCTCGGCCCCAAGCTCGAGCTGACCTCGAACCCGCAATGGGGCGAGCACTGCCGCAAGGAGGCGCTGGCCCACGCGGCGTTGGTGGACCGTCATCTCTCCGACGGCCGCGACTGGCTGCTCGGCGGGAGCGAGCCGACCTTCGCCGACATCACGCTCTGCACCGCCATCGCGTTCTCGAAATACGA
>CAZZZM010000073.1:0-12004 GCA_964658465.1 uncultured Nakamurella sp.
GCGAAGCAACCCAGGGGCCGCGCGGCGCCATCTGCGGGCCTGTCGCTCTGCCACCCCTGGGTTGCTTCGCCTACGGCTCGCAATGACGGCTACGCCGTCGCCGTCGCCACCGTCATTGCGAGCGAAGCGAAGCAACCCAGGGGCCGCTGGGCCCCATCCCCGCGCTCATCGCGCGGCCGCCCCTTGGTTGCTTCGCCTGCAGCTCGCGATGACGGCTAGGCCGTCGACAGATCGCCGGCGTCGCTGCCGTCCTTGGCGAAGAAGCGCGCGCGGCACTCGGGATGCGCCGCCATCAGCTGCCGCGACTCCTCCGGGCTCGAGGCGAACAGCGCCGTCGCCAGCCCGTTGGCGACCAGCCCCGTCGGCGCCTCGACGGTGATCGACGACCAGTGCGGCGGCGAATAGCCGGTGCGCGGATCGAAGATGTGATGGTCGCGGAAGTCCGGCGAGAAGTAGGTCTTGTAGTCGCCGGAGGTCGCGGCGAAGCGGCGGAAGGGGTCGAGCACGAAGGCGAGCCGATCGGTGTCGCGCGGGTCGGCGACGCCGAGGCGCCAGGGGCGTCCCTCGGGATGGTCGCCGCGGGCCCCGAACTCGCCCGTGTCGATGAACGCATGCTCGATGCCGCGCGCGGCGAGCACCGCCATCACCACGTCGGTCGCATAGCTCTGGTTGATCGAGTTCAGCGTGATCGCCATGCCGCGGCGGTCGAAGGCGACGCGGTCGTCGGCGATGGCGACGCCGCGCCAGTCGACGCGCGCCAGCACCGGGGCGAGATCGGCGGCCGTCGGGCGGCGCCCCGCCGCGTGCGCCGCGGCCCAATGGTCCCACAAGGGCTGCACCGTGTAGTCGAAGCGCCCGTCGGTGAGGCGCGACAGCTCGGCGCCGTAGCGCAGCATCGTCAGGAGGTGGACGCCAGGGCGGTCGAGGCGTCCGTCGCGATTGAGCCGCGAGACCTCGGCGTCGGGCCGGTAGACGGAGGATGCGTTTTCCACGTCGCGGATGGCGACGAAACCGGCATCGAGCGCGCTTTCGAGAGCCGTCGCGTCGGGGCCGGCCACCGTCAGCGCGACGCTGGTCTGAAACGCGACGCCCGCCCGCGTGCGCAGGACGAGGCCGTGGCGCTGCGCGATCGCGCCGAGCGCGGCGCGTCCGCCGGCGGCAAGGGCGAGCACGCCGGTCGCGCCGATCAGCGCCTTGCGTCGCGACACGTGCGTCATCGGCATCACTCCCCGCCACGCTCGACCAGGCGATCCGGCCACGATGGCGGCGATCCCCGGCCCGCATCGCTTTGGATGGTTTGCGAGCGCGACGCAATCCGCGATTCGGGGGGGCCCAAACGAAAAAGCCCGCCGGTGAGGGCGGGCTTTCGAGACGACGCGAGAGCGTCGAGCTTATTCAGCAGCCTGGCGCATCGGCGCCTTGCTCTGGTGCGCCGCGATGACCTCCATCGCCGCCTGCACGCCGCCCTTCTTGTGCGGAATGCCGGCGACCTCGAGGCCCATCTCGACGCCGGCGAGGGCGCCCATGATGGTCAGATCGTTGGTATCGGCGAGATGGCCGATACGGAAGATCTTGTCGGCGATCTTGTTGAGGCCGGCGCCGAGCGACATGTCGAACGTGTCGAGCACGACCTTGCGGAACGCGTCGGCGCCCTTCTCGCCCGGCATCATCACGGCGGTCATCACCGGCGACTCGTAGCGCGCCTCGCGGCAGAGCAGCTCGAGGCCCCAGGCGCGCACGGCAGCGCGCGTCGCCTCGCCATGCCGCTTGTGGCGGGCGAAGACGTTGTCGAGCCCTTCCTCGTGCATGAGGTCGACGGCGACGTCGAGCCCGTAGAGCAGGGTGGTCGCCGGCGTGTACGGGAAGAAGCCGTTCTTGTTGTTGGTCATCATGTCGGCCCAGGACCAGTAGCCCTTCGGCAGCTTCGACGTCTCCATCGCCTTCAGCGCCTTGGCGCTGACCGCGTTGAAGGCGAGGCCCGGCGGCAGCATCAGACCCTTCTGCGAGCCGGCGACGGCGACGTCGATGCCCCACTCGTCGAAGCGGAAGTCGGCCGAGCCGAGGCCCGACACGGTGTCGACCATGAACAGGGCGGGGTGGTTGTTGGAATCGATCACCTTGCGGATCGCCGCGAGGTCGGAGAGCAGGCCGCCCGAGGTCTCGTGATGGACGACGCAGACCGCCTTGATCTCGTGGTTCTTGTCGGCCTTCAGCTTCTCGTCGATCTTCTGCGGGTCGACGCCGGTGCGCCAGTCGCTGGGGATGAAATCGGTGACGAGGCCGATGCGCTCGGCGAGGCCCTTCCACAGCGTGGCGAACTGGCCGGTCTCGTACATGAGGACCTTGTCGCCGGGGTTCAGCGTGTTGGTCATGCCCGATTCCCAGGCGCCGGAGCCCGACGCCGGGAAGATGATGACATGGCTTTCGGTCTTGAAGATCGTCTTGACCTTCTCGAGCACGCGCTTGGCGAGGACCTGGAACTGCGGGCCGCGGTGGTCGAGCACCTGGTAATCCATCGCGCGCAGCACGCGGTCCGGCACGGGCACCGGACCCGGGATCTGCAGGAAGTGACGGCCGGGCTTACGCGGGGTGGTGGCGCTCATGAGGGAATCCTTTCCTCCCGATAGATTATTTCTATGTGTTCGACAGGGCGCGCGTGCCCCAAAACTCGAAACGTCACAGGGAATTAGGGCGACACCAGCCCCCGATCAACTCCAAAATTCTTTGCCGGTCGATCGTTGAATTTGTTGTGACGGTGCGTCGGACGCGACTGTTCTCGTCGCGGCGTCGCTCAATCTATCGCCGCATCGCCTCGACGCGCACCTGTTTTCGTGCGTCTTGGACGCCGTCATTCGGGAGAGGAACAGCATGCGCGGTGCCACCATTGTCCTGGCTTTCGTTCTGACGAGCGCCGCGACTTGCGGCGCCTCGGCCGCCTGCCAGAAAGGGCTGGCGAGCGCCCCCTTCATCGGCGCGGCCGACATGCGGGCGATCGATCGGGCCGTCGTGCACCTGCCGGCGGAGCGCCCGGCCAAGGTCCATCTGAGCGTCGGCGCTCAGGTCCCGCATGCCGTTTCGCGCAAGCCGCTGCCGGAGGCGGTGGCGAAGGTGCTGCCGCAATACCGCCTCGGCGGCTACAACGCGTTCCGCGTCGGCAAGCAGCTCGTCATCGTCAACCGCCGCGCCGTGATCAGCTACATCATGCCCATCGGCCGCGCGAGCGCGCCCGGAAACTGCCCTTAGGTCAGCGGGCCCTTGCGTGTTGAACGCCAGGGCAATTCCGCCTAAGCCGTCGCCTGCGAGGCGGCGGAGTAGGACATGGCTGACGAGGCGAGGTGGCACCGGGTCGTCGTCAAGCTCTCCGGCGAGGCGCTGCAGGGGCGCCTGAGCCACGGGCTCGATCCCTCGGTCCTCTCCCGCATCGCCGCCGATCTCGCCCGCGCGTCCCAGCTCGGCTTCGAGGTGGCGGTCGTCGTCGGCGGCGGCAACTTCTTCCGCGGCATCCAGGGTGCCGATTCGGGCATCGAGCGCGCCCGCGCCGATTCGATCGGCATGCTGGCGACGGTGATGAACGGGCTGGCGCTCGAGTTCGCGATCGAGAAGGCGGGCAAGCCGGCCCGGGTGCTGTCGGCGGTGCCGATGCCGTCGCTCTGCGAGCCGTACTCGCGCCAGGCGGCGCTGCATCATCTCGGCAAGGGCCGCATCGTCATCCTGGCCGGCGGCACCGGCAACCCGTTCTTCACCACCGACACCGGTGCCGTGCTGCGCGGGGCGGAGCTTTCCTGCGACGCGATCTTGAAGGCGACGCAGGTCGACGGGGTCTATTCCGCCGATCCCAAGCGCGACCCCAGCGCCAAGCGCTACGAGACGCTGACCCACGACGAGGCGATCGCCCAGAACCTCGCGGTAATGGACACGGCCGCATTCGCCCTTGCTCGCGAGAACCGAATTCCGATAATCGTCTTCTCCATTCAGAACGAGAGCGCGATCTCGGACGCGCTCGAGGGGAAGGCGACGGCAACCATCGTCAGGCCCTAGGTTCAGCCTTCCGGTCGAGCGGCCGCTGGCGCCGCCCCGAGGCCGGCTGCGATGAAGGTATGTCCATGAGCCAGAGTTTCGATCTGCCGGATTTGAAGCGCCGCATGCAGGGCGCCGTGCAGACGCTGCGCCACGAGCTCGGCGGCCTGCGCACCGGCCGCGCCTCGGCGAGCCTCCTCGAGCCGATCGAGGTGGAAGCCTACGGCCAGAAGATGCCGATCGCCCAGGTCGCGACGCTCAGCGTCCCCGAGGCGCGCATGCTCTCGGTCCAGGTGTGGGACAAGTCCATGGTCGGCGCGGTCGAACGGGCGATCCGCGATTCGAACCTCGGCCTCTCGCCGACGACGGAAGGGCAGATCCTGCGGATCCGCATTCCCGAGCTCAACGAGCAGCGTCGCAAGGAGATGGTCAAGATCGCGCATCGCTACAGCGAGGAGGCGCGCGTCGCCGTCCGCCACGTGCGCCGCGACGGCATCGACACGCTGAAGCGTCTCGCCAAGGACAAGGACATCAGCGAGGACGACCAGAAGAAGCTCGAGGTCGACGTCCAGAAGGTCACCGACCAATATGTCGCCGAGATCGACCAGACGCTGGCGACCAAGGAAGGCGAGATCATGCAGGTCTAGGCCCGGTGGCCGGGCCTGCCCGTTTTGCGCTACCATTCCCCGTGAGGCGGTCCGTGCCGCATTCGCCCAACCGGAAGGTCGATGCCCAGTCTCGCTGAGGACAAGCCGATCGCCGGCGCTGCAAATGCGCCGGGCATGCCCTCGCATGTCGGGCTGATCATGGACGGCAACGGCCGCTGGGCCGCCAGCCGCGGGCTGCCCCGCATCGAGGGCCATCGCCGCGGCGTCGAGGCGCTGCGCGGCGCCGTGCGCACGGCGATCGAGGTCTCGCTCGAATACCTGACGGTCTACTCGTTCTCGGTCGAGAACTGGTCGCGGCCGTTCGAGGAGGTGCGCGACCTGATGGGCCTGCTGAAGCGGTTCATCCGCAAGGACCTCATCGAGCTCCACGACGCCGGCGTCCGGGTCAAGGTGATCGGTCATCGCGCCAACCTGCAGCCCGACATCCGCGGCCTGCTCGAGGAGGCGGAGACGCTGACGCGGCTCAACGGCGGCCTCACCCTCGTCGTCGCCTTCAATTACGGCGGGCGGCAGGAGATCGCCGCCGCGGCACGCGCCGTGGCGCTCGACTTCGCCGCCGGCAAGATCGGCGAGGCCGAGATCGATGCCGCGCTGATCGGCCGCTTCCTCGACACGTCGGGCATCCCCGACCCCGACCTCATCATCCGCACCTCCGGCGAGCAGCGCCTGTCCAATTTCCTCCTTTGGCAGTCGGCCTACAGCGAGTTCGTCTTCCTGCCGGTGCTGTGGCCGGACTTCGACCGCGACGCCTTCGTCGGCGCGCTGGCACAGTTCGCGGCTCGCGAACGCCGGTTCGGCGGTCTCGTCGCGGCGCGCTCCGCCGCCGCTAGGACCGGATCGTGACGCGACGTCAAGGCGTCGCGTCCGCCGCGAGTTAGCCTCGGCGTGTCGGACCATCCGCAGACCCCCGGCGCGGCGCCGCCCGCGGCCAATCGCAGATGGGGGGACCTCGGCGTGCGCGCGGCGTCCGGCCTCGTCCTCGTCGCGATCGCGATCCTGACGGCGCGCCGGGGCGGCACGCTCTTCGTCCTCACCTGGGGGGCGGCCGCGCTCGCCGTGTTCTGGGAGTGGCAGCGCCTCCTCGGCCGGCCGTCGCTGCCCCGGCTCGTCGTCGGCTTCGCGGCTCTCGTCGTCGCCGCCGCCGCGGCGTGGTCGGACGCGACGACCGCGGCGGTCGTGGCGCTGGTCGTCGGGGCGGGCGCGCTCGCGGCTCTCGATCGCGCCGGATCGCGGCTGTGGCCGGCGGCCGGGCTCGCCTATGCCGGGCTGTTCATCGTCGCCCTGATCTCGCTGCGCTCGTCGTTCCCGTTCGGCAGCCACGCCATCATCTGGCTCTTCGCGACGGTCTGGTCGACCGATGTCTTCGCCTATTTCGGGGGCAGGCTGTTCGGCGGGCCCAAGCTGTGGCCGCGCGTCTCGCCGTCGAAGACGTGGTCGGGCACGCTGACCGGGCTCGCCGCCGGCGCGCTCGTCGGCAGCTGGGTCGTCCTGCGCGATCCGCCGGCGCCGACCCCCATCATGCCGATCTTTTGGCTCAGCTTGGCCACCGCGGCGCTGTCGCAGATCGGCGATGCCTTCGAATCCGGCATCAAGCGCCGGTTCGGCGTCAAGGATTCGAGCTCGCTCATCCCCGGCCACGGCGGCGTGATGGATCGGCTCGACGGCTTCATCGCGGCCGCCGTCTTCGCCTTCGTGTTCGGGCTGCTGCGCGCCCAGACCACCGTCGCCGGTGGCCTTTTCTACTGGCCGTGAACAGGCGTATGGATCACCGCATGGATCAGATTGTCGGCTCCCGGGCGAAGCCCGCAGGGACGCGCACGCCGCGCGTCGTCACCGTGCTGGGGGCGACCGGCTCCATCGGCCGCTCCACCGAGGAGATCCTGCTCGGCGCGGCGGACGAGTTCTCGGTCGCCGCGGTGGCCGGCGGCCGCGACGCGGCGGCGCTGGCGAGGACGGCGGTGCGGCTGAAGGCGTCGTTCGCGGCGCTCGCCGATCCGGCCGGCTACGCCGAGCTCAAGGCGGCGCTCGCCGGCACCGGGATCGAGGCCGCCGCCGGCGAGTCGGCGGTGATCGAGGCGGCGCTGCACCCCGCCGACATCGTGATGGGCGCGATCGCCGGCGCCGCGGGCGTCCGGCCGACCTTCGCCGCGCTCGAGGCGGGACGCACCATCGCCCTCGCCAACAAGGAATGCCTCGTCTGCGCCGGGCCGGTCTTCATGCGGCAGGCCGCCAGATCGGGCACGCGGCTGCTGCCGGTCGACAGCGAGCACAACGCGATCTTCCAGGCGCTCGGCGACGCCGAGGTCGATTCGATCGAGTCGATGATCCTGACGGCCTCGGGCGGCCCGTTCCGCGCCTGGACCTACGAGCAGATCGCCACCGCGACGCCCGAGCAGGCGCTGGCGCATCCGAACTGGGCGATGGGCCCGAAGGTCACGATCGATTGTGCCGGCCTCATGAACAAGGGCCTAGAAGTCATTGAGGCGCATCACATTTTCAATATCGAAGCGGCGCGGCTCGACGTGCTCGTCCATGCCCAGTCGATCGTCCACGGGCTGGTCAGCTTCACCGACGGTTCGGTGACGGCGGGTCTCGCCTCGCCCGACATGAAGGTGCCGATCGGCCATTGCCTCGGCTATCCCGACCGCCTGCGCACCGCCGCCCGTCGCCTGGACCTCGCGGCGATCGGCACGCTCACCTTCGAGAAGCCGGACCTCGAGCGTTTTCCGGCGCTCCGGGTCGCCCTCGACTCGCTGCGGGCCGGGCAGGGGATGCCCACGGTGATGAACGCGGCGAACGAGATCGCCGTCGAGGCTTTCCTCAAAAAGTTGATTTCCTTCCACGACATCGCGCGCCTCGTTGAAGAAGCGTGCGAGGCGGCGTCCCGCGATGGGACGGCCAAGGAGCCGGTCACGATCGAGGACGCGCTCGGCGTTGACCATATCGTGAGAGAAAGGACGCGGGCGGCACTCGGACGCCTCGACGCCGGCTGATTTTTAACGGATCAATAACCATGTGAACCGCGTATCGGCGGCCGGGGGCGGCGTCCGATCTGCAATGCGGGCGCGGCTGGAGGCCACCGGTGTCGCTGTATTCCGTCTTCATCAATGTCGTTCCATACATCTGCCTGCTGCTGACGATCGTGCTCGTCCACGAGCTCGGCCATTTCCTCGTCGGCCGCTGGTGCGGCGTGAAGGTCGATGCCTTCTCGCTCGGCTTCGGCCCCGAGATCGCCCATTACGTCGATCGTCGCGGCACGCGCTGGCGCCTCGCCGTCCTGCCGCTCGGCGGCTACGTCAAGTTCCACGGCGACGCCAACGGCGCCTCGGCGCCGGACAGCGAGAGCCTGTCGTCGATGCCGACGGCCGAGCGCAGCGTGACGCTGCACGGCCAGAACGTGTGGCGGCGGATCGCCATCGTCGCCGCCGGGCCGGCCGCGAACTTCATCTTCGCCTTCGCGATCTTCGCGGCGCTGTTCCACTTCAACGGCCGCGTGATCATCAAGCCGGAAGTCATGACCGTCGTCGCCGGCGGCCCGGCCGACCAGGCGGGCCTGAAGGCGAAGGACATCATCAAGTCGGTCGACGGGACGCCGATCGAATCGTTCGAGGACATCCAGCGCATCCTGCTGGTCAGCGACGGTGCGCCGCTTTCGGTCGTGGTGGACCGCGACGGCAAGCCTCTCACCCTGACGCCGCTGCCCGTGCCGCACAACCAGCCGACCCCGTTCGGGCCGATGCGCACGATGATGATCGGCGTCCAGGCGAACAATGCGCCCGGCAACGCCTGGATGCAGACCTACGGCTGGGGCGTCGCGTCGAAGATGGCGGTCTCGGAGATCGGCTTCCGCATCGAGACGATTCTCCACTTCCTGAAGGGCCTCGTCGTCGGCACGGCCTCGACCGACCAATTGTCGGGCCCGATCCGCATCGCCCAGGTGACCGGCGTCCTCGCCCAGGAGGGGATGGTCCCGCTGATCTATCTCGCGGCGGTCCTGTCGGTGTCGATCGGCTTCCTCAACCTCCTGCCGATCCCGATGCTCGACGGCGGCTACCTGATGTTCTTCGCCTTCGAGGTGATCCGCGGGAAGGCGCTGCCGGAGAAGGCCCAGGAGGTGGGCTACAGGATCGGTTTGACGGTCGTGGCGAGCCTCATGATCTTCGTCGCCTACAACGACATCGCGCGCACCTACGAGTCGGTGATGCAGGCGCGGACGCCCGCAGCGGCGAATTCTAAATAGCAGCCGATAACAGAGGGTTAACCTTGTCCGTTAACCCTCTTATTACCGCGAGCGTGTCTTGATCGCCACGGCAGGGTGAAAACGGGTCGCACCATCCGTTCGCCGTTTTCTCGCCCAGGTAAAGCAGGTAGAACCGAACGTGGGGTGGAGGCGACTGCGCAAGCGGATGCCTCCAATTCCGGGTGCGCTCGCGTACTCGGCCGCCGCCAGCAGGCGGCGTAAAGCGAAAATGCATGCGGGGGCCGGACCGGTAATGTTTCGTATCAAGGGTCACATCCACCGGTTTGCGTTGTTCGCGGCCGTGCTGATTTCCCTCACGAGCTTCATGGCGACCGCCTTTGCGGCCCAGGTCGTCGTCCGCGGCAACCACCGCGTCGATGCCGAGACGATCCGTTCCTATTTCGCCGGCACCTCGGCCGACGAGGTCAACAAGGGCGTCAAGGACCTCTACGCGACGGGGCTGTTCTCGAACGTCAGGGTCAGCCGCGGCGGCGGCGGCGTCGTGATCACCGTCGACGAGAACCGCTCGATCAACCGCGTGGTCTTCGAGGGCAACAGCAAGGTCAAGTCCGAGCAGCTCGCCGGCGAGGTCGTGTCGAAGACGCGCGGGCCGTACAGCCCGACGATCGTCGACGCCGACATCGAGCGCATCAAGGACATCTACCGCCGCTCCGGCCGCGCCGCCGCCACCGTGACGGCCCGCACCGTCGAGCTCTCCAACGGCAAGCTCGACGTCGTCTTCACCGTCAACGAGGGCGACAAGACCGGCATCAAGGAGATCAATTTCGTCGGCAACCACGCCTACTCGGGCGGCAAGCTGCGCGACCTGATGGACACGACGGAGATGAACTTCCTGTCGTTCTTCAAGTCGTCCGACGTCTACGATCCGACCCGCATCGGCTCCGACCTCGAGCTGATCCGCCGCTTCTACCTCAAGAACGGCTACGCCGACTTCCGCGTGGTCGGCTCTGACGCGCAATACGTTGCGGCCAAGAACGGCTACGTCGTCACGATCACCGTCGAAGAAGGTCCGAAGTACTCGGTCGGCTCGGTCCGCGTCGATTCGCATGTCGCGGCGCTGACCAACGCCAGCCTGCAGCGCTTCATCCGCCTCAGCGTCGGCGACACCTACAATGGCGATCTCGTCGAGAAGACGGTCGAGGCGATGACCCGCGAGGTCAACCGCCGCGGCTACGCCTTCTCGCAGGTCAAGCCGCGCGGCGACCGCGACCCGACGACCCGCAAGGTGTCGATCGTCTTCACCGTCGAGGAAGGCCCGCGCGTCTACATCGAGCGCATCGTCATCACCGGCAACACCCGGACGCGCGACTACGTCATCCGCCGCGAGTTCGAGATCGGCGAAGGCGACGCCTACAACAAGGTGCTGATCGACAAGGCCGAGCGGCGCCTCAACGGCCTCGGCTTCTTCAAGAAGGTCACGATCACCAACCAGCAGGGCTCGGCGCCCGATCGCGTGATCGTCGTCGTCAACGTCGAGGACCAGCCGACGGGCTCGCTGTCGCTCTCCGGCGGCTACTCGACGGTCGACGGTATCATCGGCGAGGTCGCGGTCACCGAGACCAACTTCCTCGGCCGCGGCCAGTACGTGCGCGCCGCGCTCACGGCCGGTCAGCGGACCCGCGGCATCGAGTTCAACTTCACCGAGCCGTACTTCCTCGGCCAGCGCCTGGCGGCGGGTTTCGACCTCTTCGCCAAGCAGACCGACGTCTCGCAGTACTCGTTCTACAACAACTTCGTGGCCGGCGGCACGCTGCGCCTCGGCTTGCCGGTCACCGACGAGATCACCTTCTCGCCGCGCTACTCGGCCTATCGTTCGGAGATCTCGATCCCGAACAGCTCGGAGTTCCCGTACAACGACTGTAGCGCGCCGATCTACGGCGTCACCCCGTCGCCGCTTAACTCGGGGCACGCCTATGGCACGACGGTGGCCAACCCCTACTACAACTGCTTGAACAACGGCGAAGCGTCGCTGGCGCTCAAGCAGGCGGCGGGATCGACGGTGACCTCGCTGTTCGGCTACACGCTGTCCTACAACTCGATCGACAACCCGAAGAACCCCGCCGAGGGCTTCCTGGCCGAGCTGCGCCAGGACATCGCCGGCGCTGGCGGCACCGAGCACTTCCTGCGCACCACCGGCGACATCCGTTACTACCACCCGATCTACGACCAGATCATCGGCCTCGTGCATCTGCAGGCCGGCGACATCCGCAGCACCTCGGGCGGCGACAGCAACCTGCGTATCGTCGACAACTTCAACCTCGGGCCGACCCTGGTCCGCGGCTTCGCTCCCGACGGTATCGGCCCGCGCGACGTGTCGAACGGCATCGACTATTCCGGCAACCCGCTTGGCGGCACGGAATATTGGGGCGCTTCGGTCGAAAGCCAGTTCCCGCTGTACGGCGTGCCGCGCGACCTCGGCCTGAAGGGCGCCGTCTTCTACGACGCCGGTTCGGTGTTCGGCTTCCACGGCCAGACCAACTTCACGAACGGTGGGCAGGTCGTCCCCTACAACAGCTTCCCGCTGTACACGCAGGGCAACACGATCACCGTCGGCGGCAACACGACGTCGATCCGCTCGTCGGCCGGTGTCTCGCTCATCTGGGCGTCGCCGCTGGGACCGATCCGCTTCGACTTCGCCAAGGCGATCACCAAGAACCTGTACGATCAGACGCAGATCTTCCGCTTCTCGGGCGGCGCGACCTTCTGATCCTTCGCGCGATCGCAGAATCTCGAGGGGAGCCGGTCACCGGCTCCCCTCTTGCTTTCGGGCGCTTCGCGGTCGAACAGGCGATGCGCTCCGCGCGCCCGGACCCGAAGGCCTCATGAGCGATCCTCTCTTTCGTCGACCCGCGAGCACCCTGGCGCTTGCCGCCGTGGCGGCCGCCGCCGGCTGCGACATGCCGCCGGGGGCGGACCCGGACCGGGTCATCGTCGGCGTTGCCACGCTGGCCCTGGCGGGGCCGACCCAGCTGGCTCTCGCCGCGGACGAGCGGGCGGTCGGCGAGCTCGCGGCGACACGGGCGGGCGCCTGCCTGGTGCCGCCGAGCTTCCGCGATCT
>CAZZZM010000074.1:0-3068 GCA_964658465.1 uncultured Nakamurella sp.
GTGCCCACTGGCTCTTCGACGAGCCCGGCGCGATCGCGCAGCTCGGCCGCGAGCGCGGCAAAGGCGGCGTGATCCTCGCTCGTGAAATTCTTGTGGGCGCCGGGAAAGAGCACGACGTTGCCCGGGTCGCGCGCGTCCTCCGGCGCGGGGACGAGCCGCATCGGCTCGCGCGGCACGATGCGATCGAGATGGATCACGCCGTAGCCGCGAAAACCCTCGAAGGCACGGTCGGGGCCGAAGGCCGGCACGGCGCCGAGCCCGACGCCGACGGCTCCCGGCGCATCGGTGATCGGCCAGTCGAGGTCGAGGCCGCTCCAGGTGATCCGTCCGGCGAGGGCCGTCGCGAGGCGGCCGCTCGGGTCGAGCTTGGGCGCAAGCTCCGGCAGGCTCTTGCCGACGAGATCGCCGTTACCGGCGCCGACGATCGAGGCCAGCGGTCCCGAGATGTCGCGGCAGATGCCGTCCGCATCGCTCTGCCACAGGAAGCGCAGCCGGCTCGTCGAGGGCCAGCGGCGGGCAAGCGCCTCATGGATGGCCTGCACGTTCATCGGCGCGACGAATGCGGCTGCCGGCTCGGCGTCCTCGGGCGCGCTTCCGGCGGCGTTGGTAGAGGCCGGCGGCGCGGCCGGCATCAGGCCGGGGCGCACGCCGAGCGCGGCGGCGGCGAAGACCGGCAGATCGCTCGCCGTCTTGAAGCGGCGGCAGAGAAAGGTGATCACCTCGCTCGTCGGGCCGATGGTGAAGCGCAGGCGCTCGAGCCGGGGCGCGCTCTCCATCGGAAGCGAGCGGAAGAGGTCGGCGAGGCGGCGCGCCCCGGGATCGCGACCGCCGAGCAGGCGCCGCGACAGGGCCTCGCTGCCGGCGACATCGAAGAGCGAAAAGAAGGCGAAGCTCGCCATCACGAGGCGCGGCGAATCGCCGGTCGCGACCGCGAGGAGCGGGGCCCCGTTGCGACGGTCGAGAGAGAGCGCGTCGAGAAACGTATCGAAGTCGTCGCGCGTCAGGCCGGGCCCGAACCAGACGTCATTCATCGCGACCGAGCTTCCCCCACCTCATGCCAGCCGAGCCGCGCCGCCGTACTGCGTCGCCGACTCAATTAGCATTAAGAAAGCTCTAAAAGCGGGCTTTCCCAAGGTCCATCCGAGCAGGTGGAGCCTCCACATACACTTCGCATTAAAGTTAATACGGGAATTTCGCGCTGTCGCGAACCGCTACTCGATTAAGATTGCTCGGAAATCGTTCACGTTTGTGAGGGTCGGCCCGGTCACGACGCTGTCGCCGAGGGCCTGGAAGAACCCGTGACCGTCGTTGCGGGCGAGGCTTTCCGCCGGGGTGATGCCGGCGCCGAAGGCACGCTCCAACGTCGTGGGCGTGACGATCGCGCCGGCGATCTCCTCGGCGCCGTCGACGCCGTCGGTATCGCCGGCGATCGCGTAGACCTTCGCATGGCCCTGCAGGGCGATCGCCAGGGACAGCAGGAATTCGACGTTGCGGCCGCCGCGACCGTCGCCGCGCACCGTCACCGTCGTCTCGCCACCCGACAGCAGAACGCAAGGCGTCGCAAACGGCTGGCCGCGGGTCGCGACCTGGCGCGCGATGCCGGCCATCATCACCCCCATGTCGCGCGATTCGCCCTCCAGGCTGTCGCCGAGGATGTACGGTGCGATCCCGGCGTCGCGCGCGACGGCGGCGGCGGCCTCGAGCGAGGCCTGCGGCGCGGCGATGAGGTGGAATTCGTACGGCGGCAGGCTCGCGTCGCCGGGCTTCGGCGTCTCGCCGGCGCCGCTCTCCAACGTGGTCCGCACGGCCGGCGGGATGTCGATGCCGTATTTCCCGATCAGCCGCAGCGCGTCGGCGCAGGTGGTCGGGTCGGGCACGGTCGGGCCGGAGGCGATGTCGCCGGGCGCATCGCCCGGCACGTCGGAAATCGACAGCGTCACGACCTTGGCCGGGGCGCAGGCCTGCAGGAGCCGGCCGCCCTTGATCGCAGAGAGGTGGCGACGCACGCAGTTCATCTCGCCGATCGTCGCGCCGCTCTTCAGCAGCGCCTTGTTGACCGCCTGCTTGTCGGCGAGGCTCAGCCCGTCGAGCGGGATCGGCAGCAGCGACGAGCCGCCGCCAGAGATCAGCGCGATGACGAGGTCGTCGGCGGTCAGCCCCTCGACCAGCTTCAACATCCGCTTGGAAGCATCGGCACCGGCCTGGTCGGGCACCGGATGGCTCGCCTCGACGATCTCGATGCCCTTGGTCTCGGCGCCGTGGCCGTAGCGGGTCACCACCAACCCCTCCAGCGGCGCGGGCCAATGCTGTTCCAAGGCGCGCGCCATCTCGGCGGAGGCCTTGCCGGCGCCGATGACGAGCGTGCGGCCCTTCGGCGGCGGCGGCAGGTGCGCGGCGATGGTCTTGAACGGATCCGCGGCCGCGACGGCCGCATCGAACAGCGACCGCAAAAAAATCTTCTGGTCCAAGGAAGTGCCTTACAGCGAGGAGATCTTCGATCGCGCGCTGTTTAGGTGAAGCGGCGCCGGAGCGCTATCCCAACCACCGGGCGGGGGCATGACGTCGGTGGCGGCCGGATCGGCCGTGCGCGGGTGGAACGCCGCGGCGAGCGCCTTGGCGACCGACAGCTCGCTCGGCGAGAGCTTGGCGCCGACCTCGTCGCGCTTGCCGGCGGCATCGTTGTCGCCCTGCGCGGCGGCGATCGAGAACCATTGATAGGCCTGCACGAGCGAAGGTTCGACGCCGAGGCCGCGCACCAGCAGGATCGCCAGGTTGAACTGGCTGTCGTGCACGCCGTATTGCGCGGCCTTGCGGAACCAGGTCGCCGCCCCCTCGTAGTCGGGCTTGCCGTCGCCGTCGGCGAGGAGCACCGCGAGATTGTGCATGGCGCGCGGATTGCCGGCTTCGGCCGCCTGCCGATAGAGGGTGCGGGCGCGCGCCTTGTCCTGGACGACTCCGAGGCCCTTTTCGTAGAGCGCGCCGAGCCGGTATTGCGCCGGCACGATGCCCTGGTCGGCAGCCTTGGCGTAGAGCTTGGCGGCCTGCGCGAAGTCGCGCGGGGCGGCGCG
>CAZZZM010000074.1:3168-11986 GCA_964658465.1 uncultured Nakamurella sp.
AAGGCCGGCAGGCTCTGGATCGAGCCGGTGGGGATCGGATCCGACCCGGGGATCTTGGCGACCAGCGCCGGCGTGCTGCGCGGCAGGGCGCTCGGCGACAGGGCGTCGTTGGCGTCGGCGGCCCGCTGCCGGCTCGGCTCGGCGGTGGCAACCCTCGCGGCCGGCGCGGCATAATCGGCGACCTGGGGGCCAGCCGACTGGAACGGCACGAGCTGCACCAGCGCGGTGGTGATCGCCACGACGAGCACGGCGGCGATCGACAGCAGGACGGGTCGCTTGTGACTGGCGACGAAATCGCGCGACTTCAGCGCCAGGCCGGAGCGCGCGTCCTTCGCCTCCCCGTCGCGCATCGCGACGACGGACGGATCGGTCTGCGCGGCGAGCGCGGCGCGACGCGCGGCCGCGATATAATCGGGCTTGGCCGCTTGGGGTGCGCCGACGTCCGGCGTCGAGACCGTCGGCGGCGCCCGACGCGCTGCCGGCCGCACCCGGTGCGGATCGAGCATCGGTTCGGCCGCGCCGAGGGTCGGCGCCGAAAGCTTCGCCTCGCGCAGGCCCTTGAGCGTGTCGTCGATCCCGGTGCGGGACGTCATGCCCTGCGTATCGGCCAGTCCGTTTTCGACGCTCGCCAGCCGATCGACGACCTTTTCGAGGACCGACTGCATGGCGTCGAGCGTCGAGCGCGTGCGTAGATCGGCATCCTCCTGCATCGCCTTGAGCACGGCGACGTCGGGCCGCGGCGCCGGACGGTCGAAGCCCTTGTCGGCGATGGCGACGCGAACCGCTTCCTGCGCGGCGCGCGAAGCGGCGCTCTCCGCGAAGCTCCGCGTCTCGTCGAGATGCGAGAAGAGCTCCTGCATGCCGCGCTCGATCGACGCCATCGACGCGAGCCCGGTCTCGTTGGCGTCGAGACGCGAGGCGAGCGTCCCGATCTGGCGCTGCAACGCCTCGAGCGCCGGCGCACCGGCATTCGGGGCCTGCACGGCCTCGATGCGCTGCGTGAGATCGCGCAAGAGACCCTCGAGCGAGCCGACGTCAAGCGCGGGCGTGCGCCGTTCGACGAGCGCGTGGATGTCGTGCAGACGGGTCTCCAGCGCCCTCACGTCGGCTTTGAGCTCGCCGAGCGCACCCGGCTCGCCGGCACCGAGCTGCGTCTCGATCCGCGCGAGCTGGCCTTCGAGTGCGGCGACCGAGCCGCGCGGCGCGAGCCCGCGCAATTGCCCAGCCATGGTCGCGATGTCTTCGCGCAAGCCCTCGAGGTCGACGCGCGGCGCGGCGCGGCGTTCCGGCGCGCGGGCGGTGCCGAAGAGGCCCGGCCCCTTGGCCGGCGTCTCGAGCGAGCGCTGGCGGTCGGCGATCTCGGATATCGCATCGCCGAGGCGACGGCGCCGCAGCGGCAGTTCCACCGGCGAGGGGCGATCCTGCGCAGCCGCAAGTGCGATCGACGAGGCCTGCGAGGCCGCCGGCCGCGACGCGAGCGCATCGAGCACGGCGTTGAGCTTCTGCTCGAGTCGGTCGACGGGTACACCCTCGCCGCGCGGCGCGCGGGCTTCCGCCTCGCGATGCAGGCCGATCTGCTCGAGCCGTGCCTCGAGCCGGGCGAGAGCGCCCTTGATCGGGTTCGGATCCTGCGTGGCGAGGCGCGATTCGATGTCGGACAGGCGCTCGGCGAGCGTCGCGACGCCGGCCTGCTCGCGCGTGCGGCGGGCCTCCGCGGTCTCCAGGTAGCGCGCGACCGAGGCCAGCGCGTCCTCGGTACGGCGCTCGTTGCGCTGGGCGCGCGCCTCGATCGCCGCGACGGCTTCGACCACAGGGTCTTCGCGGCTCTCGGGTGGCGCGGCGGGGCGGGCGTGGCGGCGTTCCTCGTCGCGAACGACGCGGAACCGCCGCTTCGCGTCGTCGCCATCGCGCTCGGACCACTCGTCCCGGCTCTGCCGGTCGCGCTCGACGATGCGACCGCGCGGCCGCGTCGCGGCGGCGCTCAGGCGCTCGAGCCGCGTCGTGACCGCGTCGATCCGGTCATGTTCGGAGACGTCGGCGTGGCGCCGGCCGCGCTCCTCGGAAATCGGGTTGGCGCTGTCGGCGATGACGCCATGCAGCCACTCGCCAAGCGAAAGGCCCTCGCGACGCGCGGCATCGCGAGCCGCCTCGCGGGCATCGAAACCCACGCCGTTGATGTTCCAGGGTAGAGCCTTGCTCATCCAGTGGTCCGCCTGGTTCTTCACCCCGAGGGGCGCGCCGGAACTTCGCCGTCGCAGGCCAACGTGCATCGGTTAGAGTAAACAGGCGGTTAAAGCTGATCGATTTTGGCACAACGCCTGGCAACCACGACCGAAAGGGCGTCTTGCATCGGGATTGTACGTAGGGCATCCGCGCCTATAAGTAGTGTTGACATGAGCGTTCGGCCTCGACGCATCCAACAGGCGGAGCCAGAGATGCAAAGTGAGTTTTCCAGAACCATGACGGACGAGACGGCCGCGCGCGACGAATACACGATCAGTGATCTGGCACGGCTCTACGACGTCAGCCTCCGCACCTTGCGATTCTACGAGGACAAGGGCCTGCTGCATCCCCGGCGCCAGGGCACCGCGCGGTTCTACAAGCCTTCGGACAGGATCCGTCTCGAGCTGATCCTGAAGGGCAAGCGGCTGGGGTTCACGCTGTCCGAAATCTCGCATCTGATCGCGTCGAACGAGAAGCGGACGGAGGCGCGCGAGCCGACGACCGAGACGTCCGACCTGACCGTGAGCCTCGATCGCCACCAGATCCAGGCGCAGATCGCCTATCTCGAGCGCCAGCGCGAAGAGCTCGACAGCGCGATCGCGGAACTGCGCGAGGCGAGCGCGCGGATGATGAGCAACGCGCTCGACTGACGCGGAGCGCCTGCACGTCTCTATTCGGCGGCCGCCTTCACGAGCCGCCATTGCCCCAGGAGTGCCCGCAACGTCGCCGGCTTCAGCGGCTTGTGGATCAATCGGACCTCGGCGCGCCGCGCCAACTCGCGCACGGTCGAGCTGTGGTCCGCGGTGACGAGAACGGCAGGCAGATCGCCGTAACGCTCGCGCAAGGCCGCGATGACGGCGAGGCCGTCGATCTCGTCGATGTGATAATCGGCGATCACCACGTCGGGGGCCAGCTGACGCGTCGTGAGGGCGGCTTCGAGCGACTCGAGATCGAGCCCGCTTGCGAGCGTGCAGCCCCAGCCCTGCAGCAATGTCTCGAGCCCGGCGAGAATAGCCGGCTCGTTGTCCACGGCGGCGACGACGAGGCCATCGAGAAGGCCATGCCGCGTGATCGCCGGTGCGTCGGACGCAAGCAGCGTCACCGCGGCGCTGGCGCGGGGCACCGTGACCGCGAAGGCCGAGCCGCGGCCGACCACCGAACGAATCGCGATCTTGTGCCCGAGGACGCGGCCGAGCCGTTCGACGATCGAGAGGCCGAGACCGGCGCCGGTCGCCATCTGGGCGCTGCGCGGCAATCGCTCGAACTCGCGAAAGACGAGCTTCAGCTTGTTCGCTGGGATGCCGACGCCGGTATCGAGCACCTCGATCCGCGCCATGCTTCCCAGCCGGCGGACGCCGACCAGGACGCGCCCGTTCGACGTATATTTCAGCGCGTTGGAAACGAGGTTCTGCAGGAGGCGGCGCAGCAGCACCCTGTCGGACCGCACCGACAGCGTCGTCGCGACGAAGTCGAGGCTGAGCCCACGCTCCTTGGCCATCGGGCCGAAATCGATGCGAAGTTCTTCGAACAGCGCGCTCAGGTCGAAGTCGGCGATCTCGGTCTTGGTCGCCCGGGCGTCGAGCTGCGAGATCTCGAGCAGCGACCGCACGACGTCCTCCACCGCGCCGAGCGACTGGTCGACGTTGGCGGCAAGCGCCGTCATCTCGGCATCACTGGCGCGACCGCGGAGACGCTCGCGAAGCGAGGCGGCGTAGAGTCGAGCCGCGCTCAGCGGCTGCAGCACATCGTGGCTCGCGGCCGCCAGGAACCGCGACTTGGTGATGTTGGCGTCCTCGGCATCGGCCTTGGCACGGGCAAGCTCGATATTGAGGCCGACGAGCTGTTCGGTACGCTCGCGGACGCGCAGCTCGAGCGTCTCGTTCTCCGCCTCGAGCTCTTCCTCCGACTGCGCCTGCGCGGTCGCGTCGGAATAGGTGTAGAAGATGCCGCCGTTGTGCAGACGGACCGAGCGCAGCTCGAGCACGCGACCGGACGGCGCGTTGAGCATGCGCAGGCCGAGCGTCGGCTGGACGAGCGTGTCGAGCCGTTCGACGACCACCTCCTCCATCTCGCCGTCACGCCCATAGACGCCGCGCTCGGCGTTCAATCGGATCAGCGCTTCGAGCGGGACCCCGATGCGCAGCTCGCTCGTGCTGAACTGAAACATCTCGCGATAGGCGCGATTCCAGGCCACAAGCCGCAGGTCGGCGTCGAAGATCGCCATGCCGTCGCGCGCGATGTCGATCGCGTGCTGCAGCAGGTCGCGCGAATTCTGGATCTCGAAGGCGGCATCGTCGACGATCCGTCGCGCGGCGTCGCGCGACATCTCCTTCTGTTCGAGTAGAAGCGAGATGACGAGTCGTGCCGAAGCCGCGCCGATCGTCGTCGCGATGAGCTGCTCCCCGTGCTGGAGCAGCGCGGGCTCGGCCGCCTGACCCGGCTCGAAGAGGCTGCCCCGCGCCGCATGGTAGTCGCGAAACAGGCGCTCGGCGGTTTCCGGACCGAGAAACCGGGCCGTCGTGGCGGTCAGCTCGCCGATCGAGACATTGGCGTTGCGCAAGCGGAAGGAGCTGGCCTGGTTCATCGCCTTCGCGCGGACGAAGACGTTTGCCTGCAACCGCTCTCCGGCCGTCGGTTTCCGGGTCAGCGAGAGCCCGACGAAGACGAAGACGTTGATCGCCAGGCTCCACACGACGCCCTGCTGCAACGGCGCGAGGTCGGCGCCGAGCAGGTCCGTCGGGCGCAGCGCGTCGATCCCGAGCGGGCCGAGCGACAGCAAAGGCGACACGTGCGGCACCAGCACCGGCAACAGCAGCGTGTAGGCGGACACCGCGACGCCCGCGAGCATGCCGCCGATCGCGCCGCGCGCCGTGCCGCCGCTCCAGACGAGGGCGGCGAGGGCGGCGGGGGCGATCTGCACCGCCAGGACGATGGGCTTCAGCCCGATGGCCGTAATGGCGCCGTCGCCGAGCCCGACGGCGACGAGCGCGGCTGCCGCGAATGTCGCGGCGACGGCGAGGCGGCGGATCGCCAGGATGGGGCGCACCATCGTGCGAGCGCGGCCGCCGAGCTTCGACGCCGACCAGAGCAGCAGCGGCACGACGATGTCGTTGCTGGTCATCACCGACAGCGCCACGACGCCGATCACCATCGTCCCGACGGAGGCGGACAGGCAGAGCACGAGCGCGACGATCGACATGACGACGTGGCCGCCCGCCATGGGCAGCATCAGCATCGTGAAGCTGCGGTCGAGCGTCCCCTCCGGCAGGCGGGTGAGCCCGGCCGCCGCGATCGGCAGGACGAAGATCGAGGCGGCGAGGATGCACGCCGGCACGAACCAACCGGCGAAGCGCACGTCGTCCTCGTTGCGATTCTCGACGACCGCGACATGGAACTGCCGCGGGAGGACCAGCGTCGCCGCCATCGTCACGAGGATCATCGGCAGCCATCGCGCCAGCGTGGGCGGGGTGTTGACGATGGCCGCGACGGCGGGATGGCGCGCGACCTCGGTGGTCAGATCGCCGATGCCCCGGTAGAGGCCCCAGCACACGAACGCACCCAGGGCGAGGCCGCTGAGCAGCCGGACGACGGTCTCCGCCGCCAGGGCCATCATGAGCCCGCTCTGGCTCTCCGTCGCGTCGACGCGGGACGTCCCGACGGCGATCGCCAGGGCCGCCGCGACGAGAGCGACGACAAGCGGGGGGCCAGCCGGCGCCGCATCGAGGCCGGCGGCCAGCGGCGGCACGCCCGCGGAGAGGAGCACCAGCGCGTGGGCGATGGCCTGAATCTGCACCGCGATGAAGGGGATGCCGGCAAACAGGGAGATCGAGGCGACGATCGCCGCGACCGAGACGGAACGCCCGTAGCGGACCGCGATGAAGTCGGCGATCGAGCTGATCCGCTGCGATCGCGAAATGCGGATCATGCGGATGAAGACGGGGTGGAACACCGCGAAGATCGCGATCGGCCCGAGCGCGATCGGAAGGAAATCGAGCCCGCGGCGGGAGGCCAGCTCGACGGCTCCAAAGCTCGACCAGAAGCCGAACGCGACGCAGGAGGACAGCGCATAGACCGTCTTGCGCATCGGGGCCGGCCAGGGACGCGTCGCATCCCGACCGAGCCGGGCGATCAGGAGAAAGCCGGCGGCATAGGCGAAGGAGACGAGGATCGCGAGGGGACCGAAGCCCATGGCGCCGTTCCGTCACGCGCCGAGGGCCGGCACGTCGGGTTGTAGACGGGCGACGCTACCATCTTGCTGCGGAAGGCGGAACGGCTAAGGTACGCCGCCAGCTAGGGGAGGGCGCGGGTGCTCAAGGAATTCAAAGATTTCATCATGCGCGGCAACGTCGTCGACCTTGCGGTCGCCGTCGTCATCGGTGCCGCGTTTGGGGCGATCGTCACCTCGATGGTCAACGATCTGATCATGCCGATCGTCGGCGCGCTGACGGGCGGCGTCGACTTCACCAACTATTTCACGCCGCTGTCCTCGAAGGTGACCGCGACGTCCCTCGCCGAGGCGAAGAAGCAGGGCGCCGTGCTGGCGTGGGGCAATTTCCTGCAGATGCTGGTGAACTTCCTCATCATCGCCGCCGTGCTGTTCCTGGTGGTCAAGGCGATGAACACGCTGAAGGACCGCGTCGCCAAGCCGACGACGCCGGCGGAGGCGCCGAAGAAGTCGGCCGACATCCTGCTGCTGGAAGAAATCCGCGACCTGCTCGCCAAGCGGGCGGTCTGAGCGCCGACCGCGCGGCCATCGGGACAGCAAAAAGGCCGGTCGCGAGACCGGCCTTTTTTTAATCGCTCAGGCGAGGCTGCTATTCCGCCGCGCGCTTGAAGTCCGGGAAGGAGCAGGGGTCGATCTCGGCTGCGGCCTTCTTCGGGCGCAGGGAGACGATCTTCGGCTCCTCGAACTTGAGACCCAGCGCCTTCCACACGTCGACGAGCGCGTCGACGAGGGCGGCCACATGCGCATCGGTGTGGAACGGCGTCGGCGTGATCCGCAGGCGCTCGGTGCCCTTGGCGACGGTCGGGTAATTGATCGGCTGGATGTAGACGTTGTGGCGCTCGAGCAGCATGTCGGACGCGGCCTTGCACAATTCGGCATCGCCGACGAAGACCGGCACGATGTGCGAGGGGTTCGCCATCACGGGCAGGCCGGCGGCGGAGAGCGCGTGCTTGGTGAGCATCGCCTGGCGCTGATGCTTGGCGCGCAGGTCCTTGCCCTTCTTGAGGATGGCGACGGCCTTCGTCGCGGCGGCGGCGATCGGCGGCGGCAGGGCGGTCGTGAAGATGAACGAGCCGGCGTAGGAGCGCACGGCATCGACGATGCACTTGTCGGCGGCGATGTAGCCGCCCAGCGTGCCGAAGCCCTTGGCGAGCGTGCCCTCGATAACGTCGATGCGGTGCATCAGGCCTTCGCGATCGGCGACGCCGCCGCCGCGCTCGCCGTAGAGGCCGACGGCATGGACCTCGTCCATGTAGGTCATCGCGTTGTAGCGCTCGGCGAGGTCGCAGATCTCGGCGATCGGCGCGATGTCGCCGTCCATCGAGTACAGGCTCTCGAAGACGATGAGCTTGTTGCGGTCCGGCCCCGCGGCGCGCAGCAGCTCCTCGAGATGCGCCATGTCGTTGTGGCGGAAGATCATGCGCTGCGCCGACGAGCGGCGCACGCCCTCGATCATCGAATTGTGGTTGAGCGCGTCAGAGAGGATCAGGCAGTCGGGGATGAGATCGGCAATGGTCGAGATCGCCGCGAGATTGGAGACCCAGCCGGAGGTGAAGACCAGGGCGCCGTCCTTGCCGTGCAAGTCGGCGAGCTCCGCTTCGAGCTTGACCAGCGGATGCGACGTGCCGGCGATGTTGCGCGTGCCGCCGGCACCGACGCCGTGCTTGACGCCCGTCTCGCACATCGCCGCGATCACCTCGGGGTGGCGGCCCATGCCGAGATAGTCGTTCGAGCACCAGATGGTGACTTCTTCCGGCGCATCCTCGGCGCGATGCCAGAGGGCGGTGGGGAAGTTGGCAGCGCTCCGTTCGAGATCGGCGAAGACGCGGTAGCGTCGCTCGGCTTCGAGCTTGCCGATCGCTGAGGTGAAGTGCCGACGGTAGGTCATCAAGATACCTTCATCGTGGGGCGTTCGAACTGTCAACCGATCCGACTGTCAACTTGAGCTGACACCGGATCATGCCCCGCGACGCTCTCTTTAGCAATTCCAAAACGGCCTATCGAGTGACAGATGGTCATAGGGGGCGAAAAAACTGGCGCCCCCGCATGATTTTGCGCCGATCGTTCCCGAAGAATGAGGGCGCTGGCCGCCGCCGGGTCAGTCGCGGACCGGCTCGTGCCGCAGGGCCGTGCGCATGAAAAAGTACAGCAGCACGAAGCCGGACAGGCCGAAGATGACCTCGAGCGAGCGGCTGATCACGTGCGGCAATTGCATGATGCCGCCGATCGCCCAGCCCGCGGCCCAGGACGCGCCGACGACCTCGGTCCCGACGAGGATCGAGACGGCGACGATGGTCGAGAGCTTGACGGGATTGATGGCGCCACGCGCTGCCAAGATGTTTCTCCTCGCCGGACCGGACCGGCGTCCCG
>CAZZZM010000075.1:0-5148 GCA_964658465.1 uncultured Nakamurella sp.
CACCAGACGGCGGCCGCCGCGACGAGGACGACAGCCGCCGTCGCGTGGCGGGCGTCGAACGGCAGGCGGCCACCCACGATCCCGAATTCCAGCAGGGCGGCGAGGCCGACGCTCGCCAGCGTCACTTGCGAGGCCAGCGGGAAGAACCAGGCGAGCAGCAGCGCGGCGAGCGTGACGCGGCCACGTGGGCCATCGGCCCAGAGCGTCGCAAGGCAGGTCGCCAGAGCGCAGCCGCCGAGCACGACGATCAGCCAGACCGCCCGCCAGAGCTGCGCCTGGACGATGAGGAGCGAGGGATAGAGCGCTGCCGCGGCGGCGATGGCCAGGCCGAGGCCGGCGACGGCCAGCGCCGCGAGCAGGAGGCGGCGCGGAGCGGGGGCCGCGCGGTGGGCCGCGACGGCGATCGTCCCCGCCTGCGCCAGCAAGGGGCAGAACGATGCGGGCGTCCACAGCTTCGGAAAGAGATAGGGGCTGCGCCCCCGCAGCAGATCGAGCCAGGCCGGGTCCGGCCGCGTGACGAGACGATCGAGCAACGGCACGCCGGCCAAGCCGGCGGCGAGCGCGACGACACCGACGAAGGCCGCCATCGCCAGCACGCCCCACCGCGCGCGCCGCGGCAGCCGGGCCGCGACCACGAGCGCGGCGACGCCGACACCCGCCTCGGCCATGATCGGATGCACGAGCAGCGCGGCTGCGAGCGCCAGGGCCGCCAGCCACCAGCGCTCGGCGAGCAGAGCGGCGAGCCCGGCCATGACCGCGGCCTCAGCGAAAGGCCGCGGCACCGCCGTCGTCTCGGCGATGGCGAAGGGAAACCGGTGATCCCCGTAGCCGGCCGGCAGCACGGCGACGATGGCGACCATCGCCCACGCGATCCGCGGCGGTGCGAGCCTGTGCGCGAGCGTGGCGAGGGCGACCAGCCAGACGGCGCTGCCGAGCGCCGACACGAGGAGCGCCGCCCGCGACGCGCCGAGGGCGGCGACGAGCGGCCGATAGAGCAACGGGTACAGGCTGAAATGCATCTGCCCGTCGAGAACGACCATCGGATCGCGACCGAGGCCGGCCGGATCGAGATCGGCGAGCGCGCGGACCGCGTAGATCGTCGCATCGCCGACGAGGCCGGCATAGGGATGGCAGAGCACGAAGAGCGCCGCGACGATTGCGATCGTCAGCGGTCGCACGGCGCGCGCGGACGTCAGCGACCGCGCGGACTCCGGCGCCGCGACGGCGGAGATCATCGTCATGGGGCGCTCGTCACGCCGCGCCCGGCGACGTGAGGGCAGGGCGGCTGAACAGCATCGCCCGACGTGCCGCGAAGTTGAACAGGAAGACGATGCCGGCCGTCGGCGCCTTGGCGATCGGCGCGGACAGGCCGAGCAGCGCCCCGAAGGCGCAGATCAGCGCGACGTTGAGGCCGAGGCCCGCGAGCCCGATCAGCACGAAGAGGACGAGCTCGCGCAGCTTCGAGCCCTGCCGGCGATCGGCGTAGACGACGCCGATGCTGGCGGCATAGGTCACGAGCATGCCGGATGCGAAGCCGGTCGCGGCGGCGACGGCAACGGGCACGCCGCGAGCGACGAGCAGCGTGAGCAGCGACCAGTCGACGGCCAGCGCGCCAGCGCTCGCCAAGCCGTAGAGAGCGAGATCGCGCAGGACCTGCGCATGCGACGCGGACGGTCCGCCCGCGCGCGTGCCGAGCGGTGCCGCGGCGACGTCGACCGCTCCCGTCACGCAGCGACCCGCTTGGGCACCAGCCGCTCGCTTGCGAGGGCGTCGTTCGCGCCGGAGAGCCCGGCCTCGCCGTACTCGGCGTCCTCGTTGACCTGCCAGGTGTCGTAGAGCGTCTCGCCGGCGACGATGTTGGCCGCGGTCAGCATGCCGGTCATCATCGCGTGGTCCTGGTTGTTGTACTTGTGCATGCCGTTGCGCCCGACGAGGTGCAGGCCCGGGAAGCGCAGGGCGATCTCGCGGCGCACGACGGCGACGTTCTCGGCATAGGTCTCGTCGTAGACGGGATAGGCCTTGGCCTGGCGCACGACGCAGGCGTCGTAGACGTCGTCGGCCGCCATCAGCCCGATCTTGGCGATCTCGCGCTTGCCGAGCGCGACGAGCTCCGCGTCGCTGGCGCTCCACACCCCGTCGCCCTCGAAGCAGAAATATTCGAGCCCGAGACAGGTCGAGACGCCGTCGGGGATCATGTCCGGCGACCACGAGCGGAAGTTCTGCACGCGACCGACCTTCACCGAAGGGTCGTGGATGTAGACCCAATTGTCGGGCAGCTCCGTCTGCGGCCTGCCGATGAGGACGACGGTGAGGAAGTCGCGGTACTTCAGCGAGCGCGCGTGGAACAGCGAGAGCGGCTTCGGCGAGAGGCGCGCGGCGAGCTCCTGGATCGGCGCGGAGGAGACGACGTGGCGTGCCTTGAACGTTTTCTTCCCACCTTCTTCATCGAGCGTGGTGACGGTCCAGATGCGGCTCGCCTCGTCGTGGACGAGGCCGTCGAGCCGGGTGCCCATGTCGAGCGTGCCGCCCATCGCCTTCAGCTTCGCGGCTGCCGCCTCCCACATCATGCCGGGGCCGCGCCGCGGATAGCGGAAGCTCTCGATCAAGGTCTTCGCCGTCGGCGCCTCGCCGCCGCCGGCGGTCCTCTTGCCGTTGAGCTTCAGCGACCGGCGCAGACCGTCGATGACGGCGGCCGACAGGCTGAGGCCCTTGATGCGCTGCGCCGCCCAGTCGGCCGAGATCTCGTCGCAGGTCATGCCCCACACCTTCTCGGTGTAGGTCTTGAAGAAGATCGAGAATAGGCGCTCGCCGAATTGGTTGCGGACCCAACCGTGGAACGTCTTCGGGCGGCGGATCGGGAATGCCCTGGCCCAGCCGTAGGACGCCACGCAGGCGAGGCTCTCGAGGATGCCGAGATTGCGCAGCGCCTCGAAGGCCTTCAGCGGATAGGCGTAGAAGCGGCCCTTGTAATAGATGCGCGAGAGGCGCGGCCGGTCGATGAAATCGTCGGGCAGGATCTCGTTCCAGAGGTCGACGACCTCCTTGGATTTCGAGAAGAAGCGGTGACCGCCGATGTCGAACAGGAAGCCCTTGTAATCGACCGTACGGCTGATGCCGCCGACATAGGCTTGATCCTGCTCGATGACGTGGACGCTCTTGCCGGCCTTGGCGAGCTGGTAGGCGGTGGTGAGACCGGCCGGACCGGCGCCGATGACGAAGGCGTCGTAGATTTTCACCGATCTCTCCCGCAGGCCGCGCGTCGGCGAGAAGATCAGAGAATGGTTAAGGCGCCTTTACCGGCTGCCTCAGGGCACCTCGCGACGACCGGTCAGACGACCGGGTCGCGCATGGTCTGCGGCGTCGGCTGCGTCGACATGAACGAGGGGCGGGCGAAGAGCGCCTCGGCATAGCCGACGAGCTCGGGATGCTCGGCGCGCCAGTCCTTCTCCGGCAGGCGCACCGCGAGATAGCCGAGCGCGCTGCCGGCGGCGATATCGGCGAGGCCGAAGGCGTCGCCCACCGCGAAGCGCCGGCCACTGCAGCGATCGGCCAGCGCGGCGATGCCGCCGTCGATCTTGCGGCGCTGGCGCGCCAGCCACGGCCCGCTCGGCGCCGCGCGCTGCCGCTCGAACAGGGTGAGGACCACGGCGTCGCAGATGCCGTCGGCAATGACCTCGATCCGCCGCGCCGCGAGCAGCGCCTCGCGATCGGCCGGAAACATCGCCGGCGTGGGATAGTGCGCCTCGAGCCATTCGAGAATGAAGCGCGAATCGTAGACCGGCTCCCCGTCGTCCGGGATGAGGACGGGCAGCTTTTCGAGCGGGTTGTGGGTCGGCAGCGTCGTGTCGCTGTTCCACGGCACCTCGGTCGTCAGCTCGAACGGGATGGCCTTCTCGGTGAGCGCGATGCGGACCTTGCGGGCGAACGGCGACGGCGTCGCGCTGATCAGCCGGATCATACGCTCACCCCTGCGCCCGCCGGTTGCGGTAGGCCTGCAGATGGCAATAGGCCATGGCGAGCACCGGCGTCGCGACGCCCAGCGCCTCGGCGCGCCGGATCATGTCGCCCTGCAGGTGCTCGCACTCGATCTCGGCGCCCGCCTCGATGTCGCGCAGCATCGACGCCGTGAACGGCGAGCCCGCAGCCGTGAGCAGGCCCGTCGTCATCGTGTGGGCCTGCGCGCGCACGGGCACGCCCGCCGCCGCCGCGACGGCCTCGCACTCGGCGATCATCTCGCGCGACAGGCGCGCGCCGTCCCGGGTGGCGACGATCGCGCCGACCGGCGCGCGCATCGCCCCCGTGAGGCCCGAAGCGGCGGTGATCAGCGCGAACTTCTCCCACATCACCTGCATGACGTTGTCGCTCGGCACGCTCTTGAAGCCGGCGCCGGCGAAGGCCTTCGCGATGGCCCCGCAGCGCGCGCTGGTGCCGCCGGCGCGCTCGCCGAAGGTGAGCGTATCGAGCGGCGCGAAGTGGCGGATCGTGCCGTCCTTGGCGAGCGTCACCGAGATATGCGCGCAGCCGCCGATCACGTTGTCGGCGCCGAAAGCCGCGTCGAGCGTCTCGAGATGCGCGAGGCCGTTGAGCAGCGGCAGGATGGTCGTGCCGGGTCCGGCGGCGGGCCGCACCGCCTCGATCGCGTCGGGCAGGTCGTAGGCCTTGCAGCCGAGGACGACGAGGTCGTAGTCGGCCGCCAGCCTGTCGCGGGTGACGGTCCTGGCCTTGACCGCCGCATCGCCGTTCGGGCTCGTGATGACGAGGTCCTTCTCGGCGAGGGTCGCCGCGCGGGCCGGGCGCACCAGGAAGGTGACGTCGCGGCCTGCCGCCGCCAGCCTGCCGCCGTAATAGCCGCCGATCGCCCCGGCGCCGAGGATGAGGATGCGCATGGGGGCGTCTTAGCCGCAGGGTCGCGTGACGTCGAGTTGGACAAGCGGGCGCGCTCTCGGGCCGGCCCGGCATGCTCGAGAAAAAGCACCGCTGGAGGTCGAACCGCTTCTGAGCTAGCCTTCAGGCCTCCCCGAGACGCGCCCATGTCCGATCTTTCCGTCGTCCATGCCCCTTCGGCCCTACGCCTGCCGCGTGCCGCGCTGCTGTATGCCGCCGTCGGCGGCGCGGGGCTGGCCGGCCTGCTCGTCGGTCGCGCGCTGG
>CAZZZM010000075.1:5248-11894 GCA_964658465.1 uncultured Nakamurella sp.
TCTACCTCGTGCTCGCCTGGCGGGACGACGCGGTCGCGCTGCCGAAACGGCTTTCATGACGCCACGGGCCGCCTGAGTGGACGTCAACGTCATCCAACGCCTGTCCGCGCGGACGCGACGGCGCCAGTGGATCATGATCGCGCTGCTGGTCGCCGCCGGCGTCGTTAACTACGTCGACCGTTCGACGCTGGCGGTGGCCAACCACACGATCGCCCAGGAGATGCATTTCTCGCCGGGGCAGATGGGCGCGCTGCTGTCCGCCTTCGCCTGGTCCTACGCGCTCTTCCAGCTGCCGATCGGCGCCGTCACCGACCGCATCGGCCCGCACATCATGCTCACCGCCGGCATGGTGGTCTGGTCGCTGGCTCAGGCGATCTCCGGCACGGTGCAGACCTTCACGCAATTCCTGATCGCCCGCGCCGGCCTCGGCGCCGGCGAGTCGCCGATGTTCACGGCGGGCGCCCGCGCCTCGGTCAACTGGTTCCCGATCAAGGACCGCGGCGTGCCGCTCGGGCTGTTCAACGCCGCCTCCTCGCTGGGGCCGGCGATCGCCCCGCCGCTGCTCACCGCGATCATGCTGGCCTTCGGCTGGCGCACGATGTTCGTCGCGATGGGCGCGGTCGGGCTCGTCGTCGCCGCCGCCTGGTGGGCCTTCTACCGCGATCCCGAGCAGGCCGGCGTGCCGCAGGCCGACATCGACGCGATCCACGCCGGCGATCTCGAGAGCACCGCCGTGGCCGGGCCGAAGCTGTGGGGCGAGCTGTTCGCCATCCCGACCACCTGGGCGATGATGGTCGGGCTGTTCGGGCTCGTCTACGTCTCCTGGCTCTACGTGGCCTGGCTGCCGGACTATCTGGAGCGCATCCGCCACGTCTCGGTCGCGCGGACCGGCCTCCTCGCCGCGCTGCCGCAATTCGCCGGTTTCTTCGGCGGCGTCGGCGGCGGCTACCTGTCCGACTGGCTGGCGCGCCGCGACATGGACCCGATCGACTCGCGCAAATGGCCGACGGCGATCGGCCTGGTGATCGCCGGCGCACTGACCGCCGCGGCGCCGTTCATCGCCGACACGTCGCTGTCGCTCGCCGTGATGTCGCTCGCCATGTTCTTCGCCTACGCCGCCGGCTCGTGCTCCTGGGCGCTCGGCGCGTCCCTGACGCCGCCGCACCTCGTCGCGACGCTCGAAGCCGTGCAGAACATCGGCGGCTCGATCGGCGGCGGCCTGGCGCCGCTCGTCACGGGGATCATCCTCGACGAGACGGGCTCGTTCGACATGGCCTTCGTGGTGGCGGCCGTGGCGTCGCTGATCGGCGCGGCGGGGTATGCGTTCGTGAAAAACGCGGCTTATGCGAAGCTCGGTCAGGCCAACTAGATCGCCGCTCGTTCCGAAAGCCTCATGGTGAGGAGCGCCGAGGGGTTTGGGGAAGCGGATGTGAGATTCCGCCGCTTCCCTTAGACCGCGATCCCCGCCTCCGCCGCGAGCTGGCGCAGGTCGACCTTCGGCCGCGCGCCGATGTGCTGGATGATCTCCGCGGCGGCGAGGCCGCCCAGCTTCGCGCAGGTGGCGTGGTCCAATCCGCGCACCAGCCCGGTCACAAAGCCGGCGGCGAACAGGTCGCCGGCGCCCGTCGTGTCGACGAGCTTGTCGATCGGCGCCGCCGGCACGCCGTGGCGGCCCTCGGGCGACACCACCACGCAGCCATGCGCGCCGCGCGTCACGGCGGCGAGGATGCCCTCGTTGCCGAGCTGGGTGATCGCCGCGTCGAAGTCCGGCTCCTCGTAGAGGCTCGAAAGCTCGGATTCGTTGGCGAAGAGGACGTCGACCTTGCCCGAGCGGATGAGGTCCAGGAACTCGGCGCGGTAGCGGCCGACGCAGAAGGCGTCGGACAGGCTCAGCGCGACCTTGCCGTCGCCGGCATGGGCGATCTCGGCGGCCTTGACGAACGCCTCCTTGGCGTGCGGCGGGTCCCACAGGTAGCCCTCGAGGTAGACGTAGCTCGAGGCGGCGACGGTGGCGGGATCGACGTCGGCCGCCGAGAGGTCCTGGCAGGCGCCGAGGAAGGTGTTCATGGTGCGATCGCCGTCCGGCGTCACCATGATGAGGCAGCGCGCGGTGGTCGGCCCCGAGGTCGCGTGGGCGACGGGGAAGGCGACGCCGGCGCGCTCGATGTCGGCCTTGAAGAGGGCGCCGAGCTCGTCGTCGCGCACCTTGCCGAGGAAGCAGGCGGTGCAGCCGAAGTTGGCGGCGCCGATCACCGTGTTGGCGGCCGAGCCGCCGGAGACGACCTGCGTGTCGCCCATTGCCGCATAGAGCGCTTCCGCCGGTCCTTCCTCGATCAGCGTCATCGCGCCCTTGGTCAGCTTGTGGGCCGTGATGAAGTCGGCCGGCGTCTGCGCGATCACGTCGACGATGGCGTTGCCGAGGGCGAGGATGTCGGTGCGGGTCGACGGCATGAGGGGTCCCGAGCGAGAAGGTGCGCGCCTATCCCATCGACAGGGCCGGGGGTCAAGGATCGCCCGCCGCTCGCGTCGCGAGAGGCGCGCAGGCACGAAAAAAGGCGACGGCTGGCGCCGACGCCTTCAGGCAGAGCTGAATTGAATGGCTCGGATTAGCGGCGGTCGCGTTTGATCCGGACCGGAACGAGCTGCGCCTGGCGCCGATCGGCCATCGCAAGCGACACGGCCGCACCCAACACGACGACGCCGACGGCGATAATGGCCAACATCATGGGCTGCATTTCCAGCTCCCCCGCTCGCGATAAGCCGCTCGCTTCCTTCGGCGGAACGCCAAGTCCCCCTAGCGGTTCCGCCGGCCGAAGCAGCTGTTCATCATAACCCGTCGAACAGCGCTGTCGAGAGGTAGCGCTCGGCAAACGACGGTATGATCAACACAATGGTCTTGCCCTCGAATTCCGGCCGCAGACCGACCTCGATCGCCGCCGCGAGCGCGGCGCCGGACGAGATGCCGCCGGGGATCCCCTCCAGCTTGGCGAGCAGGCGGGCGTGCTCGAAGGAGGCCTGGTTTCCGACCGTGACGATCTCGTCGATGATCTTCGTGTCGAGGATCGGCGGCACGAAGCCGGCGCCGAGGCCCTGGATCTTGTGCAGGCCCGGCTTGCCGCCGGACAGCACGGGCGAATCCTCCGGCTCGACGGCGATGATCTTGAGCCCCGGCCGGCGCGGCTTCAGCACCTCGCCGACGCCGGTGATCGTGCCGCCGGTGCCGACGCCGGCGATGAAGGCGTCGATCTCGCCGTGGGTGTCGTTCCAAATCTCCTCGGCGGTCGTGCGGCGGTGGATCTCGGGATTGGCCGGGTTCTCGAACTGCTGCGGCATCACCGCGTCAGGCGTCGCCTCGATGATCTCGTGCGCCTTGGCGATCGCCCCCTTCATGCCCTGCGGGGCCGGCGTCAGCACCAGCTCGGCGCCGAGCAGCTGCAGCATCTTGCGGCGCTCGATCGACATGCTCTCCGGCATCACCAGGGTGAGCTTGTAGCCGCGCGCCGCGGCGACGAAGGCCAGCGCGATGCCGGTGTTGCCGGAGGTCGGCTCGACGAGCGTCGACTTGCCGGGGGTGATCTTGCCGGCCCGCTCCATCGCGTCGATCATCGCGACGCCGATGCGGTCCTTGACGCTGGCGATGGGGTTGAAGAACTCGAGCTTGGCGACGAGGTGCGCCTTCACGCCCTTCGCCTTGGCGATCTTGTCGAGCCGCACCAGGGGCGTGTCGCCGATCGTGTCGACGATCGAGGAATAGATGCGCCCGCGCCCAGGCGCGCGGGTGGCCTGCGGATCGTTCTGGGTCATGTGCGGGTCCTCCCGGATGCGTCGTTTCGTTAGATGTCGGTTTTCGGGCGGAAAGGGCAAGCCGCCCGTCCGTCGGGCGCGGTGACGCCGGCGACCGCTCGATGGGATCGAGCACGGGCCGGCCGTCGTCGGGCGGGCGGGGCACCGATCAGGGCGTCTGCCACGGATTGATGGTCTGCACTCCCGCCGCCTCGAACGGTCCGGTGTCGCGGGTGGCGATCTTGAGGTTCCGGGCGGCGGCCGTGGCGGCGATGTAGCCGTCGGCCTTGCTGATGGCGGTGCCGGCCGCTTTGGCACGCGCCATCAAGTCGGCGTAGGCCTGCGAGGCGGCGAGATCGAAGGACAGCACGCGGCCCGCGAAAGCCGGCAAGACTTCCCGTTCCAAACGATCCAGATAGAGCGCGCGTCGCTTGCCGACCGGCATCGTCGCCAAGCCGAAGCGCAGCTCCGCCACGGTCACAGTGGCCAGGTAGAGGGTTTCGACCATCTGCGCGTCGATCCAATCGACCACGCTCGGGGCAGGCGCAGGCTTCCACAGCTCGGAGACGACGTTCGTGTCGAGGACGATCACTCGAAGCGAAACGGTTCGGCCGGCGTCTTGTCGCGGAGCCGGTCGAACTGCTCCACCTCGGCATCGGTCAAAGGTCCCGCTTCGCGGGCGATCGATACGAGCAGCGATCCGAGCTTCAGCCGGCCCTCGGGCCTGGTCGCCTGTTCCAGAATGCTGCGGATTTCCGCCTCGGTACTGCAGCCGTGCTGGGCAGCCCGGGCGCGAAGCGCGCGATGCACCTCGTCGGGCACGTTGCGAATGGTGATGGACGCCATTGCTCCCACCTCGGCGCGGACCGCGTTGATATCAAAATGGCATGATGCCATCACGCTGACAAGGCATGGCGAGGTCGAGCGCCGGCGCGCATCGGCGGCTTTGCGACCGCCCTTGACCACGTCCACGGCGCGGCCCCAGTTAGCCGGCATGAGCGACGGCCTTCTCCCCGACGACGCCGGCCCCAGCGAAGGCCTCGGCAAGCTGTTCGCCGACGAGGCCAACGCACTCGCGGCGACGAAGCCCGCCGAGCCCTACCGCGTCCTCGCCCGCAAATACCGGCCCTCCTCGTTCGACGACCTCATCGGCCAGGAGGCGATGGTCCGCACGCTGTCGAACGCCTTCGAGCTCGACCGCATCCACCAGGCCTACATGCTCACCGGCGTGCGCGGCGTCGGCAAGACGACCACCGCCCGCATCCTCGCGCGCGCCTTCAACTACCAGACCGAGACCGCCACCAAGCCGACGATCCGCATGCCCGAGCTCGGGATGCACTGCCAGGCGATCATCGAGAGCCGGCACGTCGACGTGATCGAGATGGACGCGGCCAGCCACACCGGCATCGACGACGTGCGCGAGATCATCGACTCGGCCCGCTACCGGCCGGTGATGGCGCGCACCAAGATCTACATCATCGACGAGGTGCACATGCTCTCGAAGCAGGCCTTCAACGGCCTGCTGAAGACGCTCGAGGAGCCGCCGGACCACGTCAAGTTCCTGTTCGCGACGACAGAGATCGAGAAGGTGCCGGTGACGGTGCGCTCGCGCACCCAGCGCTTCGACCTGCGCCGCATCGAGCCGCAGGTGATGGTGGCGCACCTCGCCCGCATCTGCGCCAAGGAGGGCGTGCCGGTCGAGGACGAGGCGCTGGCCGTCATCGCGCGCGCCGCCGAGGGCTCGGTGCGCGACGCGCTGTCGCTGCTCGACCAGGCGATCGCGCTCGGCGCCGGCGCCAACGGGACGCTGGATGCTGTGAGCCTGCGCGCGATGCTCGGCCTCGCGGACCGGACGCGGGTGATCGACCTCTTCGAGCAGGCGATGAAGGGCGACATGGCCGCCGCGCTGACCACCCTGCGCGACCTGCACGATTCCGGCGGCGAGCCGGGGCAGATCCTCGTCGACCTCGCCGACTTCGTGCATTTCGTCACGCGGCTGAAGCTGGTGCCGGCCGCCGCCGACGATCCCGCCGCCTCGCCGGAGGAGCGGGTCCGCGGCAAGGTGTTTGCCGGCCAGCTGTCGATGGCGGTGCTGACGCGCGCCTGGCAGCTGCTGCTGAAGGGCGTGCAGGAGGTGAAGGACGCGCCGCGCCCGCTCGCGGCGGCCGACATGGTGATCGTGCGCCTCGCCTATGCCGCCGACCTGCCGCCGCCGGACGAGGTGCTGCGGCGGCTTTCGCAAGGCGGGGCGCCGGCCGGCGGGACTCCGCCGCGTGCGCCGGGCGGCTCAAGTGGCGGCCCGCGGGCCGCGCTCGCCGTCGCGTCGAGCACGCCGCGACCCGCCATCGTCGCGCCGACGCCGGCACCGACCACTGCTCCGGCCGCGTCCGTGCGGCTGCATCGCCTCGAGGACGTCGTCGCCCTGGCGGCGGAGAAGCGCGACATCCAGCTGAAGACCGCGCTCGAGCGCGACGTGCGGCTGGTGCGCTTCGAGGCCGGCTCGATCGAGTTCTCGCTGGCGCCGGGCGCCGCGTCGACGCTGCCGCAGACCCTGATGCGAAAGCTTCAGGAATGGACCGGCGAGCGCTGGATGGTGGCGCTGTCGCGCGACCCCGGCGCGCCGACCCTGAAGGAGCAGGCCGACGCGCGCGAGACCGAGGCGCGCTCGGAGATCGTCGCCGACCCGCTGGTGAAGAGCGTGCTCGACGCCTTCCCCGGCGCCCGCATCGTCGCGGTGCGCCGCCCCGACATGACGCCGGAGGCGCTTCCCGATGCCGGCCTCGCGGTCGCCGCCGAGCCGGTCGACGACGGCGGCGACGACGTCGCGTTCGAGGACATGATCTGGACCGAGGACGAGCTGTAG
>CAZZZM010000076.1:0-9210 GCA_964658465.1 uncultured Nakamurella sp.
GCGGCGGGCGGCAGCGCGAGGCCGTCATGTGGCGAATGACCGTGGCAGACGAAGTAGCCGTGGTGGTGGGCCGCCTGCAGGAACGGCGCGCGGATCCAGGCCCAGTGGGCGTCTTCGCGCAGGCTCTCAAAATCCGCGTCCCACGGCGTCGCGAGAAAGGTCTCCGGCGGGACCGTCGGCGACAGCCCGGCGTGGACGAAGATCACGTCGCCGCTCCGCCAATGCGAGCGCAGGCCGCGCAGACGATCGAAGCGCGCCCCTAGCGCTGCGCGGACCGCCGCCGGACCGTGATGACCGCGCCAGTCCTCGCCGAACAGCTCGCGCAGCACGGCGTCGCCGCCATTCTCGATCCACAGCTCGTAGACCGGGCCGTTGCGCCGGCCCGTGCCGGCGAGCCCGGTCAGCAGCATCTGCTCGTGATTGCCCATCAGCCCGATGGCGGCGTCGGCGGCGGCGAGCCGGGCGGCATCGGCCATCAGGTCGAGCGTCGTGAGCGAGCGCGGCCCGCGATCGATCAGGTCGCCGAGCTGGACGATCGTCCGGCGCGGCGCCTGCCGCTGCAGCGTGCGGGCGTGGTCGAGCAGGGCCGCCAGCAGGTCGGCGCCGCCGTGATGTCGCCGATGGCGAAGATCTCCTCGTCGGGAGCCACCGCGTGCGGGATGTCGAAGCGCGCCTCGCCGATCATCGGACCTCTCGTCTCCGCGCCTTTGTCCTTAGCGGGCACCTTGCGCTTCCCGTGCCGTCACGCCACAGTCGACGGCCCAGAAACGTTGCGAGCGGGCGTAGGATCAGCGCGTCATGAAAGTCACCCTGGAACGAGCCACGCTGCTCAAGTCGCTCGGCCACGTGCATCGTGTCGTCGAGCGGCGCAACACGATCCCGATTCTGTCCAACGTCCTGCTGCGCGCCGACGGCCAGTCGCTGACATTGAAGGCGACCGATCTCGACCTAGAGGTGACGGAAGTCGTCGCTGCCGAGGTCGGCACCAAAGGCGCCACGACGCTGCCCGCCCACATCCTGCACGACATCGTCCGCAAGTTTCCGGACGGCGCGCAGGTCTCGCTCGAAACCGCCGGGGACGCCGGCCAGCTGACGCTGCGCTCGGGCCGCTCGCGCTTCAATCTGCAGGCGCTGCCCGAGGCCGATTTCCCGGACCTGGCGGCGGGCGAATTCAGTCACGCCTTCACGATCCCCGCCGGCGACCTGCGCAAGCTCATCGACAAGACGCAATTCGCGATCTCTAACGAGGAGACGCGCTATTATCTCAACGGCATCTACATCCACACGATCGACGTCGAGGGCGCGACGATGCTGCGCGCGGTGGCGACCGACGGCCACCGCCTCGCTCGCGTCGAGATGCCGTCGCCCTCGGGCGCCGCCGGCATGCCGGGCATCATCGTGCCGCGCAAGACCGTGGCCGAGGTTCAGCGCCTCGCCGAGGCCGGCGCCGAAGAGGTGAAGGTCGAGGTCTCGACCGCCAAGATCCGCTTCACCTTCGGCGACGTGGTGCTCACCTCCAAGCTCATCGACGGCACTTTCCCGGATTACCTTCGCGTGATCCCGAGCGGCAACGACAAGCGCCTCATCGTCGATCGCGCCCCCTTCGCCGCGGCCGTCGACCGCGTGTCGACGATCTCGTCGGAGCGCGGCCGCGCCGTGAAGCTCGCCGTCGCCGACGGCAAGCTGACGCTGTCGGTCACCAACCCCGATTCCGGTTCGGCGGTCGAGGAGCTGGAGGTCGACTACGATGCGGCCCCGATCGATATCGGCTTCAATGCGCGCTACCTCCTCGACATCACCGCGCAGATCGATTCCGACACCGCGCTGTTCAAGATGGCCGACCCCGGCTCGCCGACCCTCGTGCTCGATCGCGACGGCGCGTCCGCGCTCTACGTGCTGATGCCGATGCGGGTTTAAGGCCCGATCGTAGTCACGGCGTGCATCCCGGCGCCGGCGCCGCCAAGGCGAAATTATTCACCGAAACGCCGGACAGGAATGGTCCATCAGGGCCTCGCCGTGGCCCTCATCGTACACCTGCGTCAGCCGCTTGCGCGCGAGGACGACGAAGCCCGGCTTGCCGGCGATGTCGTCGGAGCCGACGACGACGATGGTGATCTCGTCCATGTCGTCGGGCGAAACGTGCAGGCCGTCGGCTACGAGGTCGAAGACGTTGACGCCGGCGAGCGTCTCGCCTTGCACGCCCTTCGCCCAATAGCGCGGCGCATGGGGCATCACCTTCACGCTGGTCCAGGTCCCCGAGCCGATCTCCGCGGCGTCGCGCGCCAGGGCCTCGCGCACCTTCGGCCGGATGCAGTCGACGTGGATGTGCAGCTGGTCCTGGCTGCGGCCGAAGCGCGAGTTGACGGCGAGCGCGAAGTCGGCGCGACCGGGCTGGCGCTTCAGGCCGCGCGTCGCATAGTGCCGCGCGGCCCAGGCGTCGTCGAAATAGTGGGGCGCATCGGGCCCGCGCAGGCGCGGCGCTTCGAGGCCGATCGTCTCGACGAGCGGCGTGACGATCGTGTGGGATTTGACGAAGGGCGCCCGCAGGACGGCGAAGCCGCGCTCGAGACCGCCGGTCGTGTCGACTTGCAGACAGGGGAAAGGTTGGCCGGTCAGACCGTGGTCGGCGACGCAGGCTTGCACGACCCGCCACAGGACGCCGCGCTGCATGTCCTGGCCGAGCTTCGGCAGAAAAAGGAAGACGCCGATGAGGAGGGCGAGTGGGAAACGAAACATCGGATCGTGTGTGCGGCTTCGATCCGGCGTTTTGGCGGTGAAAGGCTAATTTTTATCCTGCCGTCGGGGCGCATCCTCCCGCGCGAACCGGGAAGATGCGCCTCGGGATTGGCTAGCGCCGCGTGAAGTTCAGCACGAGCGAGACGAGCAGCAGAATCAACGCGACGTAGAAGATGATCTTGCCGATCGAGGCGGCGCCGGCCGCGACGCCACCGAAGCCGAGCACGGCCGCGACGAGCGCGATGACGAGAAAGATCAGCGCCCAGTGGAGCAGGTTGCCGGTACCCATATTCGTTCCCTCCGATAAGTGGTGGCGAAACTGTGGCAAGCGCGGCTGGTTCCGCTTGGCATCGCCCAGTTGCGTGATTCGACACAGGTTTCATTAACGGCTCGGCTTGGACAGGCGGCGCAGGCTGACGACCGCGGCGAGCAGGGCGAAGCCGGTGCCGAGCGCGAGGTCGACGGTCTCGGCCTGATGCGGCACGAGGCGAAACAGCGCCGCCGCAAGCGTGGCGCCGCAGGTGAAGCCGACGATGCGCGAGATCGCCAGCATGCCGCCGGCCGCGCCCGCCCGATCGCGCGGTGCGCTGGAAAGGATCGCGCGATTGTTCGGCGCCTGGAAGAAGCCGAAGCCGAAGCCGCACAGCGCCATCCGCCACAGGATGTTCGCCGCGCTCGCATCGGCCGGCAGGACGGCGAGAGTCGCGAGGCCGAGGGCCAGGACGCAGAGACCGAGCGCGCCGAGGATCGCCGCCGGCCACCTGTCGGAGAGCGGGCCGGCGAGCGGGGCCGCCACGGCGAGGGCCGCCGGCCAGCCCGTCATCAGGAGGCCCGTCTGCACGGCGTCGCGATGCATCACGCTCTCGAAATAGAAGGGCAGGGCGACATAGGCGAGCATGTAGGCCGTGAACGCGGCGACGGAGGTCGCGACCGACAGCGCGAAGACCGGCTGGCGCAGCAGGTCGACGGGGATGAGCGGCGCCGTGCGCCGCTGCGCCCGCCGCCACAGCACGATGCCGGCGCCGACCGCGATCGCGATCTCGACAATGGCGGCGAGGGTCTCGGCGCCGCCCCGCGTCAGGGCATCGGCGCCGACGAAGACGAGACCGAAGAACAGCGCGTTGAGCGCCGCGCTGGCGCCGTCGAAGGGGCGATCCGCCGGCGCGAACCACGGCAGCGCGCGCGAGGCGAGCACCAAATTGGCGAGGCCGAGCGGCACGTTGATCGCGAACAGCCATTCCCACGAGCCGACCGCCAGGATGCCGGCGGCGATCGTCGGGGCGACGGCGGCGGCGAGCGACACGACGAGGGCGTTGATCCCGACGCCGCGCCCGAGCAGCCGATGGGGCCAGGTATGGCGCACCAGCGCGCCGTTCATGCCCATGAGGCCCGACGCGCCCACACCTTGCAGGATGCGGGCGGCGACGAGCACCGGCAGCGTCTGCGACAGCGCGCAGCCGAGCGAGCCGATCACGAAGACCACCAGGCCGGCGAGATAGACGCGGCGATAGCCGAGCCGCTCGCCGAGCGCGGCGATGGGGAGGAGCGTGACGATCGTCGCGATCTGGTAGGCGTTGACGACCCAGGTCGCCGCCGCCGGCGCGACGTGCAGACGGTGCGCGATGGTGGGGAGCGCGACGTTGGCGATCGAGGTGTCGAGCACCGCCATCGCGATGCCGAGGCCGATCGCCACCATCGCCCACACGCGACGCGGCATGGGCAGGCCGTCCGAGGCGTCGCTCATTGGAGGATGTTCTCTCGACCCGCTGGCGGGCGAAGGCCCCGCGACGCGGGGTCGGCTGACGGACGCGCTTGAAGGTCAATTATGGTTGGCATGGAGCACTACGCCCGGCGCCTCGTCCGGCCCGACGTTGTCGGGCCACCGCTCCGGGGAGCGGGAATGGAGAGGGCCTACGCCGCCTCCCGCTGCAGCATCGCCCCGACCGCGTCGATGGCCTTCTGCGAGGCCTGCCCATCAGGTCCGCCGGCCTGCGCCATGTCGCGGCGGCCGCCGCCGCCCTTGCCGCCGAGCTCGGCCGCCGCGGCGCGCACCAGCGCCACCGCATCGAACCGCGACGTGAGATCCTCGGTCACGCCGACGACGACGCCGGCCTTGCCGTCTGCAGCGACGCCGACGATCGCGACGATGCCGGAGCCGATCGTCTGCTTGGCCTCGTCGGCGAGCGCCTTCAGATCCTTCATCTCGACGCCGCTCACCGCCTTGCCGAGATATTTTATGCCGCCGATCTCGGCGAAGGCCGGCGCGTCGCCGCCACCGCCGCCCATCGCCAGCTTCTTGCGCGCGTCCGACAGCTCGCGGTCGAGCTTCTTGCGCTCGTCGAGCAGCGCGGCGAGGCGCTTCGCCGCCTCGTCCTCCCGCGACTTGAGGAGACCGGCCAGCTGTTCCAGCGTGCTCGCGCGCGCGTTGAGGTGATGGCGCGCGGCGGCGCCGGTCTTCGCCTCGACGCGGCGTACGCCGGATGCGACGGCACTCTCGCCGACCACCGTGATGAGGCCGATGTCGCCGGTGCGCGCGACATGCGTGCCGCCGCACAATTCCACCGAAAAGGCCGGCCCGTGCGGGTCGGCGTCGTCCCCGTCCTGCGCCAGGCCCATCGAGACGACGCGGACCTCGTCGCCGTATTTCTCGCCGAACAGAGCGCGCGCGCCGGTCTTGCGCGCCTCCTCGATGCCCATCTGCCGCGTCAGCACCTCGGCGTTCTCGAGCACCGCGCGATTGGCGATGTCCTCGATCTTCGCGAGTTCGTCGGCCGAGATCGGCTTCGGATGCGCGAAATCGAAGCGCAGGCGCTCCGGCGCCACCAGCGAGCCTTTCTGCGCGACGTGGTCGCCGAGCGTCAGCCGCAGCGCCTCGTGCAGGAGATGGGTGGCGGAATGGTTGGCGCGGATCTTTCCGCGCCGCGCGTGGTCGACGATGCAGTCGAGCGTCATGCCCTTCGTGATGGCACCGTCCTCGACCTTGCCGTCGTGCACGAAGAGATTGCCGAGCTTCTTTTGCGTATCGGTGACGCGGAAGCGCACGCCGTCCGCCGCGAGCACGCCGGTATCGCCGACCTGGCCGCCGGACTCGCCGTAGAACGGCGTTTGGTTCAAAACGATCGTCGCTTCATCGCCGGCCGCGACGCGCTCGACCTCGGCGCCGTCCTTGACGATCGCCATGACCTTCGCCTCGACCCGCTCGGTCGCATAGCCGAGGAAGTCGGTGGCGCCGGCGGCGTCGCGGATGCCGAACCAGTACGTTTCCGAGGCCGCGTCGCCCGAGCCCGACCACGCGGCGCGCGCGTCCGCCTTCTGCTTCGCCATCGCGGCATTGAAGCCGGCGAGGTCGACCCCGAGGTTCTTGGCGCGCAGCGCGTCCTGCGTCAGGTCGAGGGGAAAACCATAGGTGTCGTAGAGCCGGAAGGCGATCTCGCCCGGCAGCGTGCCCTTGTCGGGCAGGCGCTGCGTCTCCTCGTCGAGCATGGCGAGGCCGCGCGCCAGCGTGACGCGGAAGCGCGTCTCCTCGAGCCGCAGCGTCTCGGTGATGAGGGCCTCGGCGCGCAACAGCTCGGGGAAGGCCTGGCCCATCTCGCGCGTCAACGCTGGCACGAGACGCCACATCAGCGGCTCCTTGGCGCCGAGGATCTGCGCGTGGCGCATCGCCCGGCGCATGATGCGGCGGAGCACGTAGCCGCGCCCCTCGTTGCCCGGCAGCACGCCGTCGGCGACGAGGAAGGAGCAGGAGCGAAGGTGGTCGGCGATCACGCGATGGCTGGCGCGCAGCGGTCCGTTCGGGTCGGTCGACGTGGCGTCGGCGATGGCGCCGATGAGCACGCGGAAGAGGTCGATGTCGTAGTTCGAGGTGACGCCCTGCAGCAGCGCGGCAATGCGCTCGAGACCCATGCCGGTGTCGATCGAGGGGCGCGGCAGCGCGCGACGCTCGTCCTTCGTCACCTGCTCGTATTGCATGAAGACGAGGTTCCAGAACTCCAGGAAGCGGTCGCCGTCCTGGTCGGCGCTCCCGGGCGGGCCGCCGGCAAGCGTGTCGCCCTGGTCGTAGAAGATCTCCGAGCACGGGCCGCACGGGCCGGTCTCGCCCATCGACCAGAAATTGTCCGACGAGGCGATGCGGATGATCTTCGACTCGGGCAGGCCGGCGATCTTCCGCCACAGGCCGAACGCCTCCTCGTCATCGTGGTAGACGGTGACGAGAAGCTTCTCGACCGGCAGCTCGAAGGTCTTGGTGATGAGCGTCCAGGCCAGCTCGATTGCCTCGGCCTTGAAGTAATCGCCGAAGGAGAAATTGCCGAGCATCTCGAAGAACGTGTGGTGGCGCGCGGTATAGCCGACGTTGTCGAGGTCGTTGTGCTTGCCGCCAGCGCGCACGCATTTCTGGCTGGAGGCGGCGCGCGAATAGGGCCGCTTCTCGTGGCCGGTGAAGACGTTCTTGAACGGAACCATCCCGGCGTTGGTGAACATCAGCGACGGGTCGTTGCGCGGCACGAGCGGGGCCGACGGCACGATCTCATGCACGTTGCGGCCGAAATAATCGAGAAACGCCGCGCGGATCTCGTTGACGCCAGTGCCGATCATGCCGTGCTTCGTGCCTTCGGGCCGCCAGAGGGGGATGCGGCCGTTCTAGCGAGGGGGCGGGGGGAAGTCGAGGCGCGGGATCAAGGGCTTGGGGCGTGGTGCGCGATCCTGCTCCCGCGCGGGGGCAGGAGATCGATCGCCCCGCGCCGGCTGTTTGACACGCCCGGAGGCCCGCGCGATATGCCGCGTCGGCGCAGCCCCGAAGGAATTCATGACCGACCCCGCAGCGGCCGCGAACTCGGCGGCGCCGCGCCGAGCCCTGCGCGTGGCGGCTCTGGCGTGGGGCGCCGCGGCGATCACTTACGTCGCGGCCGAGGCGGCGGCGGCATCGGCCTTCGCCCCGGCCTACAGCTACGCGCGAAACTACATCAGCGACCTCGGCGTGCCGGCCTGCGGGATCGTCTTCGCCGGGCGCTCCATCTGCTCGCCGCTGCATGCCGTGATGAACGCCGATTTCGTCGCGCAAGGCCTGCTCTTCGTCGTCGCCGGCCTCGCCGCGGCGCGCGCGCTGTCCGGTGCGGCACGGTGGCCGCTCGTCGCCTGCGCCGCGCTGAACGGCATCGGCATCACGCTCGTCGGGCTGTTCCCGGAGACGTCGGGGGTCGCGGGCCTGCACGGGCTCGGCGCGCTGCTGGCGATCTTATTCGGCAACGCCACAGGCTTCGTCTCGGCCTTCGCCTTCCGCGAGCTGCGGTTGCCGCCGGTGCATCGCCTCGCGAGCCTCGGCCTGCCGGTGCTCGGGGCGATCGCCTTCGCCATTCTGCTCTCGGCGCGCGGGCGGACCGCGCCGCTGCTCCTGCCCGACGGCATCTTGGAGCGGACAAGCGTCTACACGATCACCGCCTGGGAGCTCGTGACCGCCTGGTGTCTCATGGTGCGAGGGCGGACCGGCGACGCCGGTCGCGAAGGGCGATGACGCCGTCATGTTGAGCGCATAGATTGCAGGCCGCCGTCCCGGCGCCAGGAAGCCCGCATGAACGTCGCCGACTACACCTTCTCCGCGACCTTCGTCGCGATCCTCGTCGTCGTCGGCCTCGTCGTGCTCGCCATGGGGCTGTTCACGGTCGAGCAGCAGGACCGGGCGATCATCGAGCGTTTCGGCAAGTTCTCGCGCGTCGCGGGGCCGGGTCTCAACGTCAAGATCCCGATCATCGAGCGGGTCGCGGCGACCATCAACTTGATGGTCAACCAGGTGCAGCTCGAGGCCGACACGAAGACCAAGGACAACGTCTTCGTGAAGATCCACTTCGCGGTGAACTACCGCATCGAGGCGGGACGCGAGACGCTGGCCTATTACGGCCTCGCCGACATCCAGGCGCAGATCACCGCCTACGCGCTCGACTCGGTGCGCTCGCAGGTGCCGACCATGGACCTCGACCATGTGTTCGAGCGCAAGGACGACATCTCGGTGGCGATCCAGCAGCACGTCGGCCCGGCGATGGGGCAGTACGGCATCATCATCGTCTCCTGCCTCGTCATCGACATCACGCCGGCCTCGCAGGTCGTGGCGGCGATGAACGACATCCAGGCGCAGGCGCGGCTGCAGGTCGCCGCGGCCTCGAAGGGCGAGGCGGAGAAGATCCTCGTCGTCAAGCGCGCCGAGGCGGAGGCCGCCTCGAAGCGCCTGCAGGGCGAGGGCATCGCCGGCCAGCGCAAGGCGATCATGGAAGGCTACCAGGCCTCGGTCGAGGAGTTCCAGAAGCACGTCATCGGCGTGCCGGCGGCCGAGGTCATGCAGATGCTGCTGCTGACGCAGTATTTCGACACGCTGAAGGAATTCGGCACCTCGACCGCCGCCAAGGTGCTGCTGGTGCCGCACTCGCCCGCCGCGATGAAGGATTTCGGCGACCAGATCCGCAACGCGGTGATGATGGGGCAGGA
>CAZZZM010000076.1:9310-11782 GCA_964658465.1 uncultured Nakamurella sp.
AGCCGCGGAAGCCCACCGCGAGCACGTAGAGTTCCGCCGAGCCCGCGCGGCTCGCTTCCGGCTTGACGTGGTGCACCACCGCAAAGTCGGTCTTCAAACGTTTCAGCAGCTCGGCCTCGGTGCCGCCCTGGAAGACCTTGGCGAGCAGCGTGCCGTCCTTGGCCAGCACCTCGCAGGCGAAGTCGATGACCAATTCCAGAAGGCCCATGATGCGCAGATGGTCGGTCTTCTTGTGGCCGGTCGTGTTGGCGGCCATGTCGGAGAGCACGAGGTCGGCCGGGCCGCCCATCAATTCCTTGAGACGCTCGGGGGCCTCGGGCGCCAGGAAGTCGAGCACCTCGAAGGTGACGCCGGCGAGCGGGTCGATCGGCAAGAGGTCGATGCCGACGATCTGGCCCTTGCCGTTCGCCACGCCGACCTTCTCGGCCGCGACCTGCGCCCAGCCGCCCGGCGCGGCGCCGAGGTCGAGGATGCGCTGGCCGCTCTTCAAGATGCGGTAGCGCTTGTCGATCTCGAGGAGCTTGTAGGCGGCCCGCGAACGATAGCCGTCGCGCTTGGCCTGCTGCACGTAGGGATCGTTCAGCTGGCGCTCGAGCCAGAGGGTGGAGGAGAGCGAGCGCTTGCGCGCGGTCTTGACCCGCGTCTTCAGCTCGCCGCGCGGTGCCATCAGTCAGCTGCCATCTGGTTTCAATATCCGTCGTGCGACCACATCCGGTCCGTGGCCATCAGCTGCATGAGGATGCCCTCGCGCAGGCCACGGTCGGCGATACGCACGCGCTCGGCCGGGAAGGTCCGGCGGATGGCCTCGAAGATGGCGCAGCCGGCGAGCACGAGATCGGCGCGGTCGGCGCCGATGCAGCCGTTCAGCACCCGCTCCTCGTAGGACATGCCGCGCAGGGTCGCCACCGTGTCGGCGATGTCGGCCTCGTTCATCCAGAGCCCGTCGACCTTGCGGCGGTCGTAGCGTGGCAGGCCGAGATAGACGCCGGCGATCGTCGTCACCGTGCCCGAGGTGCCGAGCAGGTGGAAGCGGGTGCCGCGCGGCGCTCCGGCCACCTGCGCGGCGAAAGGCGCGAGCGCGCCGAGCACATGGTCGACCATGGCCTCGTAGACGTCCGGCGTCACGATCTGGCCGCCGAACTTCTCGGCGAGGCTGACGACGCCGAGTTGCATCGAATCCCAGGCGCGCACCCGGGCGCGCAGCGCCGCATCGTCCTGCGTCGCGCCCGCGCGGGCTCTGTCGAGCCATACGATCTCCGACGAGCCACCGCCGATGTCGAACAACACGACGCCGTCGGCTTCCGGGTCGGCGAGGCTGGCGCAGCCGGCCGTCGCCAGCATCGCCTCGGTCTCGCGGCCGACGATCTCGAGCGTCAGCCCGGTCGCCTCGCGCACGCGCTCCAGAAAGTCGCTGCTGTTGGCGGCGGCGCGGCACGCCTCGGTCGCGACGAGCCGCGCCCGGTTGACGTGGCGGGCGCGCATCTTCTCGCGGCAGATCCGCAGGGCCGCGATCGTGCGGTCGATCGCGCTCTCGGCCAGGCGGCCCTCGCGCGACACGCCTTCGCCGAGGCGCACGATGCGGCAGAAGCTGTCGATGATGCGGAACGCGCCCGGATCCTGGCCCGGCAGCGGACGGCGGGCGATGAGCAGGCGGCAATTGTTGGTGCCGAGGTCGAGCGCGGCATAGACCGGCCCCTGGCGCGGCCGCGTCTCGAAAGGCTGCGGCGCGGGGACCGACCGGCGCGGGATGCGGAGGCTGCTCGGCTCGAAGCCGGCATCGGCGCTGACGCCGTAGGGGCTCTCGCCCGTTACGTCGATGCCAGACTCGGACCGGTCCATTCGGCGGGGCTCCCTGGCGACGCTGCGGCGTTGAGTGGTGCGGCAGCGCAACACCGCACGACACTAATCCTCGCAGATCAAGATGTCCAAGACCTTAAGTAAGCAGGGGGTGCCCGCAGAGCGGGCGTCGGCGCCTAGCGTCTGCTCTTTCCTCTATGCCGCGGTGTCGCCTTGAGGGCCTTGCCCGCTCGTGGTGCCGCCTTTTCGCGCGTCCTGGCGGCGGCCGGCTTGCGGGGTGCTCCGCGCGGCTTCGTCTCCCCAGGCCGTGCCGGCGGCAGCGGCGGGGACGCCGCGTTGGGCGGCGATCCTTGGGAAGCCTGCGGCGGCGAGGGCGGGACGACCGGCGGCGGCGCAGGCTCGGCGGCTGGGGCCGGACGCGCGACGGGCGGTGCGAGCGGGGGCGCGGCCGATGCCGGGATCGCCACGGGAGCGGCCGGTGGCGGCGCGACAGACGTCGCGCGCGGTGCCGGCGATTGCGGCGGGGCCGCTGCCGGGGTCGGCTGCGGCGCGGGCGTCGTCCCAAGCGCGGCGGCCGGCGCCTGCGCTCGTGGCGCGGGGGAAGGCGCGTGCAACAGCGGCTTCGGCATCGTCGGCACCGCGACGGTCGGCGAGGTCGGCGCGGCGGGCAACGGC
>CAZZZM010000077.1:0-4323 GCA_964658465.1 uncultured Nakamurella sp.
GGAAGCTCTTGGAGAAGCAGAAGGCGGGCAAGAAGAAGATGCGGCAGTTCGGCAAAGTCGAGATCCCGCAGGAGGCGTTCATTGCGGCGCTGAAGATGGATGGGTGAAATTTAAGAGCTTCGGGAAGACCCAGATGGATACCTTTTTGCTCGGTAGATTACGCAATACGCCGCTGCCGCGCAGCCATGGCCTGCTTCCACTGTTTGAAGCTGTGGTGAATTCGATCCATTCGATTGCTGCCGCCAACGAAGAGGCTGTCAAACAGGGCAAGGAAATTCGTGAGGGGCGGATAACAATAAAAATCAGAAGGACGCCTCAGGTACAACTGGCATTAGATGACGGCTCGAATAAGCGTGGGGCGCCACCTCTCAATAGTATTGAAAGTTTTGAAGTAATAGACAATGGGATCGGATTTACTGATGATAATTTGAATTCGTTTAGGCGGCTCGATAGCGACTGGAAAGCTAAACAGGGTTGTCGCGGTGTCGGGCGTCTCTTGTGGCTTAAAGCTTTTACGAGCGCGTACATTCAAAGCACCTATATAGATATTTCGAAGCAGAAAATGCGGAGGGTCTTTGAATTCTTGGCCGAAAAAGGTATCGCCAATCTGAACGAGTCGGCAGCTGCGTCGCAGGCTGAAATCGAGACAAGTGTCACACTTCAGGGGTTTTACAAATCTTATCGTGAGAAAGTGCCGAAAAGCGCTCGAGCAATAGCAAATGGCTTGTTGGAGCACTGCTTATGGTACTACGTGAGAGAAGGCAGTTCACCGAAAATTAAAATTATTGACGAGGAAGAAAATATCGATCTCGACGATTTGTATGACGAATATATGTATTCGTCTGCAACAAAAGAGACATTGTTCTTGAATGACAATTCATTCGATTTGACTCATATAAAATTAAAAATCGGCGCGGCAAAGCAACCTTTCATTGCATGGTGTGCAGCAAGCAGACTTGTCGAAGAAGAGCCGTTGGTTGGAAAGATAGCTGGTTTGCACGGCAGGTTGAGGGAGGAGGGTGGAGACTTTATCTACGCATGTTATGTCACCTCGCCTTTTTTAGATGCACACGTGCGTCCCGAGCGATTCGGTTTCGATATCGAGGACGACCCCGAAGATTTGTTTGCAGATCAGAATATCAATCTCACTCAGATGAAAAGCGCAGTGAAGAACGCCTCGGAGCGTTACCTTGCGACTTTTCTCGAAGAGAATAAGATGGCCGGTAAAGAACGTGTGGAAAGCTTCGTTGCGAAACGTGCTCCGCGCTACCGACCAATGCTTTCTCGTTTAGGGCATGAAGTATTCAGCGTTGATCCGGAAATCTCTGACAAAGACCTTGATGTTTTTCTCCATAAGCAGCTATCGGATCTTGAGGGCAGCATGCTCTCAGAAGGGCATGCAATCGTCAATGCGATTGCCAGCGAATCACCTGAGCAGTATCGGGCAAGGTTAGATGGTTATCTCGAAAAAGTTGACACAATAAAGCAGTCTGACCTAGCCAGCTACGTTTTTCACAGGAAGGTGGTGCTTGACATCTTTGAGCAGGCAATCCAACGCGACGAGAGTGGCAAATATCGCCGCGAAGACCTGATCCACGAGTTGATAGTGCCAATGCGCAAGACCTCAAACGAAATCAGGCTCGAGAGTTGTAATTTATGGCTTATCGACGAGCGTCTTGCGTTTCACGACTTTCTTGCGTCCGACAAACCACTATCTTCCTATCCGATCACCACATCAAATGAGAAAAAGGAGCCAGATATCTGTGCGCTGAACGTCTTCGACGAACCCATCCTTGTCAACGACGGGCAACGTCTTCCCCTTGCATCTATTGTAGTTGTCGAAATTAAGCGACCGATGCGAAATGATGCCAGAGCCGGCGAGGATAAGGATCCAATCGAGCAGGCACTTGGCTACCTTGAGCGCATACGAGATGGCGGGGCAAAGACGTCAGGTGGTCGGCAGATACCCGGTTCCGAAAATATACCTGGTTTCTGTTACGCAATTTGCGACATCACGCCTTCAGTCGAGAGGCGATGTAAACTATTGAATCTCAGCGTGACAAGCGACCACCTCGGTTATTTTGGATACAATCCAAATTACAAATCTTACATCGAAGTAGTATCATTCGACAGGCTGCTCAATTCCGCCAAGGAAAGAAACAGAGCCTTCTTTGATAAACTTGGCTTGCCAAACACTTAGGCTGAAAAACGCATTTGGGATCGCCGGAGCCCGCAATCTTGCCCCCTGCCGAAGCGACCTATTAGCCTCATGGTGAGGGACGGCGAAGCACCACGAGGCGGTCTCTGCGTGGCTAGGTTGAGCATCATAAAGTCCTGGTTCGAGACGCGCCTGCGGCGCTCCTCACCATGAGGGTCGGGGAGGCGGCTTGGGGCCGTGCTGTTGCGCCGTTGCCCCGACCCCTCATGGTGAGGAGCGCGGAGCGCGTCTCGAACCAGGAGGCTCGCTGGCCGCGGCCTTGTCGCGCGAGGATGTGCGCCGTCGGGCGAGGTGCTGCAGGCGCTCCCACTCGGCGGCGACGTAGGCAAGCTTTTTCGCGCGCGTCCAGCTTTTCATGCGGCGCTCGGCGGCGATGGCGTCGGTGAGGGACGGATAGTGCTCGGGGAAGATCAGCGTAACGGGACGGCGCGAGCGGGTGAAGGACGAGAGGCCGTTCTGGTGCTCGCTGACGCGCGCGTCGACCTCGCGGCGGGTGATGCCGATGGTGAGCTTTCCGTCGGCGCAGCGCAGGATGTAGAGCGAGGCGCCGTCTCTGGGGCTAGCGCTCGGAGGTCGAGGATCGCGAGCTCCTGGTTCGAGACGCCGCTGCGCGGCTCCTCACCATGAGGGTGGTAGGTGTGGCCGGCATTGGCGGGGCCCGAGCATTTCGCCGCTCGGCCCCTCATGGTGAGGAGCGCCGCAGGCGCGTCTCGAACCAGGAGGCTCGTGAGCCTCGCGCCCTCACCGACACACCACGAACCCGCTCATCGCCCGCGCCGCGTCGGCGATGTCGGCGGGCTGCATCGCGGCGCCGCCCGGCGCGCTCGTCCTGTAGGTCACCCGGTTGGCTTCGAGGAAGGTGGCGACCACCGCGCTCTTCACGGCGAAGTTGACGTTCTGCGGCAGGTCGCCGGAGGCCGAGGCCATCTTGACGGCGTCGAGCTTGGCCGAGACGACGCCGACGAGGTTGCCGGAGCCGTCGAGCAGCGGGCCGCCGGAGTTGCCGGCCTGGACGGGGACGGAGACCTGCAGGTAGCGCGTGTCGTCCTTCAGCCCGGTCAGCGCCGAGACGTTGCCGAGCGTGAAATTGCCGGAGGTCGAGAGCAGGTCGGAGTGCGGGAAGCCGAACGCCTCCACGCCCTCGCCGAGCCGCGTGCCGATGCGCAGCGCGGCGACCCGCTTCGGCGCCTTGCCCGGCGGCAGGGAGAGCTTGAGGATCGCCAGGTCGTTGATCGTGTCGGTGGCGGTGCGCGCGGCCTCGTGCACCTGCCCGTCGTCGGTCTTCACCATCACCTTGGTGCACTCGGCCACCACATGCGCGTTGGTGACGAGGTAGCCGTCGTCGGAGACGAAGAAGGCGGTGCCGGTGGTCACCCGGTCCGACGGGCGCGGCGGCTCGGGCGTCGTCTCGCGCGCGGCGGGCTGCGGCTCGACCGGCGGAGGGGCGGCGGCCTGCGCGACGCCGCCCGGCGGGTCGACGAAGAACTCGCCCTTCATCGACGCCCCGAGGACGGCGGAGTCGATCACCGCGATGCGCTCGGCGTTCACGTTGCTGGCGGCGTTGTCCCACTCTAGCGCGAAGCCGACGACGGCGTCGCCGTCCTGGTGGTAGCGGTAGTAGTGGTCGTGCCCGTCGGGCGAGGTCGTCGAGATGACGAACCAGTCGTCCTTCATCGCCTGGTAGTGCAGCTCCCAGCCCTTGCGCGCCTGGTCGGTCAGCAGGCCGTCGTGCACGCCCGGCAGGGATTTGCCGCCGACCGCGACGAAGTCGAGCCATAGGCGGGCCTGCCGGTCGCTGTAGTGGAGGCCGGTGCCGTTGTCCTTCTCGTCGAGCCCGAGGCCTTCCGGCACCCAGATCGTCGCGCTGCGGCCGGGGATGACGACCTTGCGAAAGCCCCACAGCCCGAGCGGGCCGTTGGAGACCTGCACGAGGCGGTCGATCTGCGGCCCGTCGAGCCGGCCCGTCGGCGCGAAGCCGTTGTCGGACTGGAACTGCTGGACCGCCTTGAAGGTGCGGGGCGTGAAATGCTCGGTCGGCACCGCGTTGGTGTAGCCGCCGGCGATGAGGTCGAGCTGCACGAGCTGGCGGAGCCTGACGTTGAACA
>CAZZZM010000077.1:4423-9720 GCA_964658465.1 uncultured Nakamurella sp.
TAGCCGCCGGCGATGAGGTCGAGCTGCACGAGCTGGCGGAGCCTGACGTTGAACACGCTCTCGAACTCGGCCTGCGCCTCGTAGAAGCCGGGCGGGGCGGCGTGCGCCGCGAGCGGCACCGACAGCGTGGCAAGCATGGCCAAAGCAATCCGCCGCATCACGCACCCCCGCAAAATCGAGCGCCATCCAAATACGGGTGCAATCGTTGCATGCTGCGCGCCTGGGGTGAAGTGGGCAAAAAGAAGGCGGTAAACGAATAGGGCGTCTTGCAGCCCGACGTCGCGCGGCGCACGGCGGATCCCGCGCGGGCCAACCTTCTCATCCTTCAAGCCACGGAACGCCGGGCCAAGCTTCGCCGTTCAGAGCGCACTCAACCGGGAGGACTGACCCTATGAAAACGCTTTTCGCCGCCGCCCTGATGACCGGCGCCGCGCTCACGTTCGCCGCGCCGCAGGCCGAGGCGCGCGGGTGCATCAAGGGCGCCATCGTCGGCGCGATCGCCGGCCACATGGCCCATCACGGCATCGCCGGCGCCGCCGCGGGCTGCGCGGTCGGCCACCACATGGCGAACCGCACCGTCACGCGCACGACCACCGTCGCGCACTAAGCCGGCGGCGTTCGCGCTCGTACTATACGTCTCGAGCAACCACCTTCTCCCGCCCGCGGGAGGAGGTTTTCTTTTGGCCTAGTCCGACAGGCCCCAGTCGCGCCGCGTCTGCTCGCGGAAGCTCGCGAACGCGCCCGCCGCGACGGCGGCGCGCATCTCGCGCATCAGATCCTGGTAGTAGCCGATGTTGATCGCCGTCAGCAGCATCATGCCCAAGATCTCGCCGGACTTGACGAGGTGGTGGAGGTAGGCGCGGCTGTAGTCGCGGGCGGCCGCGCTGGTAGCGGCGGCGTCGATCGGCGCGGGGTCGTCGGCGAAGCGGGCGTTGCGCAGGTTCAGCCTGCCGTGGCGGGTGAACACCTGGCCGTGGCGCCCGGCCCGCGTCGGCATCACGCAGTCGAACATGTCGACCCCGCGTGCGACGCTCTCCAGGATGTCGTCGGGCGTGCCGACGCCCATCAGGTAGCGCGGCTTGTCCGCGGGCAGGGCGGGGATCGTCGCCTCGATCGTCGCCAGCATCTCGGCCTGCGGCTCGCCGACCGCGAGGCCGCCGATCGCGTAGCCGTCGAAGCCGATCGCGGTCAAACCTTCGGCGCTGGCGCGGCGCAGCGCCGGGGTCGTGCCGCCCTGCACGATGCCGAACAGCGCGTGGTTGTCCTGCACACCGAAGGCGACCTTGCAGCGCTCCGCCCAGCGCAGCGAGAGCCGCATCGCCCGCTCGACCTCGGCCTCGGGGGCGGGCAGCCGGATACACTCGTCGAGCTGCATCTGGATGTCCGAGCCAAGCAGGCCCTGGATCTCGATCGAGCGCTCCGGCGTCAGCACGTGGCGCGAGCCGTCGAGGTGCGACTGGAAGGTCACCCCTTGCTCGTCGAGCTTGCGGAGCTTGGCCAGCGACATGACCTGGAAGCCGCCGGAATCGGTGAGGATCGGGTGCGGCCAGCGCATGAAGCGGTGCAGGCCGCCGAGCGAGGCGACGCGCTCAGCGCCCGGCCGCAGCATCAGGTGGTAGACGTTGCCGAGCACGATGTCGGCGCCGAGCGCGCGCACCTCGTGCGGATGCATGGCCTTCACCGTCGCCGCCGTGCCGACGGGCATGAACGCCGGCGTCTGGATTGTTCCGCGCGACGTCGTGATCTCGCCGCGGCGCGCGCGGCCGTCCTGCGCGATGAGCTTGTAGCCGAAGCTCATGCGGGGGCCCGATGCAGGAAGCAGGCGTCGCCGTAGGAATAGAAGCGGTAGTGTTCGGCGATGGCGTGCGCGTAGGCCGCCTGCATGCGCTCGAGCCCGGCGAAGGCGGCGACCAGCATGAAGAGGGTCGAGCGCGGCAGGTGGAAGTTGGTGAGCAGACAATCGACGGCGCGGAAGCGGTAGCCGGGCGCGATGAAGATCGAGGTCTCGCCGTGGAAGGGCTCGATGGTGCCGTCCTCGCGCGCCGCGGATTCGAGGAGCCGCAGGCTCGTCGTGCCGGCGGCGACGAGGCGGCCGCCCTTCGCGCGCGCTTCGTTCAGCAGCGCGGCGGTGGCGGCGTCGATCGCGCCCCATTCGGCGTGCATGCGGTGGTCGTTTGTGTCCTCGGCCTTCACGGGCAGGAACGTGCCGGCGCCGACGTGCAGGGTGAGGGTCGCGATTGCGACGCCGCGCGCGCGGATCGCGTCGAGCAGCGCGGGGGTGAAGTGCAGGCTCGCCGTCGGCGCGGCGACGGCGCCGGGCTCGCGCGCGAAGATCGTCTGGTAGTCGGCGTCGTCCTGCGCGTCGACGGGGCGCTTGCCGGCGATGTAGGGCGGCAGCGGCATCCTCCCGTGGCGGGCGAGCGCGGCGTCGAGTTCGGCGCCGGCGCACGAGAAGCGCAGCGCCACCTCGCCGTCGCCGACATGCTCGAGGCAGACGGCGTCGAGCGCATCGTCGGCGCGGCCGAAGGCGATGGCCTCGCCGTCGGCGACCTTCTTCGCGGGCTTCAGGAAGGCGCGCCAGGTGTCGGGGGCGGTGCGGCGGATGAGGGTCGCCTCGATGCGCGCCTCGGTGCCCGCGCGCCGTCGCACGCCCGAAAGGCGGGCGGGGATCACGCGCGTGTCGTTGACGACGAGCACGTCGCCGGGGCGGAGCAGGGTGGGGAGGTCGGCGATGCGACGGTCGGCCAGCGGCGCGTCGGGGGCGATGTCGAGGAGGCGCGCCGACTCGCGCGGCTCCGCCGGCCGCAGGGCGATGCGGTCGGGGGGCAGGGTGAAGTCGAAGAGGTCGACGCGCATGGGGCAGGGGGCGGGGATCGGGCCTTCCCACGCGGGAGAAGGCGGCCTCGTGGGTCGGATCGGAGAGGCGGCGAGGCCCCTCATCCGACCCGACTTCGTCTGGCCACCTTCTCCCGCAAGCGGGAGAAGGGGAGGCGCGAGGCTCAGCTGAGCGTGGCGGAGACGATCTTGTCGGGGTCGCGCACGGGCTCGCCGCGCTTGATCTTGTCGACGTTCTCCATGCCGGAGACCACCTTGCCCCACACCGTGTACTGCTTGTTGAGGAAGCTCGCGTCGCCGAAGCAGATGAAGAACTGCGAGTTGGCGGAGTTCGGGTCCTGCGCGCGGGCCATCGAGCAGGTGCCGCGCACGTGCGGCTCGGCGTTGAACTCCTGCTTCAGGTTCGGGTACTTCGAGCCGCCCATGCCGGTGCCGTTGGGGCAGCCGGTCTGCGCCATGAAGCCGTCGATCACGCGGTGGAAGACGATGCCGTCGTAGAACTTCTCGCCGACGAGCTTCTTGATGTGCTCGACATGGTTCGGCGCGAGATCGGGACGCATCTCGATCACGACGGGGCCTTTCGTCGTTTCGAGCGTGAGGGTGTTGCCGGGCTCGGCCATTCAATGACTCCTTGCTAGATCTTGGTTGTGTCTCGCCGCGGCGCTCAGAGCACCGCGCGCTGTTCCCTGCGGTTCGCGACGAAGCGGATGAGGAACGTGCGGCCCGCAATAGCGGCTCCGAGCGACGGGGTAAACTGCAGCGGGCTGCAGGCCTGGATCGCCTCGAAGATCGAGTTGGCGAGCGCCGCCTCGCCGTCGGCACCGCCGGACGCTTTCTCGTAGGTGATGCGCGGCTTGCCGAAGATCGAGCCGTCGCGGCGGAAGCTCATGCGCAGCGTGATCTCGTCGCCCTCGTGCGGCGGGTGCCAGCACCGGGCGATCGAACGGGCGACGTCGCGCGGCACGTTGTCCGGCGCATCGCCCGGCGCGGCGGCAAGCGCGCCTGCTCCGCTTAGGAGAAGGCACGCCGCCGAGAGGACGAACGGCGCGACGAGGGCGGCGCGCCGCGCCATTGCGAGCCTACTTGGCCATCTTCATCGAGACGATCGTGTCGGGATTGTCGACCGTGCCCGAGCCCTCCTCGCCGCGCTTGATCTTGTCGATCGAGTCCATGCCGGAGACGACCTGGCCGACGACCGTGTACTGATTGTTGAGGAACGGCGCCGGCTTGAAGCAGATGAAGAACTGCGAGTTGGCGGAGTTCGGGTCCTGCGTGCGCGCCATGCCGACCGTGCCGCGCTCGAACGGCGCGTCGGAGAACTCGGCCGGCAGGTCCGGCAGCTTCGAGCCGCCCGAGCCGGTGCCGGTCGGGTCGCCCGTCTGCGCCATGAAGCCGTCGATCACGCGGTGGAACTTCAGGCCGTTGTAGAAGCCCTCCTTGGTCAGCGTCTCCATCTGCTTCACCGCCTTCGGCGCGAGGTCGGGGCGCAGCTGGATGACGGCCTTGCCGTATTTCGTGGTCAGCACGATCTCGTTGGCGGGGTCGGTCGCGGCGCGGGCGGTGCCGGCCAGCGCGAGTGTGGCGGCGGCGCCGAGAAGGGCGCGGCGGTCGAGTTCCATGAAAGCGTTCCTCAGGGTTGGCTTGTCGGTTTTTGGCTGGCGTCGGCGAGCTTGGCCTTCAGCGCCGCCGCGACGGGCGCGGGCACGAAGGCGGAGGCGTCGCCGCCCATCCGCGCGATCTGCCGCACCAATGTCGCCGTAATGTGACGCACGGCCGGTGGCGCCGGCAGGAAGATGGTCTGCACCTCGCCGGCCATGGCGGCGTTCATGCCGGCCATCGGCATCTCGTAGTCGAGGTCGGAGCCGTCGCGCAGGCCGCGCAGGATCAGGGTTGCGCGATGCGCGCGCGCCGCCTCGACGGCGAGCCCGTCGAAGGTCGCGACCTCCAGCATGCAACCGGTGCCGGCGAGGACCGCGCCGCAGCTCGCTTCGATCATCGCGCGGCGCTCCTCGACCGAGAACATTGGCGTCTTGCCCGGGTGCACGCCGATCGCCACGACGAGCCGGTCGCAGAACGCCGCTGCGGCGGCGATCAGCGCGACATGGCCGTTGGTGACGGGGTCGAAGGAGCCGGTGTAGAGCGCGGTGCGGGGCACGGTGGGTCCTGTGGCGGGCCCGGCGCCAGGGCCGGACCCGCTTCCCTAGCATAGGACCCGCCGGTGGTGAGAGCCCGGCGCGGGGCGCCGGTCTCCGTCAGAGCAGCAGGCCGCCGCCGACCTGGATCGTCTCGCCGGTGATCCAGCGCCCGTCCTCCGACACGACGAAGGCGACCGCCGCGGCGATGTCAGCCGGCTGCCCGACGCGGCCGAGCGGCGTGCGCTGGACCAGGGCGTCGGTCATTTCTTGCGGGAAGTCGGCATTACCCTCCGTGGCGGTGATGCCCGGCGCGATGCCGACGACGCG
>CAZZZM010000077.1:9820-11735 GCA_964658465.1 uncultured Nakamurella sp.
CACACGCAATATCGCTATCGGACGCCGTACCTGCCGTACTGGGTTTTCCCGTAGGCCCGGACCTGCGCGAACCCAGATAGCAGAAAGGCGAAGCTCGAAGGCATCGAGCCTCGCCTTCCGCAGCCCTGTGGCGATCCCCCGTCTTTTGGGCCCTCTCGCGAGGGGCGGCTGCTTCGAGCCGCGACGGGTGAATCTTCCTCCCCTGACTTGGCCGTCACACGAAACGCTCATTCCGCAGAAGAGCTGTCCTCGTGCCGCATGTTGATTAGCCGAATTGCCTCCTGATGTCACGACTCCGAACGGCAGAGTGGGCTGAAATTCACGTTTGGTTTCAACAGGTCGCCGGATCACCGCAAAGAAAATCTGCTCAATTCGTACGCATCGCCGTCAGGGCGTCTTCCCGGGAGGCCGTCCGGCGCCACTCTGGCTTCCGGCTGGGTGTTTGCTCTAGAAGCCTCAGCTCGCGCGTCGGGGGACGAAAGATGACTGAAGCTCCGAGAGCGGCCGCCTGATGGCCGTCTACACCGAAGTCTCCGACGACGAGCTGGCGCGCTTCCTCGCGGCCTACGAGGTCGGCCAGCTCTATTCGATGAAGGGCATCGCCGAGGGCGTCGAGAATTCGAACTTCCTGCTCCACGCCGCTGCGGGCTCGTTCATCCTCACGCTCTACGAGAAGCGGGTGGCCGAGGGCGACCTGCCGTTCTTCATCGCGCTGATGGAGCATCTCGCGGGGAACGGGCTGCGCTGCCCGCAGCCGGTCAAGACGCGCGACGGCGGCGCGCTCGGGCGCCTCGCGGGGCGGCCGGCGGCGATGGTCACCTTCCTCGAGGGCCTGTCGGTGCGTCGCCCGACCCAGGCGCATTGCGCCGCCGCCGGCGCGGCGCTTGCCGACCTGCACGCCTACGGCGCCGACTTCGCGATGACGCGGCCCAACGCGCTGTCGCTCGATTCGTGGGCGCCGCTGTTCGAACGGGCGCGCGACGGCGCCGAGGGCGTCATGGCCGGCCTCACCGCGCTCGTCGATGCCGAGATCGCCCATCTCGCCAAGCATTGGCCGCGGGACCTGCCGAGCGGCGTCATCCACGCCGACCTCTTCCCCGACAACGTGCTGTTCCTCGGCGACCGCGCCGGGCTCATCGACTTCTACTTCGCCTGCACCGACTTCTACGCCTACGATCTGGCGATCTGTCTCAACGCCTGGTGCTTCGAGCCGGACGGGTCGTACAACATCACCAAGGGCGCCGGCATGATCGCCGCCTATCGCGCCAATCGCGCGCTATCGGCCGCCGAGATCGCCGCGCTGCCGACGCTGGCGCGCGGCTCGGCCCTGCGATTCGCCCTGACCCGCCTCGTCGACTGGCTGAATGTGCCGCCCGGCGCGCTGGTACAGCCGAAGGACCCGGCCGAGTACATCGCCAAGCTGCGCTTCCATCAGCGCATCGCCGGCCCCGGCGAACTGGGCGTCGCCGCGTGAGCGAGGCCGCGAGCCCACGCGTGGCGATCTGGACCGACGGCGCCTGCTCCGGCAATCCCGGCCCCGGCGGCTGGGGCGCCATCCTGAAGTTCGGCGACGTGACGAAGGAGCTGTGCGGCGGCGAGGCGCTGACGACCAACAACCGCATGGAGCTTCTCGCCGCGATCGAATCGCTTGGCGCCCTGAAGCGCGGCTGCGCGGTCGACGTCTACACCGACTCGGCCTACGTGCGCGGCGGCATCACCGGCTGGCTCAACGGTTGGAAGCGCAACGGCTGGAGGACCGCCGACAAGAAGCCGGTGAAGAACGTCGAGCTGTGGCAACGGCTCGACGAGGCGGCCCAGCGCCACGAGGTCGCCTGGCACTGGGTCAAGGGCCACGCCGGCGACCCGATGAACGAACGCGCCGACGAACTCGCCCGCCAGGGCATGCGGCCGTTCA